>NZ_JBSFTS010000006.1:0-249948 GCF_053591375.1 Streptomyces sp. NPDC003034
CGGCAGCCTCACCAGGACGCAATAGCCGACCGAGCACCGTGACAGCCTGCCCCAGCCTCACCCGGAAATGGACATCAACTCACGAACCGCCCTCTCACATTCAGATCTTGGCCCTGAGGCCCCTGAACGGAGTCAGAACTGACCTACCGCTGGAGTGAGTTGTCACTGACGCAGCCATGCGGTCGTAGTAGGCACGTGACTCGGGCTGGGACAACGAGGCGAACGCGGCGAGGTAGAAGGCCCGTTTGAGCTGTTTGTTGCCTCGCCTGGAAGGATGTTCGCCGGGGACGGACGAGCCCGAGGCTCTGGTCACGGGTGCCAGGCCGGCGTAGGCGGCGAGGTGGCCGGCGGTGGCGAAGCTGCTGCCGTCACCGACGTCGACGAGGATGCGGGCGGCGGCCTGCCTGGCGGCGTGAGCGTGCGGCTGGCGCGAGGAGGCCTATCGTCCATCGCCACAGGCGCCGCCCTCCTCGTGATTGCGGTACTGAGGCTCGTCACGGCGGGAGTTGCCGGTGTGTCAGGTCAGCCCCAGCGCGTCGGCGATGCCAGCGGCTACCTCGGGGTGGGCCAGGTAGCGCTCGATGGCATGGGGCTCTTCTTTGTTGTCGACCTCGATCTCCTCGAGCGGCTGTCCCCAGCGGGGTGTCAGGGGATGGCCGGTGGCGACGAAGTCGTTGACGTCGAAGGTGTCCAGCCAGGGGGTACCCGGATGCGTCCGCTCGTCGGCTGGGAGGTTCCTGACGACAGCGTCCAGGCCCAGCGGCGAGCCCGCGGTGATCCAGAGCTTGGTACGGGCACGAAGGCCGTCGTCGGCGAGGAGGTCTCGCGCGACGACCGAGCCGAGGCTGTGCGATACGAGGACCACCGGTCCTGTCGCCGGGACGAACGTCCGTACCTCTGCCAACACCGGGGCGCGGCCATGTGTCAGGTAGACGGCGACGTCGCGCAGGAACAGTTCGATGATCCCCGTGTCAAACTTGGTGTTGTCGGCGAACCAGCGCAGGACCCGGCGGGCGCCGCGCCACGAGAGCAGATCCTGCAAGCCTTCGCCTTGCGTCTCCCGCTGCACGAGGGTGGCACCTTCGTCGCTCCTCGCGGACGCCAGGTCCTGCAAGAGCTCGCGCTCGACTCGGCCGACCTTGGTGCCGAGTTCCGGGTGGAACGGGTCGGCGCCGTCGGTCCGGTCGCGGCGCAGGCTTTCGAGGTCGATGTCCGTGTCGCTCACGGCCAGTTCGCCCTCAAGCTGCTTCAAGAGATCGCCGTAGAAGGGGAACGCGACCGGCACTTGGTTGGCGGGGGGGCGCCCGGCCAGGACGAGGCCCGCGGCCAGCCCAGCCGACCACTTGCGTTGCAGCTTGCCGGGATCCTTGCCGTGCTGGCAGCGGCCGTGCACGAACAGCAAGGTCGGCGTCATGAATTGCCTGCGTCGTTCCTCGTGAGCGCCTCGTCGACGAGGGCGCGCATGTCGGGGTTGAGAGCGGCCCTCGCCTCCTTGAGGCGCTTGACGATGCGGTTGACTCTCAACCCCTCGTTGGCCAGGTAATGGATGGCTTCCTCACCCATGTCGCGCGTCCAGATCTCGCCGGTACGGGTGAGGAATCTGTCGCCCTTCATGGCCGCGAAGCCTCGACAGTGCAGGGCGACCATTTCCCATTGGTCGTTGAACACCGGTGATCCCGAGGAGCCGTCGCGGGTGTCGCTCGTGTAGCGCAGCCACTGGACGTCCTTTGACACCACCCGGTTCTCGCGGATGCTCACGCGCTTGCGCTCGCCGTCGGGGTGGTGGATGACGTTGACCGCTTCGCCGTTGAGGCATTTGCCCTGTTGGCCGATCAGGCGTACCCAGCCCTGCCTTTCGCCGGGCGGCGCACCGTCGAGGTCCTTGAGGGCGACAAGGGAGAAGTCCAGTTCCTCGTCGGTGAACCAGAACGTCCGGCGGTCGAACGGGACGCTTGTGAACGGCTTGTCCGTGCCGTCGTCGCTGTGCTCGTAGTCGAACTCCGCCGCGCCTTGCGACGGAGGGAAGTCGTTGGGCGTGACATGGTTATTCGTCATGAACAGGCGGGGCGAGACCAGCACTCCGGACCCGTATGCGACAGCCGGCTGACCCGGCTCCTTGTGCACCACACGCCCGACCGCCCGGGAGACGACGAGGCCGCGGCTGAGGAATGTGACCCACAGAGAGTCATCCGCACCGATGTGCACCTCGTTGCGGGGGTCGTGCGCCTTGCGACGCTTGCGCCTGCGCTCGACGGCGCTCTTGTCGTTGGCGATAGTGGGGTCGTTGGCGGCGATGGCCGCGTAGGACCTGGAGATCTGGTCGGTGTCGGCCGCCCACCGCGCCGCGGCGCCGTCGGTCTCGTCGGGCATGTCTCCCCCAAGGGCAGGAATAGACCCAGGTTGCATCAGGGACGTCGTCACCCACGGAGGCGCGCGCGGGCAAACGGGTGATGCTCGGCTGACGCTCTTACCAGTGCGGTCTGCAGCGGCGAGCCGCGCCCCGCGGACCTCGTCCGTGCGGCCTTCGGCGCCCAGGAGCTGCGCGGCTTGGAGCGCGGTGTCGGTGACGTCCACGCATACGACCTGGTAGGGGGCACAAATTCCCCTGTCGATGGTCTCCGAGAGCGTCAACGTGAACGCCCTGCTGCCGAAGGGCCCTTCGGGGTCGTCTTCCATGCTCGCGACCAGCTCGCCCGGTGCGCCCTCGTCCCCGAGTTGCCACAGCCGCCGTACCGACACGCCTTCCTGCTCGTTCTCGACGGCGGCCTGCTACGTCCGGGCATGTACGGGCGCATCCCCGTGATCCGTGACCTCGCCCGTGCGAACTCCCTGCTGTACCGGCAGAGCACTGCCCTGCGGACCCGAGCGGTCGTCGAGCGCTTCCAGCGGGGCCGGGCGGCCGGGCCCGACGGGGAGACGCCACTCGGTGCACGCCGGGGAATCCTGGTGGGATTGTCCACCCACTTCTCGCCGGACGCCCTGGGGACGCTCGACCGGTGGCGTGGCGCCTTCGAGGAAAAGCGGAGCTTCGAGAATCGAGACCTGTCGCTCGTGCCGACCGTCTTCGACCGGCTGGACGTACGCCTGTGCCGGGCCCTGGTGTACCGCGGTTGGTGGCTCGCGGGTGCCGCACTCTGCGCCTATCACCCGGAGCTGCTCCCCGATGCCGCATCACTGACACCGCCGCCGACACCCTGACGTGCGAAAGTCCGCGCCTCATCTCGGTCTCGAGGTGCAAGCGCACCGTCATCCCCCTAGTGTGGTTTTTGGGGCATTTTTTCTCGTATGCCCGGGGGCTAGTCGTGGCCGCAGAAGCCGCTCTGCACTCCAGGGAGACACCATGGCCAAGCAACGCCCGGCCCGCCGTCCGGCCTCGGTCTACGCACTGGCCGGCATCCGGCTCTTCAACGGCGTCACCGGACTGCTGACGCCCACCCTGCTCATCCGGCGCCTCGACCCGGACCGTGACCTCAGTCCGGCGGCCGTCTACGCTTTCCGGCTCTTCGGGATCCGTACGATCCTGCTCGGTCTCGATCTGCTCACCAACCGCGGCCGGCGGCTCCAGGAAGACCTTCGCGAGGGCGTCCTGATCCACGGCAGCGACACCGCGACTGCCGCCCTGCTCGGCATCCGCGGCCAACTGCCGCCCCGTACCGCGGCCCTGACGACGCTCATCTCGGCCGTCAATACGACCCTGGCCGCCAGCGCGGCCGACTTCGGGAAGAGGAAGGGGAAGTGACCACGGAATCCGGTGCCCCGTCGGCCGAGACGGGCTTCGACTACGTCGTCGTCGGCGCGGGCGCCGGCGGTGGACCGCTGGCGGCCAACCTCGCCGAGGCGGGCATGCGCGTCCTGCTGCTCGACGCGGGTGGTGCCGAGGAGAACGACAACTACCTGGTGCCCGCCTTCCACGCCGATGCTTCCGAGGACCCCGTCCAGCGCTGGGACTACTTCGTACGGCACTACGCGGACGAGCAGCAGCACCAGCGCGACAGCAAGCTCGTGCCCGAGGGCATCCTCTATCCGCGGGCCGGGACGGTCGGCGGCTGCACCGCGCATCACGCGCTGATCACCGTCTATCCGTACAACCACGACTGGGACGACATCGCGCGGGAGACGGGCGACGCATCCTGGCGCGGCACTGCCATGCGCCGGTACTTCGAGCGGCTGGAGCGCTGTACGTACCGGCCCCGGCCCAAGAAGCCGCCCGGCAATCGGCTGCTGGCCGCCTTGTTGGAACTTCTCCCCTTCGCCGCGGCCCGGTACCGCAACGACTCGCGGCACGGGTTCGACGGCTGGCTGCCGACCGACCTCGCCGACCCCGAACTGATCATCCAGGACAAGCAGTTGTTGTCGGTCATCTTGTCCGCCGCGCAGGACACGCTCGCCGGCTTCATCGGCCGGCCGCTCTCCCCTCTGGAGGGGCTCGGATCCTTCGTCGATCCCAATGACTGGCGCGTGCAGACCGAGGGCCTGCAAGGGCTGTGGCAGATCCCGATCTCCACAGCCGACGGGCGGCGCAGCGCCGCCCGGGAACGTGTGCGGGCCGTACAGCGCAGCCACCCGGACAACCTGGTCGTCCGGACGAACGCCTTGGTGACGCGCGTCGTGCTGGACGAGGAGGGAGCGGCGACCGGCGTCGCCTACCTGGACCAGCCGCACGCCTACCGGGCCGACCCCGGCCACCACAACGGTCCCGCGTCGCCGGTCCCGCGCAGGGTGCTCGCCTCCCGTGAGGTGGTCCTCGCCGCGGGGGCTTTCAACACGCCTCAGCTGCTGATGCTCTCGGGCATCGGCCCACCTGAGGAGCTGGAACGGCACGGCATTCCGGTACGCGTCCCTCTCCAGGGCGTGGGCGCGAACCTCCAGGACCGGTACGAGATCGGCGTGGTGAGCCAGATGGACCGCGAGTTCCCGGTCATCAAGGACTGTGACTTCCACGCACCGAAGCCGGGAGCCGAACCGGACCGCTGCTACCGGGCCTGGCAGCTGGGCGAGGGCCTGTACACGACCAACGGTGCCGTCGTCGGCATCACCCGCAAGTCCCGCCCGTCGCTGGACGCCCCCGACCTGTTCATCTTCGGCGGCCCCTTCGACTTCCGCGGCTACTACCCCGGCTACTCGCGCGACCTGACACGCCACCGGGACCGCTTCACGTGGGCCATCCTCAAGAGCCGGACCCACAACACCAACGGCCGGGTGCGACTGCGCTCCGCCGACCCCCGGGACACCCCGCTGGTGAACTTCCACTACTTCACCGAGGGCACGGACGACGAGGCTCGGGACCTCAACGCGATGGCCTCCGCCGTGGAGTTCGTACGCAGCATGAACCGCAGTGCCGACTCCGTGATCCGCGAGGAGCTCTGGCCCGGCGAAGAGGTCGGCGACACCGAGAGCGTCCGCCGCTTCGTACAGGACGAGGCATGGGGCCATCACGCGTCCTGCAGTTGCAGGATGGGCCGGGCCGACGATCCCTCGGCCGTCGTGGACAGCCGCTTCCGGGTACGCGGTGTGGACCGCCTGCGGATCGTCGACGCCTCGGTCTTCCCCCGCATTCCCGGATTCTTCATCGCCGTTCCGATCTACATGATCAGCGAGAAGGCGAGCGACGTGATCCTCGGCGATGCGTCGCGCACGCGCAGCCCTGTGGCCGCATCGCGACACCCGACCTGACCGGGAACCGATCCTAGGAGACCACGATGAGCACGCAACGACGCACCGCCCCCCGGCGATCCCGCTCCGGGTACCGCTCATCCCTACCCTGGCGGATCATCACCCGTATCGCCGAGTTCGTCGACCGACGCACCGGCTGGAACAACCTGGCGGTCACGCCCGGCCTGCTGGCCCTTCTCGGCCTGCGCGTCAAGCTCCGTCAAAAGAACCTCCACGACACCTCCCGACTGCCTTCCGCCAACCTTCCCGATCCCGCGCCGCCCTCCCCGAGTCACCGGGTCAACCGGACTGCCGACGGCAGCCACAACGACCTCGACGAGCCGCGGATGGGCATGGCGGGGACCCGCTTCGGCCGCAACATCCCGCTGGACAAGATCGCCCCGGCCACGCCCGAGAACGTCCTGTCGCGGCCGAACCCGCGCGAGGTCAGCCGCGCCCTCCTCACCCGCCACGAGCTGATCCCGGCCGAGTCGGTCAACTCCCTGGTCGCCGCCTGGCTGCAGTTCATGGTCCGCGACTGGTTCAGTCACGGAACAAGCCCCATGGAACGGCCCTGGGAAGTGCCACTCATGGACGACGATCCGTGGCCGGAACGCCCTATGCGGATCATGCGGACACCGGACGACCCGACCCGGGACCCCCAGTCGCCCGCCGGCACTCCCGACACCCGCGTCAACGTCTCGTCCCACTGGTGGGACGCGTCCCAGATCTACGGGACGAACGAGGCGGAACAGCTCCAGGTGCGCACGGGCAAGACGGGCAAGCTGCACCTCTTCGGCGACGGGTCGGCCCCGCTTCCGTCCGACCCTTCTCGCGATCCCTCGCGCGTTCCCGGCTTCTGGCTGGGCCTCGTCCTGATGCAGAACCTGTTCACCCAGGAGCACAACGCGATCTGCGACCACCTGCACGCCGCCTACCCGTCCTGGGACGACGAGGAGCTGTTCCAGCGGGCTCGGCTCGTCAATGCCGCACTCCTCGCCAAGATCCACACGGTGGAGTGGACGCCGGCAGTGATCAGCCACCCCACGACCGTCAAGGCCCTGCGGGCCAACTGGTGGGGCCTCGCGGGCGAGCGCGTCCACAACCTCTTCGGCCGGATCTCGGAGAGCGAGACCGTCAGTGGCATCCCCGGCAGCAAGACGGACCACTACGGCGTCCCGTACGCCCTCACGGAGGAATTCGTGGCCGTCTACCGCATGCACCCGCTCGTCCGCGACGACTGGCACCTGCGCTCCGTCACCGACGACTCCACCCTCAGCGACTGCACCTTCCGCGACATCGCGGGACCCGAGGCGCTCAACATGCTGAAGACCAAGGGGATGGCCAACCTGCTCTACAGCTTCGGCACCCTCCACCCGGGACTGGTGACCCTGCACAACTTTCCCAAGTTCCTCCAGGACTTCGAGCGCC
Organism: Streptomyces sp. NPDC003034; assembly: GCF_053591375.1. NCBI lineage: Bacteria > Bacillati > Actinomycetota > Actinomycetes > Kitasatosporales > Streptomycetaceae > Streptomyces > Streptomyces sp. NPDC003034. The sequence goes on from NZ_JBSFTS010000006.1 coordinate 7,084, forward strand.
CTGACGGACAACGGCAGGACCTCGCCGCCACGGACATCCTGCGCAACCGGGAACTGGGCGTCCCCCGCTACAACGAATTCCGGCGACTGCTGCGGCTGAAGCCCGCGGCGAGCTTCGAGGACCTCACGGACAACCCCGTGTGGGCCAAGGAGATCCAGCGGCTCTACGACGACGACATCGAGAAGGTCGACCTGATGGTCGGGATGTACGCGGAGAAGCTTCCGACCGGATTCGCGTTCAGCGACACGGCCTTCCGCATCTTCATCCTGATGGCCTCGCGCCGACTGAACAGCGACCGCTTCTTCACCGACTACTACACGCCCGAGGTGTACTCCAAGGCCGGCATGGCCTGGATCGACGACAACAGCATGATCACCGTGCTGCTGCGCCACTACCCGGAGCTGCGCACAGCCCTCGCGGGGCTGAAGAACGCGTTCGTGCCTTGGCACACCGCCCGCGGCGGCACTCATTCCTGACGGGTGGTGACGCACCCGCTCCACGGGGTTCGACACTCCGTGGCACGCCGGCGTACTGAGCCAGGAGAGGCTTGGCCTGCGTAGCGGCCGTCCCGTCGGTCCAGGGGCGCGCCGGCCTCGGCATGCGCTGGCAGGAACTGATCGAACGCCGTGGGCGGGCTGTTGTACTGCGCGTATGCCAGATCAGAAGCAGTGCACGGTGGTGCGGACCGGTCAGTACGAGGGCGTGCAGGGTGGCACGTTCGGCGCGGGCATCAGCGCCCAGTCGGCGGGAGCGGAGCGACTGTGTCTCCACCGCCTGGTGATGCCTGCCGGGACCCGGGGGCGTCCTCACCTGCACGAGGGGCACGAGTCGGCCATTTTCATCCAGCCCGGAGAGGTCGAGGTCTGGCACGGGGAGGGACTGACCGAGCATGTGGTGCTGCGGGCGGGCGATTACCTCCACATCCCCGCGGACACCCCGCACATGCCGGTGAACACCGGTGCCGAGGACATGGTGTGCCTGGTAGCGCGGACCGATCCCGATGAGCAGGAGGGCGTCCGGCTGCTGGACCTGCCGGGGTGGCTGGAGTCCAGGGTCAGTCCGCTACGCGTCGGGGCCGGCTGAGTTGCGGGCGGCCAGGTTGAACCCGCGGTCGTAGACGTTCACCGTCTCCGGTTTCCGCCGCCGGTCGGCCCGCATGATCTCCTCGGTGCTCGCGCCGTTCAGACTTGCTTGAATGGCATGACCACCTCGCAGACGGTGGAAGCCGTATGCCGAAGGATCGATCCCGGCCTCTCCCATGCGCCTGTGTTGCGTCGAGTGCAGCGCGGCGCCGCTCGCACCGGCCTTGTGGATCTGCGCGTCCCTTGAGTGAGGTGCTTCGCCCGTAGCCAGGAGCGGACGACGAGGTCCGCGCTGCTGATCAGCACCGTGTGGCTGGCGCTGCCGTAGGCAGGCGCGTGAATTGGTGCCCGTACAGCTGCCGCATGATCGTCCGCCGACGTGCACGGGCGTCTTTTGTCGTAGACGCCGCCACCATTGCCTCCCCATCGGTGAACCGTGCGCGGAGCGCAGGTTGATGGCGTCGGCTCGAATGGCGTGACAGCGGCGTCGAGCAGCTCATTTGTCCTGGTTGACCTTCGGCTGACTGCGGGCCCGTAGATCCGTCGATCGGATGTAGCTCCCGGCTGTGCAGCCACAGGGTCGCAGTGTCCCGCATCGCCGATGCACTCGAGCGGTGCAGATAGGCTCGTAGGTATGGGAATTGACTGGGAGAACATGCTCGGTACAAGCGGGAACGGCCTCGACGATGCATACGACGAGGCTGTCTCCTCGGTCATTTACAGCGAGACCCCGAGGGACGACCATCGGCCACTCCCAGTCGGCGAAGAGTGCGACGACACAGATGGCCTGCGTTGACCTGAGGACAAGCGCAGACTGCCCCATGGGCGGGGGGTTTGCCGGGCTTGGTCGGCGCTTTGACAGGCATTGGAGCTTGAGGCCTTGGCCCCGGAGCGAATCGGTGGTCAACCGTGACATCAGCAACTCCGCCTCGCTGTGCTCGGATGAGCGCGCCATGGGTAGCGATCGGAGACTCGCTATTCGTGACCGTGGTAGCCGAAGGGTGGTGCCCTCGCCACCAGTTCTTCCTTGGCTGTCTGTGCTGACGGCTGGGCAACGCCGTGCGCACGTTTCCGGACGATGCCTGAAGTGAGGCTGGGCGCGCTGACCGACGAGTCAACGTCGACCGGAGAAGCATGGGTCTGCAACTGGGCGGCACACACCCGAGCCCTGGTTCGTACCCCTGGGTCCTGCGACTACGAGGACTGGTGCCACTCGCGGGGTCGGGCCAGCGCACCAAGGTGATCAACTCGGCGTCAACATCACCAGTTCAACTTCAGTAGGATTCGCCCAGTCGAGGAGTTCGCGGGCCGCGTCCCGGTCGGTCATGTCGGCCGGGGTCACCATGATCATGACGGGCATCCCTTTGGTGTCGACCACGATCTGTCTCTTGCGGCCGAGCCTGTAGCTGGGGCCGTTGATGGAGATCACGTCGCAGTGGTGCAGGAGGCGGTCGAGGATGGCGGTGGCGAGGACCTCGTCGCCGAACACCTGTCCCCATTCGCTGAAGGTCTTGTTCGAGGTCAGGATGATGGGGCCCTTTTCGTAGCGTTGCTGCACATGCGGGTGCGGCACCGCCTACTTCGAACTCGACACCAGCGAGGTAGAGCCCGCACCCACCGGACCCAGCACGGTCGTGGCGGCCGAAGCGCAGCTCGTCACCGAAGCTGGCGAGTGCCCAGGCGAGGTCCTGGTCTTCACGCAGGACGGCTACCTGTCGTGGCTGGAAGTCTGTTCATGGAGCGACGACATCGAAGTGACACTCGCCGCCGCGCGTCACTGGTTGCAGACACGCTCTTGATCTCGAACGACCAGCGTCCAGCGGCCTCCGCGACACCACCGACATCACAAGTTCAAGTTCAGTAGCTGCGGCTCCCCGAAGCTACGGGGTGTTTACGACTTGGAGACGGAGCACACCGGACGGGGCGAACGCCCCGTTTGACGGCGACGACCAGGGCGCCGGCTGGGACGAGTAGCAGCACCGACCGCGTCATCAGCGCCATCGATGGCTACCGCGCGTCCTACGCGACTTCGCCGCCTATAGGAGGTCAATCACGCCTACGCCCGCGCACGCACAGCCGCGCGACGAAGCCGATCATGAGCGCTGCCGCTTCGACGTTCCGCGCGGGCCGCGTCAGACTCCGGGCGTGGGCGAGGCTGAGAATGCCCGACGGATGGGGCGACGGTAGCCCTGCAGTCTGGTGCGGCGGTTATCGCAGGACTGTCCTGTCACACAACCGGACTCGATGGCCCACTTGCAGCTGTCCGATGGGGCGTGGTCGTGCAGCCTGCCTGTCGGAGAGACGGGGTCAGGGCGGCAGCTGGCGCAGTTGCGCTTGTAAGCGTTTCCCGCGGCGCAGCTCACCTCTGACGGCGCACCCGGCCTGGCTCAGTTCGAGGTTACCGTGACTCGCATGGGCAAACCGCCATCTGGTCAAACTAAATGGGGTGCTTCCCCGCCGAAGCGAAGAAGCACCCATTGGGCAACTTTAGGCTGTGGTGTACACCCAGCTGGTGCAGGTGCTGCTCGGTATCGCGTGGTCCGTGTGGTCTCCGAGGCACAGCTTAAACCTGAGCTGAAGGCCGTCGGTGAACGACTTGTTCTGCCATCCTAGTTCGTTGGCGCCCATGCTATGCCAGATGTAGCCAAACCGGACTCGATCCGTAAAATCGCCCGCATAGTCCCGGTCGTACAGCTCCCACATTACGACCGGAGACTTACCGTCTGCCGCGTAATCGTCCACCGAGAACCACTCCCCATATTCGGCGAAGCAGCCCTGCCCATACGACGCGACTCGGCATGCGTCAAATCCGTGACTGCCACCGCTGTCGACGTCGGTGTGATCGTGTTCAGCACTTACTGCAGCTGCGGGCAAAACTGCGACTGCCCATGCGGCGGCGGCGGCCGCTACGACAGCCATGAACTGTGATCGGCGTTTCATACGTTCTCCCAGTGTTCGCTTAGGACGAGAGATCCCGCCGGAACCATATCGGGACCTACCTCTTGTGGAATGCTTCGCGATTACACGTGTGCCATGCGCTTGCGTGTCACCATTGCGCCGGTTTCATCCGGGCAGGATCAGGCTTGTGGCGTCGGCCCTGATGTACGGGTAGCGGAGTTCCCGCCGGTCCTCGCAACGCCATCCCTGCTAGGGGTAGAGCCACCGCATGGTTCTCATCCGGTGGGGATTCCTGCAGGCGCTGCACCTTATCGAGTGCGGCAGTTCGCGGCAAACCATCGAGTGGTAGGACAGGCAACAGCGAGTGCCTCGGCCCGGATCCACCGATGACCATGGGGGGCAATCTGCGTCTTCCCAGGTCAACGTCGCTCACTGCGGCCTGGACCTGCTGGAGCAGGCGCTCCCGGGTCCCGTCGGCCGACCATAGGCGATGGCGTTCATAGACCGTTTTCCATGGGCCGAACCGTTCGGGCAGGTCACGCCACTGCCGGTCCGCACCTGTGCAGAATCCCGTCGATCCCCTGCCGATGATCCCGCCACCTGCCACAACGCCCGTTGCTGACCGGGAGGAACGGCCACAGCCGTTCCTACTCCGCGTCACGCAGATCACCCCGCCCCATGTCCACATCAACGACACGACTGTGGAGTAGCCACATGATCGGCCGGACAAAGTCCTAGACGGGTGTCAGGGCGGTGAGGGCTTGGCGTAGTTCGCGGACGGCGGGTCTGCGTGCGTGCGGGCGCAGGTGTCCTACGGTGCGGCGGATTTCTCCGAGGGCCTGGCCGAATCCGGGTCCGGCGGCGAGCCGGAGGGCGGTCAGGCCGGTTGCGGCGGCCTGGTCGGGTTCGCCTGCTGCGGCCAGAGCGCCGGCCAGGTGTGCGCTGAAGAACGCACGGTCTCTGGGTGCGAAGACCCCACGGGCCAGGTGCTGGCGCAGCAGGTCCACGGCTTGGGTGGACTGGCCGGCTTCCGGTAGCTGATGGCGCTTTGGGCCATGAGCCGGTCGGTGTTGTACCCGGCGCACAGGGGACCGGTGCAGGTTGACGGTTCGGCTGGTCCGGCCTCGCCGAGTGCGTCGTGTGCCTGGTCGAGGCTCTGAGCGACGGTGTCCGGGCGAGCGCCGGTCACAGCGAGGGCCCGCGCGTGCTGCTGGAGGGCTTCGGCGCGGGCTCGGGGCGGCAGTTTCCAGGGGCCGTGAGCGGCTGCGCGGGTGAGGTCGAGCATGCGGGCGGCGTCGCGGCGGTCGGTGGCCTGCGCCTTGCGCAGGAGTACGTAGGCCTGCATGGGGCCGTCGCCGGTGAGGGTCGCCCATTCCGCGGCGCGGTCGTAGAAGTACAGGGCGACGTGGGGCGGGGCTCCGGCGTCGCGGTGGAGGAAGGCCGTGAACTCCGCCGCCCGGGCGCCGATAGCCAGCAAATCCTTGCGCACCGCCTCGGATGCGTTGTGTGCAAGCGCGTCGATGACACAGAGGATGTCCGTCGCCTTCGGCAGGGCGTTGCGCGGCCCGGTGCTTCCGTCGGCGCGGGCGGCCTCGTCGAGGGCGGTGCGCAGGTGGTCGACCAGGGCGCGGTCATTGTAGCGGCCGGCATCGGCGAGAGCCGCCGTCAGTTGACCCCTACCGGCGGTGCTCACGACGGGTGTGGCACCGGCGAGTACGCCGTGCAGAAATGAGCGTCGCCGCACCGCGGCTTCCCCTTCCTCGATAGCGGATTGTGCCTGGCCGCGGTGCGGGGTGAAGCCCAGTTCTTGCAGGGGGACGCCGAACATCGTGCGCAGCACACGCCTGGCCGACCGGGTCGGCCAGCCCGGTCGCGCGGACTCCCAGCGGCGCACTTGCCGCACGTCGATGCTGGTCGGCTCGCCCAGCGCCGCGGCGTGCCGAGCGTAGGCCTCGGCGACGTCGGCCTGGCTGTGCCAGCCCCGTTCCAGGCGGGCCGTACGAAAAGCCGGGTTTCCTGGGATCTGCGACATGGCTACCCCCGGCCAGGACGGTGCAGCGAAGGTCGGCCGTCGACTGCGGCCGCGACCAGTGTCCCGCTGACGGTACTCCCGTGGGATGTCCTCCAACATGTCCTCGCTGCCTTCCACGGCCACTCGTACGGTCCTTGGGCGAGGCCTGGTTCCGCCAAGCGTCCAGCCCTCCGCTTGTTGACCACTGCCAGGAGGGACGCGCATGGCCGTATCCACACAGTCCACCGGCTTCTTCGTGGCGCCGGAGGGTGAAAACCACGATGACGCGCTTCTGGACATCACCGTCATCAGCGAGTCCGTCGCCATCGTCCTCGAACCCCGCGACACTCCTCCGCCCGCTGCGTTGCCTGTGGTTCGCATGGCTCAGCGGCCACCTCAACCTTCTGCTGGACGTCATCGGCACCGGCCCGGCCGCAGACCCCGCAGTGGCCGGGGACGACCAGCTGGTGGCCGAAGCCGTAGCCGATACCCGCCGCGTGCTGGAAGCCGGACTCCCTACCGGTGCGGACCAGGCCTACGTCCGGTTGCAGGAGCTGGCCCGCACCTGCCGATTCCTGCTGGGACTGGCCCACGACCGCGCTGTTAACGGCCGACCCCACACGCAGCCTCACTGAACCGATCAACGGCGCCGTCCGCGCCATCCACGGCAAAACGCACCTACACCGCGTGTCTCGGCCCGATCCCGTGCCGAGTGATCAGCCAGCCCGTGTAGAGGGCCAGACCTGGAGCTCCTTTTGACCACCACCCCGTCCAGCCCCGCCGTCGAACTCCTCGACGCACGCCACATCCATTTCGTGGAAACGGCGCCGCCCCAGCTGAACGCCGCCCAGAGCGCGGCGATGAACCGCAGGTGGGAGGCGATGACCGGAGACAACCCCTCACTCTTCGACGGACCGGTCGTCGTGTGCACCGGGGTGGAGTGGAAGGACCCCCTGACGATGGTGCTGTCGTGGTGCCGCGCCACCTATCGTCTCCTCACCTTGCGCCTGGACACCGAACACGCTGCCCCGGCGCCGTCCGTCTTCGTCACGGTTGGCCAGCCCACCAGCGACGGGGCTCTGCTCGTGGGACGGATGGCGGCCTCCACCGTCGCCTCCGGGCGGTGGCAGCTGCCCGGAGGCACGATCGAGCCGCCCACCGCAACCGGCAGGCTCGACCAGGACGCGCTGGCCCGGCATGCCGGCCGGGAACTCGCCGAAGAAGTCGGCTTCACGGTTGCGCATGAGAAGTTGACGCTGTGGGCGGTGACACGCGGAAACTGGGGGAACATCGGCCTGCACTTCCGCGCGCCCGCCCAGCCGGCCGCCACACTTGAAGACGCCTACCGCAGGCTCAGCACCCGTCCGCGGGCACAGGGCTTCATCCCGGAACTGGACCGGATCGCCTTCATCCGCTCACGAGCCGACCTCGCCGGGCTCGGCGGCCCCACGGCCGACTTCCTCGCCCTACTCGCCGCACTGCACGCGCAGGCAGGCCAGCAAGGGATCGGGGGATAGACTCTGGCGGCCAGCGGCACTGAATGGGTCAGGCGAGCCAGTAGGCGCGTGACCCACGTCTCACTGGCTAACAGTGCCGGTGATCCGTTGTCACCCGGCCGCCTCTTGTCCTGGGGCCGGTCCATGAGCTGAACAACTGGCCGCTATAGGTGATGAGAGGTGTAGGACACCATCGCTGGTGAGGCGGCGGAGTTGATTGCGGGGGCGATGGGGCCCGGTACGGTCCACCTGCCTCCGTTTTGGGCGGAGGACCAGACTTTCTGATCCCCGAGTCCCTTCCAGGAAAGCCTCGGCACCCCGTCCTGTGTACCGATGGCTGGCCCGTGGCTGGTATGGATGGCCCCGTCGGTCGGGACGGCCGGACGGGGCGCCGACCAGCTACTTCCCGGCTGAAAGTCCGACAGCCAGATGCGCGCATCGCTTTGGGTACCTTTGTAGGCCATGGTCAGGCCGGTCAATGACGGGATGAGGGCCGGAGTGTCGCTGAGCAGCACGGTGCCTGCGGCGACCGGTAGCGGTTTGATGGCTGACCAACTGCTGCCGTTGAACTGCACCCAGTACGGGGACTCGTCGCCGATCGCCTTCCACACCATGAAGACGGTGTTGCCGAACGTTGCCATGGCGGGGCCGTGGCTCGTTTGGGCTCCGATCTGCCGGGGCTGGGACCATCCCGGGCTGCCGTTGGTCGACCACATCAACGCATTGTTGTTGGGCTCACGCCAGGCAATCACCTCACGGCCGCTGAGGATCGCAATGCCTGGCCGACCCGTAGTCTGGAACGGACCGGACTGCGTGCGCACGACGTAGTGCACTCCGAGACGGCTGTGATAGATGCGCTGGTCAGTTCCGGACCCCTTGTGGACCATGTGCACGTCGCTCGACGCCTTGGCGACGGCCAGTGAGGGTGCGTGGGTGCTGCTGAACCCTCCGCCAAGCTCTCGGGGGCCCTTCCAGCCGCTCAGCCTTGACCAACTCGCAGACCACAGGCGCTCGTCTCCGGAGACGCCACGCCACACCATCTTGAGCTCATTGTTCTGGGGGAACACCAGTCACTGCCCTTCTATCGGATGGAGCCAGTCCTGACGTCTCTTTGAGTAGCCGCCCGTGACCGGTCGCTAACCAACAGCCCAGTGGGTACGACCGAACGCGTCACGTCTCCATGTGGCAAAGTCACCGCGCGGGCGTATGCCGCCACACGCCGATCGTTATTTAGGGGGCGAAGGCACTTCGTCCAGGTCCGGGTCCGCGCAGTTGGATCGCGTCATGCATGGTGCCCGTGTTGTCATTGAGCCGCGTACGTGCGGCCGACGGAGAGCTCCCTGTTCCGCTTGGCCGCCTTCGTACGCGGGTGCCGGAGGCAGTGCGATGCCGCCCCAGCGCGCTTGGAAGGCCGCAAACGCGGCCGCCCTCCGGATCACCGCCGCCCCGTGGAGGATGCCGACAGCCTGCACCAGCTGTCGTGAGGTCCGTGCGGCGAATCCCCGTGCAGGCGAGAATGGAGGAAAATGGGGGTAACGGAAATGGAATACCTGGTAGTCGTGGGGATCGGTCTCAGCTGGGGCCTCTTCCAGGCCTGGCGCGGCGGCGCATTCGGCGGCAGGTCATCGCGAAGGCAGCAGCGTTCCGGATCGTGGCAGAACGACGGCGTCAGTTTTTCCTGCGGTGGCGGTTCCTCCTGCGGTGGCGGTTCCTCCTGCGGTGGCGGCGGAGGCGACTGACACCACGACCCGTCCGCCAGCCGTCACACGCCGCCGGACCGCAAGGGTTTCCTGCGGCGTCAAGGGCTGGCCCGCCGGCCCTGAACCCAGGGACCAGCGAGCCAACCGTCAACGACGGGGCAGCAAGGGCGGTCGGCCCACCGGCTTCGATACAACGGTCTACCGGCGCCGAAATGAGGTCGAGCGCACCATCAACAGGCTCAAGACGTTCCGCGCGGTCACCACCCGCTACGACAAGAGGGCCTCGTCTTCCACGGGACGGTTACCGTTGCGGCGATCCGTCTGTGGCTCCGTCCGTGACCACCGCGGTCTCGCCTACTCGTCTTCCGGGACCATTACGCCGAGCTCGACTTCCTGGAAGACGCGTGACCACCAGGCTTCTTCGTCCTCGAACGCGCTTGGATCGCTCTGCCGTGCCCGTTCGATCACGTCCTCGGTGAAGTCCTCGTAGTCGTCGTCCGCGTCGCTCTTTCCCGAGCAGACGAACGCCTCCCACACCTCCAGGACCTTCTGCAGACCCGCAACCGAGGAGTTGACCAGCCCGTACTGCTGGTCACCATCGCCTTCATAGCCGCGGACCATCCAAACTTCGCCACTGTCGATCAGCAGCCAGTACGTGTTGACGCCGTCCTCGAACGCACCGAGAAACGCTGCCCGACCCGGCGGAAGGTCGCGGACATCCAGCTCCCGCCCCGAGTCCCGCACGAACATGCCACTGCAGTCGGCCGGCAACCCATGCTCGATCAGCCCAGACACTGCCTCGGCGCTCACACACAGGCGCGTGAGAGAAGTCGCTTCGTATGGCAGCCACAGTGCGCTCGGCAACCGACACCCCCGTACTTGATCCGTCCATCCGATCCTCTCAGACGCGTGAACGACCCATCGGACACGACCTAGAGCCGTTCGACACCGCAGCCGCCCTGACCGCCACCAAACTGCTGCGGGCCGGGCACCCCTGGACGGCCGTCCACGCCATCCACGCGGCCCGCCCCTCGGCAGGCTTCCCCGCCGGCCGCTACCTCCTCGCTCTGGAACCTGAGCTGTACGACGGCACCGGCGTACAGGCCGTCCATCCGGATCACTGAGCGGCATGCGGTAGACGATCCCCGGTAGAGAGACGGGCCCAGCTCGACAGTGGCGCAGACCGGTCGGCTGGATGCGAGCGTGTCGGCGCTGCCGAAGGCGCTCTCTGGCCGCGATCACCGACGGTTTCCGCCACGTCGGCTGACCGTTTGGCCGCCGCGACGCCCTCAGCAACCGCGCGCCGTCCTCTGCCGCGAATCGGCATGCTGGGATGCCGAGGCCCGGAGGCGGTCCGGCTGTACCAGAGCGCGGGAAAGCGGTCCGGGCCCGCGCACCCATATCGGCGCGGACTGATCATGAACCTCGCCGGGACAGCGCCACGCTGTATCCCGGAGAGGAAAAGACGAGGCGACGCGCACCGTGTGGCGCTGCCGCTCCCCTCCCGTGTCTCAGGAGACCGAACGCCCCTACGCCGATGCCCTCGCAGGCCCGGACAGCAGCAGGACCGGGTGGGTTCGAACGCTTCTTCCGGAGTTCTACCCGCCTGGGCCTCCTCAGCCACTGAGGCTGATCCTTTGGAGTGGACACCCTGACAATCGATCTTGATGGTCCAGGGAGGGATGCCCAGGTGGGACGCAAGTCTCCGTATCCGGAGCAGTTCAGGAAGGACGCGGTCGCGCTCTACCGCGCTGCGGCCGGCAAGCGGACGTACGCGGTGGTGGCCGCGGATCTCGGCATCACTGCGGAGTCACTGCGGACGTGGGTCCGCAAAGACGAGGCCCAGGCCGCGCCCGTGGGCCGTGACGGCAGCGTGAGCGCGGTGGAGGAGCTGCCCCGGCTGCGGGCGGAGAACGCCCGGCTGTTGAAGGCGGAGAAGGATTGGCACTTGGAGCGCGAGATCCTGCGCCGGGCAGCCGCCTATTTCGCTCGGGAGGTGAAGTGAGCCCCCGCCGCTGGGGCTTCATCTCCGAGAATCGTGCCGACTTCGGCGTCAAGCGGATCTGCCGGGTGCTCGGGGCGTCCCGCGCCGGTTACTACCGGCACCTGGCCACCGAGCAGGCCCGCGCCGAGCGCCAGGCCGAGGAGAAGCAGACAGTGAGCGAGATCCGCGCCATCCACACCGAGCACCAGGGGGCGTATGGGGCTCCGCGCGTCCATGCCGAGCTGCGTGCGAGGGGGCGGAGAATCAACCGCGAGCGCGTCACCCGGCTGATGCGGGTCAACCACATCGTCGGGCGGCACCTGCGGAGGAAGAAGCGGACGACGATCGCGGGCAGGACCGCGCCGCCCGCGCCGGACCTGGTGATGCGCGACTTCACCGCCAACACGCTGAACACCAGGTGGTGCGGTGACATCACCTACATAGCCGTCGGCGCGACGTGGCTCTATCTCGCCACGGTGATCGACATCTGCTCGAGGAGGGTGGTCGGCTGGTCGATCGCCGACCACATGCGCACCTCGTTGGTCACCGACGCCATCGAGATGGCCGTGGCCGCCCGCGGCGGCCGGGTTCGCGGCGTCGTTTTCCACACCGACAGGGGTGCCCAATACAGTGCGGCCGCCTTCGCGGCGGTGTGCCGCCGGCACGGTATCCGGCGCAGCATGGGCCGGGTCGGTTCGAGCTATGACAATGCCCTCGCCGAGTCGTTCTTCCAGGGCCTCAAGCGCGAGTTGCTCCACGGGAGGCGCTGGACCTCGAAGGCACAAGCCCGGCTCGAGCTGTTCCGCTGGCTGTCGTACTACAACCGGCGCCGCCGCCATTCCGCGCTCGGCTACCTCGCACCAGCCAAATTCGAACAACAACTGATCACGACACGTACGCTGTCACTCGTCGCATGAAACGCGGTGTCCACTCCCCGGGATCAACCTCACGGGTCCGTGCTCCCGCGCGGGTGGACGGAAGCCACGGGCCCCATCTGGTGTTCTGGGGAGCAGTCCCCCAAGGCTATTCGTCGTCCTCGTCCTCGGGTTCGGATTCCCTTACGAACCAGAGATCGAGGGTGTACTGCTCGGTAACAGGGTTCTGCTTCCAGGCCTGACCGATCCGCTCGGTAGTCCAGTCGGTGTCAATCCGGCTAAGGGTCTCGGCGTAGTAGGCCGCCGTGGCGGCACGTCCCGTCCAGGATGCGTGCCCCTCATACACGCCAGGGCGGGGCAGTGTCATCTCTCCGGCAGGACCGAGGGTGAGTTGGCCGACCACCAGGATCCCGGTCTCCGACTCGATCGTCACCGGCAGGGTTCCTTCCACGTCAGTGGGTGGTTGCCGAGGGGCGTCCCAGACGCGGATCGCCACCTCAACCGTCACATCGGGCTGCAGGCTGTACAGGTACAGGTGGTAGCCGTTTCCGCCGACGACATGCTGGTGGGCCAGGTCGACGGCGGCGCTGTCGGTGAGGTAGGCGTCAGCATCGTAGACCTCGACGAGGCGGTAATTCGGGCGGGCGGGAGTGCGGTACTCGGTGATGAGTGCCATCGCCGTCTCCATCGGTCAGGGGTTGATCTTCACGTAGAAGGGATCACCGTCGAGGATCCGGTTCTCTTCATACACCTTCTGTATCAGCAGGCCTCCTCTTCCGTTGTCTCCTCCGTCGACGGGCGTACCGAGAAGCGGTTGTCCCCCTTCGTCGAGCCTTCGTAGGTTGAGGCGAAGGGATATTCGTCGCACTCCAGGGGGGTCCCGCTGTAGTCACCCCACACTTCCCTGCACTCCCTGATCGACTTGTCCCGGTTCTCGTCCTGCTTGGTCTTGTTGATGCGGCGGTGGAGGGGTTCCGTCGATCCTGGCACGGTCTTGCCGGCCCAGGAGGGGAAGGTGCGTTCGGGGAGCTGCTGGGCATCGAGTATGTGCCGGGCGCTCTGGTCCACGGAGGGGTCCTTGAGGCTCATCACGAGTTCCACGCGCGCTTCTGTGAACACGGTGCCCTTGTACTTGCCTGCCGCGCGGCCGGTGTAGTCGAAGCGGACGCTGGAGTAGGCCATGACGGGATCCGTCCAGGGCACCGCGGTGGGTGAGCTCACCCGCATGTCCAGGGAGACCATCCCGGTGACGATCTGTGCGTTGGCGGGATCGAGTTTGCCGGTGTCGGGCGAGGTGTAGTTGAGCTGCCAGAAGGGTTTTGCGGTCCACTGCGCGATGTTCTCGCTGCGGGTGGTGACGGCCGGTTTGGTCATCTGGGGGTTGGGGCCGCTGGCCGAGGCGTTGATCGTGTGGCTGAAGTTCTGTTCGATCTTCCACGTCGCGGGATTTTCACCGGCGACCGCCTTGGTGCGGATGTTCTCGATGCTGCTGGTGTAGTCGACACGGCGGGATCCGTCGTAGGAGAAACCGAGGATCCACAGGTCGAACCAGAGTTCGCCTCTCAGGTGGCGCTCTTTGTCCATGAGCTTGAGGGTCACGGGCTGGTGCACGCACGTCTCGAAGCGGCTCTTTACCCAGCCCTTGCGGGTGTTCGCTTCCGGATGGGTGGCGCACTCGGTGCGCAGGTCCTTCTCCTGCTGGCTGACTGCGGCCGTGGCGTTCGGACCGGTCTGCGGAATCGTTTCTGCATTGACTGGGCCAGCTGTTCCGAGGCCGGCTGCGAGCATGAGCACGGTGGACAGGACCATCGTCGCGGTTCGGCGCCGACGGGCTCGGCCGGGCAGGGACGGGCGGCCGTCAGGCACGGAAGGCTCCTCGGCTATGGGCGGGGCGGTCACGGCAGTGGTTGGTCAGGAGCGGCACATCTGCCCCCAGCAGGCATCCAAGAGCTGGCCGGTGCTGGCGGAGTAGGTGGCGCGGAAGCCCTGGAAGGTCAGACCACGCTGCTCCAGTCCGTGGTTCGGCGCCGAGGACTCCACGGTCACCACGTTGGTGTCACCGGCGACAGGCGACTGCGAGCTGAGACCGAAGGTGGCTGCGGCGCCGGGCGCTCGGGTTTCCGTGGTAACGCGCAGGGTGTTCTGGACAACCCCGAAGGACTCGGCGGCGTGGACGCCGATGTCAGCCACCTCCCCCGGGGCGCTGTCCGCGCGCGCGGAGGAGCGGGGGGCGCTCTGGAGCGCGGCGGCGTTGCAGACCTTGGCGGTCTGCACGCATTCGGACAGGCCTGGTACCGAGGTCAGACAGGCGTCGGGGTCGGTGGCCAGGCACCGCGACAGCGCCTTGTGGTCGACGCCGTTGAGCGTTCCTGTCGACCGGGGAGGCACTGGGCTCGCCTGCGCTCGGGTGGGGCCGGGCTTGCTCACGGTCCACTGGGTGAACTTCGTGGCGTCCGTCAGCTTTGTGTTGAAGCAGTACGGCGCGGTGTAGACGGCCGTCGGGTCGGAAGGCAGTCCCTTCGACTGTCCGCAGATTCCCAGAGTGGCGACCTGGGCCGTGTCCGCGGTAGCGGCCCGGGACCAGGCCTTGTTCTCCGCCATGAACTGGACCCGGTTCGCGATCTCCGGGACCGTCACGTGCTGGGGTCCCATGACCTCCAGACCGATGTCGATCCGGTTGGAGTTCCCGCGTGGGACCTTGAGCTGGTCTGTGGTGCTGCCAACCCAGTTGAAGTCGTACAGCACGTCCCACTGGTCACCACTGGCCTGGCGGACCGTCATGTAGGTGTGGTTCATGTTGTCCGCGGCCCCCGGGTTGATTCCGGCCGTGATCGCCTTCGTCTTGCCCCCGCTGTTGCCCAGCTCGGTCCATCGTGGTCCGTATGTGCTGGTCGTCGCCCCGGTCTTCTCGGCGTAGAGACCGACCTCGATTCGGTTGGCGAACATCCCCCCTTCGGTGTTGGGCACCATGGTCAGGTAGTTCGACGCCTGCGCAGACCCGGCGTCCCCGCCACTGCCGAAGGTGATGGGCACGTTCCGCCAGGTGCCGAACGCACCGATCACCGGCTGACCGGGCTGGGTACAGGCCACCGCCCAGAAGAAGATGCGGGCCTGATGGGTTTCGTTACAGCTCTGCACCGGCGCGCTGGCACTGGCCGGCGACGCCGACGCCAGTGGCAGAACCACGGCCGACGCCACCGCCGACAGAGCCGCGAGCAGTCTTCCCCGTAAATGCAAGATTCCCCCTACTGAAGCATGATCATTTATATGACCAGGCGACTCCAGCGAATCGATGCATGCAGCAACCGGTTTGTCGCCAACTTGACCGGAACCGGAGGAAGGCTGCCTCAACCACCGCCCCGGGCCCACGCGGAGACCGTTTGCGGGCAGACAGCGGCTGCCAGGCGGAACTCAGCAGGCGCGCCAATCATGGCGACGAACTCCTGGCGGGCGGGCCCGGCGATGGCGTCCCGGCGTGGGTGGGCTACGAGGACGCGGCCGAACACGCCGGCGCCCGCGCGGTCTCCGCGCGCGACCTCGCCGGACTCGGCCGTGGCCACCGGTCCGCGAGGATCCACTTCGAGGACGCGGTCGCGCTGCGTAAGCCGGGGTTCGAGCGCGTCCGCGTCATGGACCGCGTCGGTCTGGCCGCCGCGCTGTTCGAGGAGGGCGAGGCCGAGCGGGGCGCCGAGGCGGCCCAGGCGGCGCTCGATCGCGCGGCGAAGATCGAACAGCGTCCCGTCGCAGGCCGCCGCCCTGTCCGGGCTGGTGCGCGGGATGGAACTCGTTTCCTGACATCGGGGCGCCTGGCAGGTGCAGCCGGAGCCGGTGCGCTGGCGGTGTCCGATCGCGACGGGCCAGCCGAGCCGGTCGTACGCGGCGGCGCTCTCGACGGTGTCGCGGCCGTGCAGGACGTGCAGGATGTCGCCCATGTCGCCCCCCGTGCCCGGTTGGGAACCTTAGGTGATGGTCACGGCATGAGGGTCCCCCTCAACAGGAAGGGCGACCCACAGGATTTCTGTAGGCCGCCCAACTGGCATATGGACTACCCCGCGGCGACGCCCTGCGTCACCCCGGGCGCCCACCCGCTCGCCGGGGCCGTGGAGCCGCTGGCAAGCGGTGACCTCACCGCGGAGTTCGCGGTCGCGCCCGGTGCCGGAGTCATCGTCCCGTGCACGCAGTTCGACGCCCTGGTCGTCGCCCACGCGATCGGCATGGGTGTCATGCTCCGCGCCGACGCGAAGAACCTGCACATCCCCTGCCTGACCGCCGGGCACACCACGGCGACCCTGCTCGTAGAAGCAGGCACCGGCAGCCTTCTCGCCGACTGCCCCCAGGTCCACGTCCGCTCCGGACCGCAGAGCTGGGTGGCGATGCCCCCCTCGTACGGCATCCGCTGGGACACGGCACCGGATGACGAACTCCCTCTCCCTCCCGCGGCTGCGGTGCGCCCGCACCTGGCGCAGGTGCTCAAGCTCGCCCTCGCCGCACGCGCACAGGGATGACCGCGGTGGCCGGCCGCACCGGACGCCGCCCCGGCGCCGTATCCGCGCCGTACCAGGTGGGAGATGTGGTGCGCGGACCCGAAGCCCTTCCCCCGGGCGACTACCGCACCCCCGCCATGTACGAGGGGGAAGTCGTCCAGGTCGGCAGCGGCTGGAAAGGTGTCGACGCGGACAACGCCTACCTCTGGTACGTCACCCCCGGCCCCCGCGCCTTCGACGTACAGCCGGTCCTCTACGACCTGACCCCCTTCGCTGCTCAACGACGGGCTCCAGCACCGGATCGAGGTGTCCGTCGCCGGCGTGCCGGCCGGACAGAGCGGCTGGAGCACTCCCACCAACCTCCTGCTGTGGCTGGACGAATCCCGAGAGGTCGTCACCGGCGCCCTGACCCGCCACGAGGAGAGCGAACCGACGGGCTCCTCCCGCTGGACGCCCGGCGCGCCCGGGGCCGAACACCGGCTGGACACCGAGGGCGCCCACCGGCTGACGGTCGCCGGGCACCTGGACACCTCCCACGGCCGGATCACCACCACCGTCACCCGCGCCGTACGGAACACATCCCTCCACCGCTGGGCAGACGGAGAGAACCACGACGCGCTCACCGCTCACTGGACCGACGAGGAGAGCGTGACCCGGGGGCCGACCACCACCCGCACGACGCGCACCTACACCATGGACGGTGAGACCACCCTCGGCGCGGGCGACCGGCTGCGCACCGTGCTCTCGCTCGGAGACCGGGCGGACACCGTCACCCTGCGCGGGGGCCGGAGCCGACCGCTCCCGGCTCCACGACGCCTACACCGGCGACGCCACCTACACGGCGAACGTCCCGCGCGACCAGCGGCACGCGGTCGCCACCACGTCGGCCCGCTACCGGCTGTACGGCTCGGACGCCGTGGACGGCTGCCATGACCGTACGGTGGCCACCGTGCAGGGAACGGTCACGGTGGACCGCCGCCGCTGCTGATCCCGGCGACGCCGGACGCCGAGAGGCCGCGCACGGGGAGGGGAATCCGGCCCATGGCACGCGGCTGTCATGCTGATCTCCGTACGTTCGCGGAGATCAGCCCCGAGGGAGCACGACCACCATGCCCAGCTGGCGCACCACCCTGACCGCGGCCGGGATATCGGGACCGCGACTGCGGGACGACTACACCCGTGCTGCCCGCCGGGTGCTGCACCGCGAGCCCGCCCCGTACCTCGCACTGCGCCTGCTCGCCGCACCGCCCCTGGTGCCCTCGCTCGCCGCGGGCCTCGCCTTCATGAACCTGGTCGACGACGTGGCCGAGACCGGCACCGCGCCCCAGCGGGCCGCCGGTCTCGCCGCGCTGGCCGAGCGCGTGGAGGCGGCCCTGACGTCCGGGGACAGCCCCGACCCGCTGCTGCGCGCCTACGCTCACGCCGTGACATCGCGCGGGCTGCCCGTCCACTGGGTCTCCCGGTTCCTCGCCGGGGCCGCCACCGCCGAAGCGAACTTCGACGGTTTCGCCGACGAGGCGCAGTTCCAGGGCTACCTCGACGCCTACGCCTGGCCCGGAGTGCTCGTCTTCACCGGACTCCAGTACCAGGGCGGGCCCACCGCCGAACAGGCCGAGGGCTGGCGGCCGTTCGTGGATGCCGCCCAGCGCGTCGACTTCCTGGCCGACCTCGCCGGTGACCTCGCGGAGGGCCGCCTCTGCATCCCGCGCGACCGCCTCGCCGAGCACTCCGTGACCCGGGCCGATCTGGAACAGGCCCGGGACACCGGGGCCGTACGGGCGCTCCTCGCCGCGGAGGCGGGACGTGCCCGCACCGCGCTCGACGCGGCCGTGGACGCCGCCATCACCGTCGGTACCGTGCGCACCGCCGGCATCCTCGCGCTCGCCGAGCCGGGGCTGCGGCCCGTCATCAGCACGATGGTGGAGCTGATGGCGCACCAGCTGAGCGCCATGGAGCGGGCGGGCGCCGGCGCCCTGCGCCGGGACGTCGGCTACGGGGTGGCGGCGCCCCTGCGCATCCTGCTCCGGGCCCGGGCCCGGACCCGTTCTAGTAAGGCCCGTTGACGTTGTCGATGGAGCCGTAGCGGGCGGCCGCGTAGTTGCAGGCGGCGGTGATGTTCGCGACCGGGTCGTAGGCGTTCTGCGAGGTGCCGGGCACGTGGTAGGCCTGGAAGGTCGGGGCGATGACCTGGAGCAGACCCTTCGAGGGGACGCCGTTCTTGGCGTTGATGTCCCAGTTGTTGATCGCCATCGGATTGCCCGAGGACTCCCGCATCACATTGCGGTGAATTCCGTTGTAGGTGCCGGGAATACCGTGCTTGGCCATGACGGCGAGCGATTCGCGGATCCACCCGTCGAGATTGTTGGCATAGGTGGTGGTGCTCGCCACGGCGGTCTTCGCCTGGGCGCCGAGGGCCAGTTTGATGCCGGGCCGAATGATCGCCGGGTTGTCGCCGACGACGCTGCGGTTCGCCTCGTAGAGCTTCTTCCAGCCGCCGCTGACCGAATGCTTGGCCGCGATCTGGGAAAGCGTGTCACCGGAGACCACGGAATAGGTGGTGGGGGCGGCGGCCTGAGCGGCGGCCTTATAGGCCTTCGGAGCGGCGGTGGTCTCCGCCGCACCCGCGGTGGTCGCGCTGATCAGCGGGAGGGCGAGAGCCGCGCCTCCGGTGCCCGCGAGGGCCAGCCTGCGGGTGATCGGGTGGTGCTTCGGCCGACGGTGCTTACCCTTTGCAGGCATGGCGCAATTCCTCACGTGGGGGGACGGGAGAGCCCGGGCGGCGCTCTGGGGGGACTGTTGGCCGCCGGGAACGAGGGTGACCGTAAGCGAGTGGGCGGGGCCTGAACAAGGCCGGAATTCCGGCGGGAGATCGACTTCCCGCTATCAGGGCTGTAAATGACCATGGTGGCGCCTTCGGGTAATTGCCGATTCCCTTTCCGGGAAAAGGAATCGGCCTCTCGGCCGGAAATGATGTTGACGTCGTCGGCGTGACTCACATCACGACCCGGCGGCCCGGCGGGCAATACGGGCAAGTCCCCGCTCCGCATGCCTCATTCGGGCGACTCGGACGACTGGGGCGTTGGTGATGGAAACGCCCATGAAGGACGCTTTCCGGCGTGTCCTGGGCCCGTGCGGCTGCTCGCGCCGTCCCCTCGTGCCGTGTCCTCCTGCCGTGCTCGCCCTGCCTGCTCCGCTCAGGCGGGTTCCGCCAGCTCCTTCAGCTCCGCCAGTCGCTCCAGCGTGTCCGCCACCGCCTCCGGGGAGGCCGGCAGCAGCGGGAGCCGTACGGCGGGAGTCGGGATCCTGCCCTGCGCGTGCAGCACGCCCTTGACGACCGAGGGGTTGGGTTCGGCGAAGGCCGCCGCCGACATCCGGGCCAGCGCGTGTCCCAGGGTCCGCGCCCGCGACGCGTCGCCCGCCCGCCACGCCGAGGCGAGCTCCACGAACGACTTCGTGCCGGGGCCGCCGGAGCCGGGGCTGGCCACCGAGCCCCTGTACCAGGAGGCGATGTACCTGGCCGCGCCCACGGCCCCCGCCGCCGTCCCCTGGGCACACCGAGCCCCAACTCCCGGGTCCGGTACGGGGTCCGGCCCCGCGTCGGGTTCCGCGGCCGCGGTCGGCGGGGAGCAGCGTGCGGTCCTCCGTACGCACGCGGAAGCGCCCTGGATCACCGCCGGCCCCGGCACCCTCTGCCACGCCATGACCGTCCGGGCCTGCCAGGCGGCCGGTTTCACGCCGCGGATCCGGCACCGGGTCGACGAGTTCGCCACCGTGCTCGCCCTGGTCGCGGCCGGCCAGGGGGTGGCCGTCGTACCGCAGCTCGGGATAGGTGAGCCCGCCGACCCGGGCGTCACACTGACCCGCCTGCTCATGCAGCGCCGGACCAACCTCGCCTTCCGCAGAGGAGCGGGCGCCCACCCGGCCGTGGCGGCCTTCGGCGCGGCCCTGCGGGCGGCCGTACCACCCGAACTGGCCGGACCGCCTGAACTGGCCGGACCGCCCGCCGGGCAGTGACGCGACTCCCGTACGGGAAGGCCCGGGCCGTGTACGTTCTGAGGGGAGCCGACGAGAGCGGAGTAGGACGTGACGCATCGCGTACGAGGGGTCATCGCCCGAAGCAAGGGCGCCCCGGTGGAGACGACGACGATCCTCGTGCCCGACCCGGGGCCGGGTGAGGCGCTCGTACGGGTCCAGGCGTGCGGGGTCTGCCACACCGACCTGCACTACCGGGAGGGCGGCATCAACGACGCGTTCCCCTTCCTGCTCGGCCACGAGGCCGCCGGGATCGTCGAATCGGTCGGCCCGGACGTCACCTCGGTCGCGCCCGGCGACTTCGTCGTCCTCAACTGGCGTGCGGTGTGCGGAAGCTGCCGGGCTTGCAGGCGCGGCCGCCCCTGGTACTGCTTCGCCACGCACAACGCCACCCAGCCCATGACACTGGAGGACGGCACCCCGCTCTCGCCGGCGCTCGGCATCGGAGCCTTCGCCGAGAAGACCCTCGTGGCGGCCGGCCAGTGCACCAAGGTGGACCCGGCCGCCTCCCCGGCCGCCGCCGGACTCCTCGGCTGCGGAGTGATGGCCGGCCTCGGCGCCGCCCTGAACACGGGCAACGTCGGGCGGGGCGACTCCGTCGCCGTCATCGGCTGCGGGGGAGTGGGCAATGCGGCGGTGGCGGGGGCCCGGCTGGCGGGCGCGTCCAGCATCATCGCCGTGGACCTGGACGTCCGGAAGCTGGAGTGGGCCCGCGAACTGGGCGCCACGCACACCGTCAACGCCCGCACGCAGGACGTGGTGGAGGCCGTCAAAGGCCTGACGGACGGAAACGGCGCCGACGTGGTCATCGACGCCGTGGGCCGCCCCGAAACCTACCGCCAGGCCTTCTACGCGCGCGACCTCGCCGGAACCGTGGTCCTGGTCGGCGTGCCGTCACCCGAGATGCAGCTCGAACTCCCGCTCCTCGACGTCTTCGGCCGCGGCGGAGCCCTCAAGTCCTCCTGGTACGGGGACTGCTTGCCCCAACGGGACTTCCCCGTGCTCATCGACCTCTACCTGCAAGGCCGCCTGGACCTCGACGCGTTCGTCTCCGAAACGATCCCCCTCGACGGGGTGGAGGAGGCCTTCGCGCGGATGGAACGCGGCGAGGTCCTCCGCTCGGTCGTCGCGTTCTGACGGCGGACCGCCGTACCCACACCCGTACCCGTACCCGTACCCGCATCCCTACCCGTAGCCGTACCCCCGTCCGCGATCCGGCCGGAGCTACGGGTCACCACCGCACCACTCACCCCGGGGGCCGTCCGTGACCACAGCGCACATCTACCGTCAGCCCGGTGTCGTCCTCACCGACCACCACTTCACCGTCCCGCTCGACCACGCCCGCCCGGACGGCGAACGGATAGAGCTCTACGCCCGTGAGGTCGTCGCCGCCGGCAAAGACCCCGCGAGCCTGCCCTGGCTGCTCTACCTGGAGGGCGGACCCGGCTTCGGCGCCCGGCGGTTCACCGGCCGTCAGGCCTGGCTGGAGCGGGCCCTCGCGGATTACCGGGTCCTGCTTCTCGACCAGCGCGGGACCGGCCGTTCCACGCCGGTGAACCGGCAGACCCTGCCGCTGCGCGGCGGCCCCGCAGAGCAGGCCGAGTACCTCACCCTTTTCCGCTCGGACTCCATCGTGCGCGACGCCGAGGCCATCCGGCCCGGCCTGACCGGTGGCGCGCCATGGACCGTGCTCGGCCAGAGCTTCGGCGGCTTCTGCGCCACCCGCTACCTCTCCACGGCGCCCGAGGGCCTCACCGCCGCCCTGATCACCGGCGGCCTCCCCTCCCTGACCGCCACCGCGGAGGAGGTGTACGAAGCCGCGTACCCCCGCATCGAGCGCAAGAACCTGGCCCACTACGCCCGCTACCCGATGGATGCCGACCGCGCCCGGCGCGTCGCCGCCCACCTCGCGCAGCGCCCGGCCGAACTCCCCGGCGGGTACCGCCTCACCGTCGAAGGCTTCCAGTCCCTCGGCATCCTCCTCGGCGCCGGCGACGGCAGCCACCAGCTGCACTACCTCCTCGAAAGCGCCTTCGTCCCCACCACCGCCGGTCCCGCACTCTGCGACGCCTTCCTGGAAGGCGTCCGCGGCCTCCTCTCCTTCGCCGGGCACCCCCTCTACGCCCTGATCCACGAGTCGATCTACGCCCAGGACCCCGCCGCGTCCACCGGCTGGGCCGCCGAACGGGTCCGCGCCGCCCACCCCCGGTTCGACGCCGCCAAGTCCCTGGCGGGAGACGACCCCGTCCTCTTCACCGGCGAGACCATCCACCCCTGGCACTTCACCGTCGACCCGGCCCTGGCCCCGCTGCGCGAGACCGCCGAACTGCTGGCCGCCCGTACCGGCTGGGAACCCCTCTACGACCCGGCCCGGCTCGCCGAGAACGAGGTCCCGGTGGCGGCCGCCGTCTACCACGACGACATGTACGTCGACACTGCGCACTCCCTGAGCACCGCCCGCGCCATTCGGGGCCTGCGCACCTGGGTGACGGACGAGTTCGAGCACGACGGCGTCCGCGCGGGCGGCCCGCGCGTCCTGGACCGGCTGCTGGCCCTCGTACGCGATGAGGCGTAGGCCTCGGGGAGACGCGGCCCCCGGCGGCTGGCGCGTGAGGGCTCTCGCGCCGCCGCATCCGTGCCCGGCCGGCTGCCGCCGGCATCGGGCGGACGCCGGACCTGACGGAATCCTGACAAAAAGCCGACGCGATGTGAGTGAACCTGAAGGATTTCCGGCCCCGATTCCGGGCCCGGAATCCTGGCGGGTCCCGGCACGGACCGCACCGCAGCGGCTTCGTACGGACAGGTCGGCACGGCCGCCGCCACCTCGGCGGGAGCCGTCCTGCCCCCGGTCCATTCGCCTATTGTGCGACGCATGACCGAACAACTTGATCAGCCCGTGCCTTTGGAGCCCATGCCGACCGACTGGCAGCGCGCCCTCGCCGTGGTCGCCCACCCCGACGACCTGGAGTACGGCTGCGCGGCAGCGATCGCGGACTGGACGGACGGCGGACGGGAGGTCGTCTACCTGCTCGCCACGCGCGGCGAGGCGGGCATCGACACCATCGCCCCCGCCGACTGCGCGCCCCTGCGGGAAGCCGAGCAGCGCGCGAGCGCGGCCGTCGTCGGGGTGTCCGCGGTGGAGTTCCTCGACTACCGCGACGGGGTCGTCGAGTACGGCCTCGACCTGCGCCGGGACATCGCCGCGGCCATCCGCCGCCACCGCCCCGAGCTGGTGATCACGCTCAACCACCGTGACACCTGGGGCGGCGCGGGCGGCGGTGGCGCCTGGAACACCCCCGACCACAAGGCGGTGGGCCGGGCCACCCTGGACGCGGCCGCCGACGCGGGCAACCGGTGGATCTTCCCCGAACTCATCACGGAACAGGGCCTGGAGCCGTGGGACGGGGTGCGGTGGGTCGCGGTCGCAGGCTCCAACACGCCGACGCACGCGGCCGACGCCGGTCCGGGACTTGAGCGTTCGGTGAAGTCGCTGCTGGAGCACAAGGCGTACATCGAGGTCCTGACGGAGCAGGATCCCGAGGAGTACGTCCGCGCCTTCCTCACCGGCTACGCCCAGCAGGCCGCGCCCCGGTTCGGCGGCCGCCCCGCGGTGACGTTCGAGGTCTTCCCCCGCTGACCGGCGCACCCCACGACTGACGCTCTCGGCCGGTTGAACCATTGCGTGGCGGGGAGACCCGGGGGCCTTCCATCCTGTTTCCGTTCCGTCGGTGCCCGTTCAGGGGTCCGGCGCTGTGTTTCGAGGTGATGACGTATCTCCCAGGCCAAGTAGCCGCTCGTTCTGAGGCGCTCTTCCGGTCGTCCGCCATGGCGGGCTCCTGACGCATGCCTCGACGGCGGTGTTCCCGATGGCCCGGGCTCCGTTGCACCTTGCTTTCCCCTGTCGCGCTGTCGGCGTGCGGGGGCATGCCGAGGCCTGCCCCCGCCCCCTCTCTTCCGTCCGCGAACAGGAAACTTCCTCGTGTCAACCGACACCCATACCCCCGGTCGTCCACGCCCCGCAGGGGCCGGCGGTGCTGACGCGTGAGGGGCGACGGTGGCTCACACCGTCGTCCCTTCCCATTCGGGATCCGGCGGGCAGCCTGATGGTGTAGACCTCTCAGGGAAGTCCCGCCAGCGGTGGACCGAGTGGTTCCCGAGTGGTTCCCAGATGTGCAAGCGACCGCTTAGTATGCCAGCGGAGTGTGGTTCCTCGACGGCGGCTGGAGGCCCCGGATGCAGGCATGGCGCGTACATACCCCCGGCGAACCCCGCGAGGCCATGCGCCTCGAAGAGGTTCCCGAACCCGTACCGGGTGCGGGCGAGGTCCGGCTCAAAGTGCTTGCGGCCAACGTCAACTTCCCGGACGCGCTGCTCGTCAGAGGCCAGTACCAGATCCGCCCACCGCTGCCCTTCACCCCCGGCGTCGAGATCTGCGGCGAAACCGAGGACGGCCGCCGGGTGATCGCCACCCCGAGCTTGCCGCACGGCGGTTTCGCCGAGTACGTCACCGCCTCCGCGGGCGCCCTGCTCCCCGCGCCGGACAGCCTCGACGACGCCGAGGCGGCCGCCCTGCACATCGGCTACCAGACCGGCTGGTTCGGCCTGCACCGCAGGGCCCGTCTCCAGCCCGGGGAGACGCTCCTCGTGCACGCCGCCGCAGGCGGAGTCGGCAGCGCCGCCGTCCAGCTCGGCAAGGCCGCCGGGGCCACCGTCATCGGCGTCGTGGGAGGCAAGGCCAAGGCGCGCACGGCCGAAGAGCTCGGCTGCGATCTGGTGATCGACCGGACGAGTGAGGACATCGTCCCCCGCGTCAAGGAGTTCACCGGCGGACGCGGCGCCGACGTCATCTACGACCCGGTCGGAGGCGACGCCTACACCGCCTCCACCAAGTGCGTGGCCTTCGAGGGCCGCATCATCGTCGTCGGTTTCGCCAGCGGCACCATCCCCGCCCCCGCCCTCAACCACGCCCTGGTGAAGAACTACGCCGTACTCGGCCTCCACTGGGGCCTGTACGCCACCAGGGAACCGGCATCCGTCCCCGCCTGCCACGCCGAGCTCACCCGGCTCGCCGCAGACGGCGTGATCAAGCCGCTGGTCACCGAACGGGTCCCGCTCGCCGGAGCCGCCGACGCGGTGCAACGCCTCGCGGACGGTGCGACCACCGGCCGCCTGGTCGTCGTACCGGCCCTCGACGGAGGCGACGCCCGATGACCGTCACCGCCGAGGAACTGCGGGCCCGCGTCCGCGCATTGCTCGCGACGCACGCCCCCGCCACGCCCCCGCCCACGGACGCCGCCCGTACGGCCTTCCTCCGCGCCCGCTTCGACGCCGGACTGGCCTGGGTCCACTACCCCGAAGGCCTGGGCGGCCTCGGCGCCCCCCGCGCCCTGCAAGCCGTCGTGGACAGCGAGTTGGAGGCCGCGGGCGCCCCCGACAACGACCCGCGCCGGATCGGCATCGGGCTCGGCATGGCCGCGCCCACGATCCTCGCCTACGGCACCGAGGAGCAGAAGCAGCGCTTCCTGCGACCCCTGTGGGTCGGGGAGGAGGTCTGGTGCCAGCTCTTCAGCGAACCCGGCGCCGGCTCCGACCTGGCCGCGCTCGGCACCCGCGCCGTCCTCGACGAGGACTCCGGCGAGTGGGTCGTGGACGGGCAGAAGGTGTGGACCTCCAGTGCCCACACGGCCCGCTGGGCCATCCTGATCGCCCGCACCGACCCCACGCTCCCCAAGCACCAGGGCATCACCTACTTCCTGTGCGATATGCACGCCCCCGGCGTCGAGGTCCGGCCGCTGCGCCAGATCACCGGCGAGGCCGAGTTCAACGAGGTCTTCCTCACCGGCGTCCGCATCCCCGACAGCCACCGCCTCGGCGCCGTCGGCCAGGGCTGGGCCGTCGCCCGCACCACCCTCATGAACGAACGCGTCTCCATCGGCGGTATGCGCATCCCGCGCGAGGGCGGCATGATCGCACCGGTCGCCGCCACCTGGCGCGAGCGCCCCGAGCTGCGCACCGCCGCCCTCCACCAGCGCCTGCTGGAGCTGTGGGTCGAGGCCGAGGTCGCCCGCCTCACCGGCGAGCGGCTGCGCCAGCAACTAGCGGCCGGGGCGCCGGGCCCGGAGGGATCCGGAATGAAGCTCACCTTCGCCCGCCTCAACCAGGAGATCAGCGCTCTGGAGGTGGAACTCCTGGGTGAGGAAGGCCTGTTGTACGAGGACTGGACCATGCGCCGCCCGGAACTGGTCGACTTCACCGGCCGCGACGCCGGCTACCGCTACCTGCGCGCCAAGGGCAACAGCATCGAGGGCGGCACCAGCGAAATCCTCCTCAACATCGTCGCCGAACGCGTCCTCGGCCTGCCCGCCGAGCCGCGCGACGACAAGGACCTCGCCTGGAAGGACCTGGCCCGATGACCGACTCGACAGCCCCGAGCGCCCCGAGCGCTCCGAGTGCCCCCTTCGACCTGCTCTACTCCGAGGCGGAGGACGAGCTGCGGGCGGCCGTACGCGCACTCCTCGCCGACCGCTGCGACCCCGCGAGCGTCCTCGCCCGGGCGGAGACCGGCCGGCCGCACGACCCCGCCCTGTGGCACACCCTGGCCGCCGGGATCGGCGCCGCGGGCCTCCTCGTCCCCGAGAAGCTGGGGGGCCAGGGCGCGAGCCACCGCGAAGCGGCGGTCGTCCTGGAGGAACTGGGCCGGGCGGTGGCGCCCGTCCCGTACCTGACCAGCGGAGTGCTGGCGACCGAGATCCTGCTCGGATGCGATACGGCGGTCCCCGAAGTCGGCGGCCTGCTGCGGGAGATGGCATCCGGCCGGCAGGTGTGCGTACCGGCCGTGCCGCTGACCCTGGCCACGGGCGCGCCCCTGTCGGCCACCGTCCGGGAGAGCGGCGGGACCCTCACGGGCACCGTCACCTCCGTCGCGGACGCGGTGGCCGCCGATGTGCTGCTGGTCCTGGCCGACACCGGCCTGTACGCGGTCCCGTCCGCCTCCTCTGCCTCGTCCGACGCGTCCGCCGCGGCCGGTCCCTCCAGCGAGGCGGCGTCCCCGGCGGCGGTACGCCTGACCGCTCTGGTCCCGCTGGATCTGACCCGCCCCCTTGCCACCGTCACGCTCGACGCGGCCGCGGGCATCCGGCTCGCCGACCCCGGCACCGCCCGCGCGGCCATCGCCGGAGCGCTGCTCTCCGGGGCCGGACTGCTCGCCTCCGAGCAGCTCGGGCTCGCCGAGTGGTGCCTGACCCAGACCGTCGCCCACCTCCGCACCCGCCACCAGTTCAACCGGCCCATCGGCTCCTTCCAGGCCCTCAAGCACCGCCTGGCGCGGCTCTGGCTCGATGTGGCCGCCGCCCGGGCCGCCGCCCGGGCCGCGGCCGACGCCCTCGCCACCGAGGCGCCCGACGCACCGCTCACGGTCGCGGTCGCCCAGGCCTACTGCTCCGGCGTCGCCGTCCGCGCCGCCGAGGAGTGCGTCCAGCTGCACGGCGGCATCGGCATGACCTGGGAACACCCGGCCCACCTCTACCTCAAGCGGGCCAAGGCCGACTCCCTCGCGCTCGGCACGGCCGGCCACCACCGCAGCCTCGTCGCGGACTTCGCCGAACTCCCGGCCGTGTGAGCCGCGGCGCCGCCCGAGCCCCGGCTCGTCCCCCGGGTCGGCGCCGCTCTTCTCCCAGCACCAGGCCCCACTTTTCCCACCACCCTCACGTGTGACCTCGCCCGCCGCCCGGCGTTAGACCCGTAGCCGCCGGCCACCGAGCGAGGGAGACCGTATGTACGCAGCAACCGCCGCCGCACCTCCGACCCGCCGTGCGCTCCTCCGTACGGCTTTCACCGCTGCCGTGCTCGCGGGCACGGCAGCGGCCCTGGCCCCCGTACTGCGTGCCCGGCGTCCCCGGCAGACGCTCACCCCCGCGCCGCTCGCGGAGGAGACGTACCGCGGCCGGCACATCGCGGTCGACCGCAGCGGGGTCCGCATCGACGGCCGTCCCCTGCACGTCATGCGGCGTGCCGACGGCAGCTATCTCAGCGGGATCAACCACTTCCAGTCCTTCGCGACACCGCTGGAACTGGCCCGTGCCGCCGTCGACGAACTGGGCACGGCCCAGCTGGCCATGGCCGCCCCGCACCAAGGCTGACGGGAGGAGCCCCGCCTTGTACATCCGGCAGAACCAGAAGAACCTGAGCAGTGCCCAGAAGAAGCGCTTCACGGCGGCCGTACTGGAGCTCAAGCGCAACGGCGTCTACGACGAGTTCGTGCGCACCCACGACAAGTACTTCGTGCCCGACCGGGACCGCAAGCTCCGCGTCGGACACATGTGCCCCTCCTTCTTCCCGTGGCACCGGCGGTATCTGCTGGAGTTCGAGAAGCAGCTGAGGAGCGTGGACTCGGGCGTCTCCATCCCCTACTGGGACTGGACCACCGACACCAGCCCGGTCTCCTCCCTCTGGGCCGACGACTTCCTGGGCGGCACCGGCCGGGCCAGCGACCGGAAGGTGACGACCGGACCCTTCGCCTACGACCGGGGGAACTGGACCGTCACCGTCGGCATCACGGAATCCCGCTTCCTCACCCGCAACCTCGGCCGCCCGCAGAACCCGATCAGCCTGCCGACCCCGGCCGAACTCCAGTGGGCGATCGACGATCCGACCTACGACGTCTCGCCCTGGGACTCCACGGCCACCGCCGGCGGCTTCCGCAACAAGCTGGAGGGCTGGGCAGCCCCCAGGAGCGAGCGCTGGCGCAACCACAACAAGGTCCACCAGTGGATCGGCGGCCACATGACGGGCGGCACGGCGCCCAACGACCCCGTGTTCTGGCTGCACCACGCTTTCGTGGACCTGATCTGGGACCGCTGGCAGCAGAAGCATCCCCGGTCCGGCTATCTGCCCGCGGCCCCCCTCCGTCTGGGGGACCCCCAGCGCGGCCGGGTCATCGCCCTGGACGAGCCGATGCCCCCGTGGGACGTCACCCCGCGCGAGATGCTCGGACACCGGGGCCTGTACCGCTACGAATGACCGCCGTGAGGCCGTGAGGCCGTGAGCCGGCCGGCTGCCAGGTGCCCCACCCGGCAGTCGGCACCACCGCCCGCCACACGGCCCCGGCACACGGGGAAGGGCCCCCGCCCATACGGCGGGGGCCCTTCCGTCGGTCAGGTGACCAGGCGCTCAGCCGATCAGTGGCCGTAGCCCGAGGTGTGGTGGCCGCTGTCCGACTGGTTGACGCAGGTGTTGCCGAACGCCGGGTTCAGCAGAGCGATCACGTTCACGGTGTTGCCGCAGACGTTGACCGGGACGTGCACCGGCACCTGGACCAGGTTGCCCGACAGGACACCGGGGGACCCGACCGCCGCACCGTGCGCTCCGGCATCGGCGA
This sequence comes from Streptomyces sp. NPDC003034, assembly GCF_053591375.1. Taxonomy (NCBI): domain Bacteria; kingdom Bacillati; phylum Actinomycetota; class Actinomycetes; order Kitasatosporales; family Streptomycetaceae; genus Streptomyces; species Streptomyces sp. NPDC003034. Next base: position 37,022 of record NZ_JBSFTS010000006.1, read on the forward strand.
CGGCCAGACCCGCACCGGCGGCCACGGCGCTACCGGCGACAGCGGTGATGGCGAATGCCTTCGCGATACGCGACATCAAGATCTCCTCGTGAGGATGTGGGGTGCCGCGCATTCCGCGGCGTATGACATGGCGTACAACGCATCAATGGCCCAAGGGTCACGGTCCATGGGCCTACCCGGTGACGGGAAAGCGCACGGAGGCGAAGTACGGACGCACCTGGGTCACGGCGCCCGGCCGCAGGACCTCCACCGGAGGGCCCGCGCAGCCCGGCTCGCGGTAGAGGGTCGCGGTCCCCGAGGTCTTGTTGGTGACCGCCCGGGCGCCGCCGCCCTCCGCCTCGACGCAGCCCTTCGGCGCGGTGAGGCCGTGGACCCGGTCGTCCTGGCCGACGTACTGGAAGTCCGGCTCGGCGGCGTGGGCCGGGCCGCCGGCCAGTGCCGCGGCCGCCAGCAGCAGGACGGGGGCCGAGCCGGCCAGGACGGTGCTTCGCACGGTGTGGATACGCAGGAATCGCATGCCGGTCCAACCCCGATGGGCCGGGGCACGGTCACGCCTTGTCACCCGTTGGACGTCTGTGCGACCGTGCGCAGATCCCGGCCTCAGCCCTTCGCGGGTGCCGGGGTCCAGGATTCGGGGACAGGGTGCCGGGAAGTCGGAACTGAGGAGGACGCGATGAGCACAGCGGGCGGCGGTGGCGGTCGGCCGCGGGTCCGGACCGGGTACGGAGTGGTCGAGGGCCGGACCGGGGCCGGCGGCAGCGCCGTCTTCCGGGGCATCCCGTACGCCGCCCCGCCCGTCGGCGCGCTGCGCTTCGCGGCGCCCGCGCCCCCCGCCGCCTGGGACGGCGTACGCGACGCCGGTGCCTACGGCCCCACCGCCCCCAAGGCGGCTTACCCGGAACCCTTCGCGGCCCTGCTCTCCGACCCCGAGATCCCGGGGGACGACTGCCTGAACCTCAATGTGTGGACCCCCGATCCGGCGCCCGGGGCCCGGCTCCCCGTCATGGTGTGGATCCACGGCGGCGCCCTCACCCGCGGCTCGTCGGCCGTACCCGTCTACGACGGTTCGGCCTTCGCCCGCGACGGGGTCGTACTCGTCTCCGTCAACTACCGCCTCGGCGTCCTCGGGTACGGCCTCTTCCCCGACGCCCCCGCCAACCGCGGTCTGCTGGACCAGATCGCCGCCCTCACCTGGGTCCGGGACAACATCGAGGCCTTCGGCGGAGACCCCGGCCGCGTCACCGTCTTCGGCGAATCCGCCGGGGCCATCAGCATCGGCTCCCTCCTCGCCGCCCCGCGCGCGGCCGGGCTCTTCTCCCGGGCCGTACTGCAGAGCGGAGCCCCCGAAGTCCTGCCGCGCGACCGGGTCCGGGCCATGGTCCGGCGCATGGCCTCGCTGCTCAAGGTCCCCGCCACCGCCGAGGCCTTCGCCGCCACCGGCCTGCCCACCCTGCTCGCCGCCCAGGCGGCCGTGCTGCGCAAGTCGAACCCGTTTGTCGGCGGTCCCGCCTTCGGGCTGGTCACCGACCCCGACACGATCCCCGGCGACCCCCTCGACGCCCTCGCCGGCTCGGCCGCTTCGGGTCACGTACCTCTGCTGCTCGGCTGGACCGCCGAGGAGCACCGGCTCTGGCTCGCCCCCACCGGCGCCGTGCGGCTGCTGGACCGGCTGGGCCCCCTCGCCGTGGCTCTGGCACGCGCCCGCAGCGGCAAGGACCGGACCGCCGTACGGGCGCTGCGCGCCGCCCTGCCCGGGGCCGGCCCGGCCGACCTCGCGGGGCACCTGCTCGCCGACCGGCTGCTGCGCGACCCACTGCGGCGGATCGCGGGGTCCGGGCGGGCGGCGCCGAGCTTCGTCTACGAGTTCGCCTGGCCCTCCGGCGTCCCGGGCCTCGGCGCCTGCCACGCCCTGGAGCTGGGCTTCGTCTTCGACACGCTCGACGTCCCGGAGACCGCCTGGCTGGCCGGTCCGCACGCTCCGCAGGCGCTGGCCGATGAGATGCACGCCGCGTGGGTCGCCTTCGCCGTAACGGGCGATCCCGGCTGGGCGCCCTGGGACGGCGAAGGCCCGCCGAAGGTGTTCGGCGGGCCGGAGCTGGTTGCGGCCGGGCACGGGCGAGCGGTGCCCGGGGGAGCGCAGGCGCCGCCGGTTACTCGACGGGTCCTTCCATGACCTTGCTGATGAACTGGATGGGCCCCTCGCCCATGTTCGGCACGTACGTCTTGGCGTTGTGCTGGCCGCCCTTGATCACCCGCAGCTCGGTGTGGACCGGCCCCTTGTTGCCGTAGGCGGCGATGAACTTCTGCACGTCCGGCAGCGTCTTCTTGTTGTTCTCGCTGTCGCCGACCTGGAAGGCGAGGTACACGTCCGGACCCTTGCGGTCGATGAGCTGCTTCGCCAGCACCTCCGGATTGTTCTGCGCCTTCTCCTTTTCGTGGCCCTTCCACAGCGGGGAGTCCGGGACGATGTCCGGGCCCGAGGCGATCACGGCCTTGAACTTGTCCGGGTGCTTCAGTACGGCCTTCAGCCCCGCGAACCCGCCCGTGGAGGAGCCCATGAAGGCCCAGCCGTCGCGCGACTTGACGGTGCGGAAATTCGCTCGCACCAGGTCCGGCACGTCCTCCGTGAGCCAGGTGCCCATCTTGGGCTGCCCGGGGATGTCGGAGCCGTCCCAGTAGATGCCCTTGTCGTCCGGCTCCGGGTTCAGCACGGGCATGGCCAGGATGAAGGGCTTGCTCTTGCCCTCCGCGTACCACTTGCCGATGCTGCTCTGGAGGCCGAGGTCGGTGCCCATCCAGTAGTTGTTCGGGAACCCGGCGCCGCCCGGGAGGGCGATCATGACGGGGAAGCCGCTCTTGGCGAACTTGGGGTCGTTGTACTCCTTGGGCGCCCAGACCCAGACCTTGCCCTTGAACCCGGACTTCTTGCCGTCCAGCGTGGTGACGGCGACGTGCGTGCCGTCGGGCAGCGTCATGGAGTTCTTGAACTCGGCGGCCGGGCCGGTGGGCATCAGCATCCTGGAGCCGGCGGCCTGCTGGGCCGCGCCGCCGGCCTGGCCCGAGCCCGCGCCGCCGGCGGGCGGCTGCCCGAAGGACACGGCCTCGCCCTTGTCGGTGAACGGCGGTATCTCGAAGTGGTTCATGACGAGAGCCCCGACGCCCGCGAGCGCGAGGACGGACGCGCCCGCGATCACCCAGCGCCGGACCCGGGACTTCTGCCGCTGTACGGGTTCCGCTCGCTGCGGCGGCCGCGGCCCGCCCGGGGGCTGGTACGGCTGCTGGTACTGCTCGTCCGGCCGGTACTCCTGATGCTGTCCGTCGGGTGAATACGACATGTGCGGTTGCTCTCCGGCTGGTGCTGCCCCGTAGGGCGGTGGGTGCTGGCGGCTGGGCCCTTCCGTTCGGAGGATGCACATGTGAGCGACCGGGTTCCGCTCTTTCCGCTTTCTTGGGGCGCCCTAGATGAGGTCATTGCGCGCCCCCCGGGGAGCGTTACGCCGGGACCAGCGTCCTGCGCCGCCGCTTGCGCTGTACGGCGGCCGCCATCCTCAGCTCGATGACCGACCGCACGGCCGGCCACTCCTCGTCGAGGACCGAATAGAAGGCGGTACTGCGCACCGCCCCGTCGAGACCTCGCGAATGGGCCCGGCGGACCCCTTCGGAGGTGAATCCCAGCCGCTCCATCGCGGCTCGCGAGCGGGCGTTGCGGGCGTCGGCGCGCAGCGAGACGCGCCGGACGCCCCAGGTCTCGAAGGCATGGCGGAGCATGAGCAGCTTCGCCTCGGTGTTGATGCCGGTGCCCTGGGCGCCCGGGGACAGCCAGGTGTTGCCGATCTCCGCGGCATCGGGGACCGCCGTCGCCGGGTCGCCGAACGGGACCCCCGGCACGGCGGGCCACACCAGCGGCCCCTGCCAGTAGTCGAGCTCCAGGAACCGGGTCGAACCGACGACCCGCCCGTCGGTGGCTCTGACCACCGCGAACGGGAGCGACCGGCCCGCCGCCTGATCGGCGAGGGCACGGTCGATGTACTCGTGGGACGCCTGCACGCCGTGGGGTACGGGAGTGAAGGCGTAAGTCGTACGATCCTCGGCCCCGGCCATGGCCAAGGCCTCGGTGTGGTGGGGGGCGAGGGGCTCAAGCCGCACGGTGCGGCCGGCGAGGAGTACGGGTACGGGCACGGAGCCTTCGGTCTTTCTGGGCGGTGGGGTGGTTGCACAGTCTGCGTTTCTGACGTCGCCCCCCGTGCAAAACACGAGTGAAAGGCAACAGGCGGTCAGGTGAACGCGAGTGGCTCAATGTAGCCCCTCACCCCCGTTCCATGAACCCCCTTGAGGGCGACGACGCGACACTGTTTTCCGACGGTTTCTTCGCCCGTCGCCCACTGCTCATGCTCCTTCTCCACGGAGGTTCCACCGAGGCTTCCTCGGCGGCCTCACAGCCGCCCTCACCGGCTTCGCCGCCTGAGATCATTCCCGTATGGATGACGTACTGGGGCGGCTCGCCGCCGTGGGGCCCTTCTTCACCGCGGCGTACGGGAAGGAAGCGCCCGGGCCGGGCTTTCTGTCGCTCACCGACCTGTACGGGGAGCACCTCGGTTCCTACGTCGCCGAGGTGGGGCGGCGGATCGGCAGCGGACCGGGGCGCGTGGCGGCCTCGACGGCGCAGTTCGGGATCGCCTCGCGGCTGTGGTCGCTCGGTCTCGGGTGCGCGGCGCTGTGCGGGAAGGTGCCCGATCTTGCGGCCGACCGGGTGTGGTGGCGGCTGCCGGAGGGGGGATCGCTGGAGCTGTGGTTGCCCGAGCCGGGGGAGCTTCCGGCCGAGGCGTTCGGGGACAGCGTCCTGGCACATCTCGCGCAGCTCGAAGCGGGACTGCGGGAGCGGTTCGGGGTCTCGCCGAAGGTCCTGCGGGGGAACGCGGCGTCGGGCCTGGCCGGAGCGGTGCGGATGCTGACCGACCGGATTCCCGGCGGCCCGGCCGTGACCCTGGCGGCGGGCCTGCTGGCCGACGGCGGAGTCTTGGCCGGCACCGGCACCTTCATCCACGAGGAAGGGCTCGGGGTGGCCTTCGTACGGCGCAGCTGCTGCCTCTACTACCAGGTGCCGGGCGGCGGGCTGTGCGGGGACTGCGTGCTGCGGACCAGGTAGCCGGGCGGAAAAGGGAATGGGAACGGAAGGAGCAGGGGGGCGGGGGACGGCGAGGAGGAGCGGAAGGGGGTGCGCGCAGACGGCGGGGGCCACCGGGGCGCGGTCGTACCGCTCCCCGATGGCCCCGGTGGAGGCGGGAGGTCCTCGCTAGAAGGTGAGGTTCCAGGAGTCGATCCTGCCGATGTCGCCGCCGCCGTTGTCGTTGACACGGAGCTTCCAGGTGCCGTTCGCGACCTCCGCGGAGGCGTTCACGGTGTAGACGCGGTTGATGTTGTCCGCGCTGCCGCCGGCCCGGTTGTGCAGCGTGTACACGGTGCCGTCGGGGGCCAGCAGGTCCACCTTCAGGTCGCCGATGTAGGTGTGCACGATGTTCACGCCGACCGTGAGGGTGGCCGGAGCGTTGCCGGTCACCCCGCTGACGGTGAGGGGGCTCTCCACGGTGGTGTTGTCGCGGATGGCGAAGTCACCGAGGTTCTCGAAGTACTTGCCGGCCGGCGGGGTGGAGCCGCCCACCGCCTTCAGCGCGTCGACCTGGCCCTCGCCGAAGAAGGCGTTCTTCGCGGTGGTACCGGTGCAGCGGCCGTCCGACGGGCAGGCGATGTCGGTGGCCTGCACGGCCAGCTTGTCCCGGATCTGCGCCGGGGTGATGCCCGGGTTGGTGCTGGCCAGCAGCGCGGCGACACCCGCGACGTGCGGAGAGGCCATCGAAGTGCCGCTCATGCTGCCGTACTTGCCGCCCGGCAGGGTGCTGTAGATGCCGACGCCGTCGCCGCCCGGGGCCGCCACGTCGATGACGTCCTTGCCGAAGTTGGAGTACGAGGCCTTGGCGGTGGCGCTGCCCATCGAGGAGACCGTCACGACGCCGGGCAGCTCGGTCGGAATGTCGATGCAGGCGTTGGTGATGGTGCGGGTGACCGGCGTGGAGTCGTTGGGGCTCTCCGAGTCCGTGGTCTTGTTGGCGAGGTCGTAGTTGGAGTTGCCCGCCGCTGCGACCTGGAGCGAGCCCTTGCCCTCGGCGTACGCCTGGGCCCGCCGGGTGCCCTCGATGATGGCGGCCTGGTCGACGTTGTCCGGGCAGTTGAACTGCCACGGGTCCGTGTAGTAGCTGTTGTTGGTGATCTTGAAGCCGTGGTCGCCCGCCCACATGAAGCCGCAGATGGTGTTCTCGGCGAAGAAGAGCGAGGAGCCGGGCTCGGCTATGCGGACCGAGGAGATCTTCACCCCGGGGGCCACGCCGATGACGCCCTTGCCGTTCTTCGCGGCCGCCACCGTGCCGGCCACGTGTGTGCCGTGGGTGCCCACGTCCCGCCAGGCACCGGCGCGGGTGTCGGCCTTGCCGTAAGCGCATGACGCGGAATCAGCCGCGTTGAAGTTCGGCGCGAGGTCCTGGTGCTGGTCGTCCACACCGGTGTCCAGGATGCCGACCTTGACGGTGGCGGAACCGGTGGTGACGGCCCAGGCCTGGTCGGCCTTGATCTGTGTCATGTCGGCGCGGACCGGCTCACCCGTCGGGGTGGTGGACTGCGCCGGGTTGGCGGGCAGCGCCGGGTTGTAGGCGTCGGCCGGTACGTCCGAGGTGCGGGTGGCACCGACCTGCTGGACGCCGCTCACACCGCGCATGGCCGAGGCGAAGCCGCTGGACGCGGAGTGGGCGACGATCACGCCGATCGCGTCGTAGGACGCGAACACCGTGCCGCCGTTGGCGGCGACGGCGGAGCGCACCGCGGAGCTGTCACCGGGCGCGGTGATCACGAGGTAGGCGCGGGTGCCGGCAACCCAGGTCGCACTCTGGGAAGTCGGCGCCGCGGCCTTGGCGGCCGGCGCGGGAACGGCGGCCGCGGCGGAGGGCGGGACCGGGACGGTGGGCGGAACCGGGGCGGTGCCGGCGAGCGCGGCGGGAGCCCCGAGAGCAAGTGAGGCGCCGAGTGCGGCGGCCAGCACCAGAGTACGTCGAGGTCGGCTGGATATGTGGGGTATCAATGCGTCCTCCGATGACCCGGTGGCGCGGGTGGCACCTACCGGGTCGTACGAAACGAGTGGTGGACGCAAGATGTCAGACGCATGCCCCGGTGTGGAAGTACCTTTTCCAACACGGCCGTTCGTTTACCGGTGGCGCAAAACCGACTATGGGGACGAGCTCGGTATGAGGGCGCGGTATGAGGACGCGGATGAGGGGCGGTGTGCAGGGGCGGTATGAGCCCGCGGCCCGACGCTGGGGGAGCACGAGCCCGACCGGGCTGGGCACCGTGGGGGCGAGCCCTGCCCGGCCGGCGCGTGCGCGCCGCCGGTTACACCGGGACGCCGTCCTTACCGCTGTCCGGCCGGACCGCACCGGCCTTCGCCGTACCGCCGGTTGGGACGCATTCGGACGCCTCACCCGATGCCGCGGACCCGGTGGGCTCGGTGGGCTCGGTGGACCCGGCAGTCGGCGTCGTCCCGTGCGCGTCGTCGAGGAGCGTCGTCTCGTCGAACGGCAGCCGTCCCGCGAGGACTTCGGTGGCCCGCTCGCGGTCGAACTCCTTCGTCCAGGTCCCGATGAGCACCGTCGCGACGGCGTTGCCCGCGAAGTTCGTCAGCGCCCGCGCCTCGCTCATGAACCGGTCGATGCCCACGATCAGACCGACCCCGTCCACCAGCTCGGGACGGTGCGACTGGAGCCCACCCGCGAGGGTGGCCAGTCCCGCGCCGGTCACCCCGGCCGCGCCCTTGGAGGCGATGATCATGAAGAGCAGCAGGGAGATCTGCTCGCCCAGCGCCAGCGGCGTGCCCATCGCCTCGGCGACGAACAGCGAGGACATCGTCAGGTAGATCGCGGTTCCGTCCAGGTTGAAGGAGTACCCGGTCGGTACCGTGATCCCGGTCACCGGGCGCGATACTCCCAGGTGCTCCATCTTCGCGATCAGCCGCGGCAGAGCCGACTCGGACGAGGAGGTGGACAGGATCAGCAGGAGCTCGCGGCCCAGATAGCGCAGCAGCGCCAGGACGCTGACCCCCGTACAGACCCGCAGCAGCGTTCCCAGCACCACGAACACGAAGAGCAGGCAGGTCGCGTAGAAGCCGATCATGATGACGGCGAGGGATTTCAGCGCGTCGATGCCGGTCGCCCCGACCACCGCCGCGATCGCCCCGAAGGCACCGACCGGAGCCACCCACATGATCATGGCGAGCACGCGGAACACCAGCTTCTGCACATGCCCGATCCCGCGCAGCAGCGGTTCGCCCGCCGAGCCCATGGCCTGGAGCGCGAACCCGCAGAGCAGGGCCACCAGCAGCGTCTGGAGCACCTCGCCGCCGGTGAAGGCGGACACCAGCGTGGTGGGGATGACGCCGAGCAGGAAATCGGTCGTGGACTCGGCCCCGCCCGCCTTCGCCTGGGCCTCACCGGCACTGCGCGCCGCCTCGGTCAGGTGCAGTCCGCTGCCCGGCTCCAGCAGGTTCCCGACCAGCAGGCCGATCGCCAGCGCCACCGTGGACATCGCCATGAAGTAGCCCAGGGCGAGCCCGCCCACGGCGCCCACCTTGGCGGCCTTGCGGACCGAGCCGATGCCCAGCACGATCGTGCAGAAGATCACGGGCGAGATCATCATCTTGATGAGGCTCACGAAGCCGGTGCCCAGCGGCTTGAGCTCGACGGCCACGCCGGGAGCGGCGAAGCCGGTGGCGATGCCGAGCAGCACCGCGGCGATCACCGCGATGTAGAGATAGTGGGTCTTGTCGCGCCTGGCGGCCACGTCGCCTCCTGGTGGTGAAATACGTTCCGGGAGACCATCACCCGCCGCTGTGACCCCGGTCACCCTTGCGTTCATTGAGTTCACGGCCGGGTGCACACTGAGCGTCATGTTCCGGTGTCCCCGTCCCCCGCGCAGCCTCGCCGGCCAGCTCTTCGCCATGCAGGTGCTGCTGGTCGCCGTGGTCGTCGCCGGGTGCGCCGTCTTCGCGTACGCCACCGCGCGCGGCCAGGCCGAGGAAGCCGCCCGGCGGCAGGCCGCGGCGGTCGCCCACGCGGTCGCCGACTCCCCGTCGGTGCGCGAGGCCGTACGGGACGCCGGGCGCGGGAGCGACCCCTCCGGCGAGCTCCAGCCCTACGCGGAGAGGGTCCGTACCGACTCCGGGGTCGACTTCGTGACGATCATGGCTCCCGACGGGCGGCGCTGGACCCACCCGGACCCGCGCCGCATCGGCGAGCCCTTCCTCAGCAACACCGCGCAGGCCCTGCGCGGCAAGACCTTCAGCGAGACCTACACCGGCACCCTCGGGCCCTCGATCCGCGTGGTCACCCCGCTGACGGACGGGGGCCGGGTCGTCGGCCTGGTCAGCGCCGGAATCACCGTCCGGGCGATCAGCGACCGCCTCGCGGAGCAGCTCTCGGCGCTGGCCTGGGTCGCGGCGGGCGCCCTCGCCCTCGGGGGCCTCGGTACCTATATCGTCAACGCCCGGCTGCGCCGCCACACCCACGGCATGAACGCGGCCGAGCTGAGCGGTATGTACGACTACCACCAGGCCGCCCTGCACGGGGTCCGCGAAGGTCTGCTGATGCTCGACGGGCGGCGCAGGATCACCCTGATCAACGACGCCGGGCGGGAGCTGCTGGGTCTGCCGGGCGGGATCAGGGGCCGAGGCGTCACCGATCTGGGACTCCCCGCGCCCCTGACGGGCGCCCTGCTGGCGGACCGGCCGCGGGTCGACGAGGTGCACCTGACCGCGGACCGGGTGCTGGTCGTCAACAGCGCGCCCGTCGCGGGCGGCGGCCGCCGCGGCACCGTGATCACCCTGCGCGACCACACGGAACTCCAGGCGCTCGCGGGGGAACTCGACCACGAACGGGGCTTCACCCAGGCGCTGCGCTCCCAGGCCCACGAGGCCGCCAACCGGCTGCACACCGTCGTCTCCCTCATCGAACTCGGCCGCGCGCAGGAGGCGGTGGACTTCGCCACGGCCGAACTGGAACTCGCCCAGGCCCTCACCGACGAGGTGGTCACCGCCGTGGGCGAACCGGTGCTGGTGGCGCTGCTGCTCGGCAAGGCCGCGCAGGCGCACGAACGGGGCGTCGAACTCGTCGTCACCCCGGACAGCAGGGCCATCGACGGCAGCGGGGCACCTCCGGCCCGCGACCTGGTCACCGTCCTCGGCAACCTCATCGACAACGCCGTCGACGCGGTCACCGCCGTCCCGGGTGCCAGGATCGCGGTCACGCTGCGCCCGGAAGGGGATGAGCTGCTGCTCCGGGTCGCCGACAACGGCCCGGGTCTGCCCGAGGGGGTGGACGTGTTCCGCCGGGGCTGGTCCGGAAAGGGGCAGGGCCGCGGGCTCGGCCTCGCGCTGGTCCGTCAGGTGGCCCGGCGCCACGGCGGCGAGGTGAGCGCCGCCCAAGGTCCGGACGGGGGCGCGCAGTTCACCGTACGCCTGCCGGCGGCGCAGCAGGACCCGTCGGCTACGCAGCACGCGTCACCGCAGGATCCGTCGAGGCGGCGCCCGTCCCCGCAGCATCCGTCGACTACGCGGCAGTCGTCGCCGCAGGAGCCGCGCCGGGGCTCCGCGCACGCCACGCCGCCGCCGAGCGTGGGCGGGTCCGCGTGAGCGGCGGCGCCGAGGTCCGGGTGCTGGTGGTCGAGGACGAACCGGTCGCCGCCGACGCCCACGCCCTGTACGTCGGCCGGGTGCCCGGCTTCACTGCGGTCGGCGTCGTCCACTCACTGGCCGGGGCGACGCGGGCCCTGGAGCGGACCCGCGTCGACCTGCTTCTCCTCGACCTGGGGCTGCCCGACGGCCACGGCTTGCGCTTCGCCCGGGGGCTGCGGGCCGCCGGACACCCCGTCGACGTGATCGTGGTGACCTCGGCGCGGGACCTCGCCGTGGTCCGCGAGAGCGTCTCGCTCGGCGTGGTGCAGTACGTGCTGAAACCCTTCGCCTTCCCCACCCTGCGCGAACGTCTCCTGCGCTACGCCGAGTTCCGCGCGACCGCGGGCGAGGCGGCCGGCCAGGACGACGTGGACCGGGCCATGGCGGCCCTGCGCGCGCCCCGTCCCGCCGAACTGCCCAAGGGGCTCAGCGCGCCGACCCTGGACCGGGTCGCCGCGCTGCTCCGGGCGGCGCCGGAGGGGCTGACGGCCGCCGGGGCGGCCGAGGCGGCCGGGACCTCCCGGATCACCGCCCGCCGCTACCTGGAGCACCTGGTGGACACCGGCCGCGCCGACCGCACCCCCCGGTACGGCCAGGTCGGCCGCCCCGAGCTGCACTACCGCTGGCTCGTGGCGGCGGGACCGGCGGCCGGCTCGGGTCCGTAGCGGCTGAGCACGCCGCACCGGCCGCCGGGTCGGGGCAGCGCCGACCAGCGGGCGGGCGCCGGGTCGGCGCGCGTCGGACGGTCGGTCAGCGGGCGCCGAAGTTCTGCGTCCACCACGGGCCGCCCGCACCCCGGTGGATGCCCACGCCGATGTCCTCGAAGGCGCAGTTGAGGATGTTCGCCCGGTGCCCCGGGCTCTTCATCCAGGCGTCCATGACCTGCTGCGGAGTCTGCTGCCCCTTGGCGATGTTCTCCCCGTACGTCGACCAGCGGTACCCGGCATCCGTCGTCCGCTTGCCCGGGTCCTCGCCGTCGGGGTTGGTGTGCGAGAAGAAGTCCCGCGCCGCCATGTCCGCGGAATGCCCCTGGGCGGCCGCACGCAGCTGCGGGTCCTCCTTGACAGGGCCGCAACCGGCCGCCGCCCGCTCCTCGTTGACCAGGGCCACGACCTGACCCGCCGGGCCCTGCGGCGCGGGAGCCGGGGACGGCGCCGAGGTGCGCGGTGCCGGGGAACTGCTGCGGGTCTGCGCGGGGGTCGGGCTGGAGCTCGTACTCGGGCTCCCGGCGGACGGGCCGGCAGACGCGGAGGCCGAGGGTGAGGGCGAGGCCGCGGTGGACGGCGAGGCGGAGGAGGAAGCGGACGGCGAGGATGAGGGCGAGGCCGCCCCCGAGGCCGCGCCGGGCGATTCGGTGGCCGAGAGCGCCGCCAGGGGCGAGTCCGGGCCCGTGTCCGCCCCGGAGCCGGAACCGGGGAGCCCCCCGAGGTAGGCCAGCCCGCCGCCCGCGACGCACGCGGCGATCACCGCGCCGCCGATCACCCTGCGGCGCCCGCGCCGGCGCTTGCGCACCGCCCCGCGGCCGGCCCCGCCCGGATCGCCGCCGTCCGGCGAGCCCGGGCGGCCCCCATGGCGCCGGGCCGTCCGGCCCGGGCCCGACACGGCCGGGGACAGCTGGGTCGCCGCGTCGGCGAAGTCGGCCGCACCACCGAGGTCCGCCGCACCGCCGTCGGCGAAGTCCGCGCCAGCGAGCTCGAAGCCGCCCGCTCCGGCCGAGCGCACGCTCGCCAGCAGGCCCGCCGAGACCGGTACGAGGGCCAGCCCGGCCAGCAGCCCCTCCGCGGGCACCAGACCGCTCCAAAGACCGGAGCACCGTACGCATTCACGCGCGTGCCGGGCTATTCGCTTGCGCCACAGCGCCGAGGGCCGCCCGTCCCAGCCGGCCGCCACGTCCCGCAGCCCGTCGCACGGCGGCTGCTCCTCCAGGGCCCGCTCCACCACCCGCGCCGACTCCAGCTGCGCCTTCATCCGCTGCACCCGCACGGCCGTGTGCTGCGGGGACAGCTCCAGCGCGGCGGCCACCTCCGCCCGGGTCAGCTCCCCCGCGCACTCCAGCCACCACAGGGACAGCAGGGCGCGGTCGTCCGGATCCAGCCAGCGCGTGGCGCGGGCCGTCTCCCGGCGCTGCCCCGCCAGCTGGAGGCGGACGATGGTCAGGTCGGCGAAGTCGGCACCCGGGTCGGCGACGTCCCCGGCGGCCTCCAGGCCGCTCGCCCCGAAGCCGCTCTGCCGGGCCTGCCAGTGCGCCCGTACCCGGTTCATCGCTATCGCCACGAGCCAGGGCCGGAAGCTCTCCTCGGCGCGCAGACCGGCCAGCCCGTCGAGCGCCCGCAGCATCGTGTCCTGCACCACGTCGTCCACGTCGCAGGACCCGTTCAGGGCCCGTCCGACGATGTTGTAGACCAGCGGCAGATGGGCGCTGACGAGCTCGTCCTGCGCGCGGGGATCGCCCGCGCGGGCCGCAGCCACCAGCGCTGCCGTGTCCTCAGTACTCATGTGATGTTCCCTGTCCGTACCGGCGGTCGATGATGCCCAATGCTTCGGAGACCATCTGGGCCCGCCTCGATAACAGTTATCCGGAACACTTATCAGGAAGTCCGTTCGGGCGGCGTACTGATGTCGTCACGGGCGAGGCCGCCGGGCCGGGACGGACCGCGCCGGAACGGCTCGCTCCGAGGCGGGTGAGCCGGAGAAACGGCCGCCAGTGGCGCGGTGAGGGCAGCGCGCGCATCAGGCGGGTCGCGGCGGTGGCGTAGGCGACGCCGAAGGCGAGCGAGGCCAGGAACGCCAGGTGCCGGGAGAACCCTTCGACGAGCGGGAAGACCTGCCAGTGGGTCAGGTAGATGTACAGGGAACTGGACGCGAGCAATCCGGCCATTCGGTTGACTCGCTCCCGGCTCGGCAGGGCGGGGACCCACACCAGGAGCGCGAATCCGGCGGCGATGATCGCCTCCCGCCCCGGGTCGCCCGGGAAGAAGCCGGGCACCGTGGCCACCGCCGCGGCGGTGACCGCCAGGCGCCGGGGTACGGTACCGGCCTTGGCCGCGGCCCAGCCCAGCGCGAACAACCAGAAGACGGTGATCGCGTCCGGGATCAGCGTACGGTCCGGCAGGCCCAGGAGGTCGTACCGCGTGAGCAGTCCCACGGCCGCCAGCGTCAGCGGCAGCGCGTACGGGAAGCGCCGTTCGGCCCGGTCCACGACCGGCAGGCTGAGGACGGCGACGGCGGTGATGAGGATGTAGACGAGCGCTTCGATGAACCAGAAGTGCATGCCCGTCTTGCTGTCCTGTGGCCCCAGCACGCTGTCGAGCAGCAGGAGGTTGGCCAGGGTGTAGTCGTCGGAGAAGAGGCGGACGAAGCCGATCCAGGCCATGGAGGGCAGCGCGACGCGGGCCACGCTGACCCAGATCCGCCGGATCCGCTCGCCCCGTCCGGCGGGGGTGAGGTGGAAACGCGCGAAGTTGTAGCCCGCGAGGGCGAGCAGCAGGTGCGCGCCGCCCTTGATCCCGAAGACCTGGATGTGGGAGCCGACGATGCAGAAGATCGCCATGGCGCGCAGCGCGACCCCGGTCTCCAGGGCGCGGCCGCGGGACCGCGCCGGCCGCCCGGGGGAGGTGAGTTCACGGATGGGTGTCGTGTGCCAGTGCGGCGGCAGGTGGCCGAGCCGCTGCTCCAGGTGGAGTGACATCTCGACGTACGAGAGGGAGTCGCCGCCCAGGCTGACGAAGGAACTGTCCGGCGTCACCTCGGCCGCCGACCGGTCGAGGACCAGGGCGTACAGGGCGCACAGGGATTCGGGAGCCGCGCCGGGCGCGGGGTCCGGCCCCGCCGCGGGCTCTCGGGCGGCGGGGCGGGCCGCTTCGCGCACGGCCCGGTAGTCGGGCTTGCCCGTCGGCAGGCGGGGGAGCTGGGACACGACGCGGACCCGGACCGCGTGCGCGGGCAGACCGCACGCGCCCGTCACGAGTTTCCGTATCCGGCGGGCGTCGCCAGCGCCGGCGGGTATCTCGCCGACCCGGACGGAGCCGGGACCGGTCACGCCGGGACCGGTCCCACCGGCCCCACCGCCGGGGGAGCTGACGGCGGCGATGGCGAGCGCTTCATCGTCGCCGGCGCACAGGGCGGTGAAGCCGTGCCGGGCGAGCAGCGCCTCGACCTGTCCGGGGTCGATGCGCAGGCCGAGGATCTTCACGAAGCGGCTGCGGCGGCCGATGATCTCGTAGAGGCCGTCCGCCGCGAGCCGGGCCACGTCGCCGGTGTGCAGCTCGTCCACCGTCCGGCCCAGTGCGAGGTCCTCGGGGGTGCGGGCGTAGCCCAGCATGACGTTGGGTCCGGAGTACACCAGCTCGCCGGTGCCCTCGCCCGGCCAGTCCGGCAAGGGGCGGAGGCGGAAGGAACCGCCGGGGACGGCGATTCCGGCGGCCTCGGGGCGTTTCTCGGCGAGGGCCGCGGGGAGGTAGGCCATCCGGGCCGTCGCCTCGGTCTGGCCGTACATCACGAACAGGTCCCACCCCGCGGCCCGGCCCAGGGCGGCGTACCGCTTGACCCGGTCGGGCGCGAGCCGCCCGCCCGCCTGGGTGACGTAGCGCAGGTCGGGCAGTTCCATCGCGGCGAAGCCGGCCCGGTCGAGCAGGTCGAAGGTGTACGGGACGCCCGCGAAGGTGGTTCCTCGGGCGGTCCGGAAGAGGTCCCAGAAGCAGGGCTCGGAGACCGACAGGTCCGTGACGATCAGGCCGGCGCCCCGCAGGAGATGGCTGTGGATGACGGAGAGGCCGTAGCAGTAGTGCATGGGCAGGGTGGTGGCGGCGCGGTCGGTGTCCACGATGCCCAGGTAGGAGGCGATCGACTCCGCGTTGGCCTGCAGGTTCTCGTGCGACAGCCGGACCAGCTTCGGCGATCCGGTCGAGCCGGAGGTGCTGAGCAGCAGGGCGAGGTCGGGGTGCAGGACGTGCGCCGAGACCGGGCGCCGCTCGTCCAGGACCCACTCGCCGCCCTCGGGGCGCGCCACCACGTCCGGGTCGTACGCGTCGACGAGCGCCTGCACGGCTTCGGGGTGGTCGCCCGGCACGAGCAGGACGGGGTGCCCGGCGGCGAGGGCCGCGAGGTGGACGATGAGAGCGCCGAGGGTGTTGGCGCCGACGAGCAGGACCAGCCGGCGGTGCGGGCCGAGGCGGCGGGCCGTCGCGTCCACGTGCGCGGCGAGCTCGCTGTACGTCACCGGCCCGTCGGCGGTGAGGACCGCCGTGCGGTCGCCGTGGCCGGCGAGGCCGACGGCGAACGGGACGGTTTTGGCGCCTGGGAGCAGGCCGGAATCGGCAATCACGCACCGAATCTTAGGAAAGGCTTACCTCATTGGATAGTCACAGAGATGTCACATCTCACCCATTGAAGATCCACAGGGAATTCACCTGTAGGGTCGGCTCCGCCGCCTGCGCGCAGCGATCAAAACGTTGTGTGCGTCACCCTTGACCTTTAGGTTAGCTTTACCTTACTTATTGGGCGTTCACCGGTTCACGCTGCTCGCGTGGTCCACGCTGCCCACGCAGGAAGGCATCCCATGCGACGCCCCTTGGCCCGACGGCTGTCCGCGCTCTTCGCGGCAGCGCTCCTCCTCCCCGCCGTCGCGGGCTGCGGCAGCGACGAGGACGACGCCGGGCTCGTGATCTATTCGGGCCGCAACGAGAAGTTGGTCAAGCCCCTCCTCGACGAACTGGAGAAGGCAGTCGGCACCACCGTCGCCGTCCGCTACGGCGAGAGCGCCGAACTCGCGGCCCAGATCCAGGAAGAGGGCGGCAAGACCAAGGCGGGCCTGTTCTTCTCGCAGGACGCCGGCGCCCTCGGCGCGCTCTCCGGCAAGGGCCTGCTGGAGAAACTGCCCCAGGAGTCGCTGGACAAGGTCGACCAGGCCTTCCGCGGCGGTGCGGGTGACTGGGTCGGCACTTCGGGGCGCGTGCGCGTCCTCGCGTACCACCCCGGCCAGGTCTCCAAGGTGCCCGACAGCGTGCACGACCTGGTCAAGCCCGAGTGGAAGGGCAAGATCGGCTACGTCCCGACCAACGCCTCCTTCCAGGCCTTCGTCACCGGCATGCGCGTACTGGAGGGCGACGACGCCACCCGTACCTGGCTCAAGGGCCTCAAGGCCAACCAGCCCAAGGTGTACGACAACAACCTCAAGGTGCTGGAAGGCGTCGGCAAGGGCGAGGTCTCCCTCGGTCTGGTCAACCACTACTACTGGTACGAGCAGGTCGCCGAGAAGGGCGCCGACAAGGTCCGTGCCAAGATCCACTTCCTGCCGGGCGGCGACCCCGGAGCCCTCGTCAATACGGCGGGCGTCGGCATCGTCAAGGGCAGCCCGCAGACGCCGGCGGCGCAGAAAGCCGTCGATTTCCTGCTCTCGGAGAAGGCGCAGAAGTATTTCGCCGACGAGACGAAGGAATACCCGCTGGCCGCCGGAGTGAACAGCTCGGTCAAGGACCTCCCGCCGCTGGCTTCCCTCGACGCCCCGAAGATCGACCTCGGCAAGCTCGAATCCCTTCAGGAGACCCTGAAGATGCTGCAGGACGTCGGGATGGTCTGAGCCGTCATGCACTCCCCGGATCCCGCCGCGCCGGCGGGTCCCGCCGCGTCCCCGCTCGCCCGCCCGGCCGGCGCCACCCCGCCGGCCGGGCGGCCGCGCGCCGAACGCCGCCCGTCCGCCGCCCTGTTGATCCCCGCGGCCGTCGCCGCGCTCTTCGCGCTGCTGCCCCTCGGATACCTCGCCGTCCGCTCCCTGGAGCGCGGCCCCGCCTTCGCCTGGGACGTCGTCGCCAACGAGCGGACCGCCCAACTGCTCGGCCGGAGCCTCGGCCTGGCCGCCGTCGTCGTGACCGCCTGCCTGCTGCTGGGCGTGTCCCTGGCCTGGCTGACCGTGCGTACGGCCCTGCCCGGCGCCCGCGCCTGGTCGGTCCTGGTCACCCTGCCGCTGGCCGTGCCCAGTTACGTCGCCGCCTTCGCCTGGCTGTCCGTACTCCCCGGCCTCGCGGGCTTCACCGGCGCGGCCCTCGCGCTGACGCTGGTGAGCTTCCCGTACGTCTACCTGCCCGTCACCGCCGCACTGCGCGGCACCGATCCGGCGCAGGAGGAGGTCTCCCGCTCGCTCGGCCACGGACCGGTGCGGACCTTCCTGCGCGTCACCCTGCCGCAGGTGCGCCCCGCCGCCGCGGGCGGCGCCGTACTCGTCGCGCTGTACGTGTTCTCCGACTTCGGTGCCGTGTCCCTGATGCGGTACGACACCTTCACCCGCGGCATCTACACCTCCTACCGGGCGAGCTTCGACCGCACGCCCGCCGCCGCGCTCAGCGTCGTCCTCGTGGTGCTGACCGTCGCACTGGTCGCCGCCGAGGCATACACCCGCGGCCGCGCGGGCCACGCCCGCACCGGCGGCGGCACCGCGCGGCCGGCGCTCCCGCTGCCGCTGGGCCGCTGGCGGACGCCCGCGCTGGCCTGGTGCACGGCCGTCACCGCCATCGCCGTCCTCACCCCGCTGGGCACGCTCGCGTACTGGCTGGCCGTCGGGAACTCCGCGACCTGGGACCCGGCCGGCCTCCTCGACACCGCGGCCACGACCCTCGGCGTCGCGGCCGCGGGCGCCGCGCTCACCACCCTCCTCGCGCTGCCCGTCGGAGTGATCGCGGCCCGCTACCGCGGCCGAGCGGCGCACCTCCTGGAACAGTCCGCCTACGCGGGCCACGCGCTCCCCGGCATCACCGTCGCCCTGTCCCTGGTCTTCTTCGCCGTCCGCTACGCCGAGCCGCTCTACCAGGAACTCCCGCTGCTGGTCTGCGCGTACGCCGTGCTGTTCCTGCCCGTCGCGGTGGCCGCCACCCGGGCGGCGGTCCTCCAGTCCCCGCCGGTGCTGGAGGACGTCGCCCGCTCGCTCGGCCGCAGCCCGCTGCGCGTACTGCACGAGGTCACCGTGCCGCTGGCGGCCCCCGGCGTCGCCGCCGGCGCCGCGCTGACCTTCGTCGTGTGCATGAAGGAACTCCCCGCGACGCTCGTACTGCGCCCCACCGGCATGGACACCCTGGCCACCCGCCTGTGGACCGAGACCGGAACCGGATCGTTCGCCGCCGCCGCGCCCTACGCCGCGGCCCTCATCCTGCTGGCCGCCGTCCCGTCCTACCTCCTCGGAAGGCACCGCACATGAGTGACCTGCAGATCACGGGACTGACCAAGGCGTACGGCGCCGGCCCCGCCGTCCTCGACGGACTCGACCTCACCGTCCCCGCCGGCGCGCTGACGGCCGTCCTCGGCCCCTCGGGCTGCGGCAAGACCACGCTCCTGCGCATCGTCGCCGGGTTCCTGCGCGCGGACACGGGCACCGTCGCCATCGGCGGGCGCACCCTCGGCGGGCCCGGCCTCCATCTCCCGCCCGAGCGGCGCCGCATCGGCATCGTCCCCCAGGAAGGCGCCCTCTTCCCGCACCTCGGCGTGGCCGGCAACATCGCCTTCGGCCTGACCGGCCTCGACCGCGGTGCTCGCCGCCCGCGCGTCGAGGAGATGCTGGAACTGGTCGGGCTCGCCGGCTACGGCGACCGCATGCCGCACGAGCTGTCCGGCGGCCAGCAGCAGCGCGTCGCCCTCGCCCGCGCACTGGCGCCGAGCCCCCAACTGGTACTGCTCGACGAGCCGTTCAACGCCCTCGACAGCGCCCTGCGGGCCGGCGTACGGGCCGATGTGCGGGCCGCCCTCCAGGCCACCGGGGCCACCGCCGTCATGGTGACGCACGACCAGCAGGAGGCCCTGTCCACGGCGGACCTCGTCGCCGTCGTCCGGGACGGCCGGGTGGCGCAGTGCGGCAGCCCCGAGGACGTGTACCGCCGCCCGGCGGACCCGTGGGTGGCCGCCTTCGTGGGCGACGCGGTGATGGTCCCCGGCACCGCGAGCCGGGGGGCGGCGGCGACCGCCCTCGGGCGCGTCCCGCTCGCGGGCACGCACGAGGGCGGCCTGCGGGAGGGACTCGTGCTCCTGCGGCCCGAGCAACTCCGGCTGACCGACGCCGCCTCGGCGGAGGCCGCGGGCACGGTGACCAGCGTCCGCTTCTACGGTCACGACGCCATGGTCACCGTCGCCGTGGACGGCCTGGCGGAACCGGTCGAGGTCCGGGTGTCCGGTCCGGCGCCCGTACGACCCGGCGGGCGCACCGGCGTACGGGTGACGGGCGAGGCCACCTTGCACCCGGCCGGCGCCTGACGCGGGGCGCGTCGCGGTGCGGGTCGGCGCGGGTCGCCAGCGCGGGAGGCCGGCGCGGGCGGCCGGCCGCGCCGGGACTCAGGCGGCGGACGACAGCCGGGCGACGTCCTGCGGTGAGAGCTCGATCCCGGCCGCGGCGATGTTCTCCACCAGGTGGTCCGGGTTGCCGGTGCCCGGGATGCCGAGCACGTGCGGCCCGCGGTTCAGCGTCCAGGCGAGCCGCACCTGCGCCGCGGACACCCCGAGGGACTCGGCCACGGCGCGCACCTGGGCGGAGTCGTCCTCCGTACTCGCCCCCGCCTCTTTGCCCGCCCCCGCGATGGCGAAGAAGGGCACGAAGGCGATGCCCGCTTCCCCGCACGCGTCGAGGAAGGCGTGGTCTTCGGCAGGGGAACCGATTCCGTACGGGTTCTGCACGCACACCACGGGCGCGATGGCCCGCGCCTCGGCGAGGTGGTCGGGCCGGGCGTTCGAAATCCCCAGATGCCGGATCAGCCCCGCGGTGCGCAGCTCGGCGAGGGCCCCGAAGTGCTCGGCTATGGAGCCCGTGGTCTCCCGGCGCTTGATGCGCAGGTTGACCACGTCCAGGTGATCGCGGCCCAGGTGGCGCAGATTCTCCTCCACCTGCCCCCGCAGCTGCCCGGGCTCGGCCCACCACCACTCGCCGGCCGCGTCCCGGCCCGGACCGACCTTGGTGGTGATGACGAGCTCGTCGGCGTACGGGGCGAGGGCCCGGTTGATCAGCTCGTTGGCCGAGCGCAGCGGGGAGAAGTAGAAGGCGGCGGTGTCGATGTGGTTGACACCCAGTTCGACGGCCCGCCGCAGCACGCCCGTCACCCGCTCGCGGTCGCTCGGGGAGCCGTCGGCGAGGTGCGTCAGGCGCATCGCGCCGAAGCCGAGGCGGTTGACGGTGAGGTCACCGAGCTTCCAGGTGCCCGCGGCGGCTGCGGTGATCTTCTCGTGGGTCATCCGGGCACTTTCGCACAGCCCCGATACCCGCGCGTACCCGGCGGGTACTTGGCGGGTAAGCCTGCGACTACGCGAGTCCGGCGCGGGCCTCCGCGAAGGGCTCCCGCCCCGGCGGGCAGCACCAGGGGTGGCCATACGTCGGGAGGTCCCGCCGACTCGCCGCCCGGTCTGTTGCCTCTCGGCCTCCGTAGGCCTCGTCGTCAAGGTCCCTGCTGGTGCAGCTAGTTTGACGACAGGACCTAGGCTGGTCGCCGGGCTCAGGAAGGACGTGCATGGACTCCCTCGCATCCGGCGACCCGCTCGCCGTCGCCGTCACGGCCGCGATCCGGGGTGGCGATCGGGCCGCACTGCGACGGCTCTTGGAAGCGCACCCCGGCCTCGCGGCCGCCCGGATCGTCCAGCGCGGTGCGGGCGCGGGTGGGCGCGCTCTGCTGCACGTCGCCACCGACTGGCCCGGCCACTACCCCCACACCGCGGAGGTGATCGGCATCCTGGCCGCCGCCGGAGCCGACCCGGGCGCCCGTTTCGACGGAGCGCATGCCGAAACACCGCTGCACTGGGCCGCGAGCAACGACGACGTGGCCGCGATCGACGCCCTCGTCGCCGTGGGAGCCGACATCGAAGCTCCGGGCGCCGTCCTCGGCGGCGGCTCACCCCTCGCGGACGCGTGCGGGTTCGGACAGTGGCAGGCGGCGCGCCGACTGCTCGACCACGGCGCCCGCCCGAGCCTCCAAGACGCCGCGGCCCTCGGTCTCCTCGACCAGGTCGAGGAGTTCCTCGCGGCGGGCGCCTGTGCGGAGGAGGTCACCAGCGCCTTCTGGGGCGCCTGTCACGGCGGCCGGTTGCCCACCGCCCGCTGCCTGCTGTCTCAGGGGGCGGACATCGACTGGATCGGCTACGACGGGCTCACGCCGCTGGACAAGGCGTTGACCGGCAAGAACGCCGACCTGATCGCATGGCTGACGTCCTCCGGCGCGCACACCCGCGCGGAACTTCCACCCGGTTGATCGAGGAATTCGGTGGATCTTCGGCGTGCGCCATGCCATGGTTGGTCTCGCCGAAGGGGTGTAGCTCAGCTGGCCAGAGCGCCGGTCTCCAAAACCGAAGGCCGCAGGTTCAAATCCTGCCGCCCCTGCTGTTCAGCCCGCGGAGCGCAGAGCTCCCGTGCTGGGTGAACGTAAGAGCCCCGTCGACCATTCGACGGGGCTCTTCCCTCTGGCTCTTCCCTCTCTTTCGCGCGCCGAAGACATCCGGGATCCGAGCATGGTGAGGAACGCGGTCGCCGCGGGCGTGCGGCTGGCGCGGCTCCGGATGACGTACTCGACACGGACCACGGCCATGAGCCGGTCGCGGGCGAGTTCACGGGCGTGGACGCCTTCGACGCGCGCCGTGGTGGGCAGCGCGAGGAAGGCCACCTCAATGGCCCCCTGCTTGACCTGCTCGGCGAGTTCGTCGCTCGCCCCCACCCCGCGTGCAGGTTGATGCGCACGTGCGGCTACTGCTGGTGGAAGTCCCGCAAAGCTCCGGCTATGTCCACCGCGGCGATGGTGGGGATCAGGCCCACGGCGAGCTGTCCGCGTACCTCGCCGACGGCCGCGGCGACGTCGGTGGCCGCGCGCTCGGCGGCGTCCAGACACTGACGGGCAGCGGGCAGGAACGCCGCACCGGCTGGTGTCAGCGGTACCCGGCGGCTGGGCGCTCGAAGACCCGTGCGCCCAGCCGGACCGGCCTCTGCTGGCGACCACCGTACGGGCGCTTCCCGCGGGCCTGCGCCTCTGTTGGCCGTCCGCACCCTGTGGGACGCTGAGTCGCACCGCCCACAGCGAGCCGGGTACGACACGGAGTGGAGCCCATGCCCCGGATGTTTTCCACGCGCCGCCCGAACGTCCTCCTTGTACGCGGCGCCCCCGGTGTGGCACTCCTCCTGGCGGGGTGCGGGAGCGAGGGTACGGACAAGGCCGCCCCGGTCCGTCCGTCGGCCGCCCCGACCTCGGCGAGCACGGCTGCGCAATCGCCGGGTCCGTCGGCGACCCCCGCCGAGCCGTCCACCGCAACCCCCGTCCCGACGGACGACGGTCTGCCGGCGGGCCCCGCTCCGGACGCGAGCTCCCCAGTCGAGGAGGCGTTCCGCGCCGCACGCGTCGTCGCGCTCCAAAGCAACCTGCGCTACATCGACCCCGCACTCGGCACACCGCAGGACACCGGTAAGGCCGATGCCCAGTGCGCGGACCTCCAGCGCAATGTCGCCAACCCGGACCAGGTCGCCGCCCGGCGGTTCAGCACCGACCAGCACAACGTGACTGAGGCTGACGGCAAGCGGATCAACACGCTGTTGCGCAACACCTACTGCGGCTGAACCGCAGGCTTTGAGTTGAGACTCCTGGCCGGAGGCGGGGGCTGATCAAGGCGGCCCCCATCCCGCCGCTACAGCCCCCATCCCGCCGGTAGGCTAAGGCCGGCATTGCGCAGGTGATCTTGGGCGGGCAGCATGTCCTACTGATGGGGCACCGCGGTCGTCGGGGAGGCGCGGCGACCGGACGCAGGGGAGGGGCACGCCATGATCAGGCTGTCGGACGGACCTATGACGTGGGTGGCGACCGGGGACAGCATCACCCAGGCCGTATTGCACACCCATGGCGCCCGCGGCTGGGTCGAGCACCTGCACGAGCGGGTCCGGTGGCAGCTGGGCCGGCTCAGCGACGTCGTGATCAACACCGGGGTCTCCGCGTGGGGAGCCGCCGACGTACTGGCGGCGCACGACCGCCTCATCGGCCGCTTCGAGCCGGATGTGCTCTCCGTATCCCTCGGCACCAACGACTGCCTCGCCGGGGAGGCCGGGCTCCCCCAGTTCCGCGACGCGATGCGCCGGATCAGCACCGGAGCCGGGCGGCGTACGCAGGTCGTGCTGCACACGCCGGCCTTGGTCAGCTTCTCAGGCCGTGACCGGCGCGCGGCACTTCCCGCGTACTGCCAGGCCGTACGGGAGATCGCAGCGGACACCGGCGCGCTGCTGGTCGACCACGAGGCCCACTGGCTGGAGCACCACGGCACGGACGATCCGATTCCGTGGCTCGACGATCCGGCCCACCCGAACGCGGCCGGCCACCTGCACATGGCGAATCACACCCTGCGCGCCATGGGCCTGGGCGAGCTCGACCCTTTCTAGTCGGGGCCCCATGAGCTGTCAACCGGACCCGACGGGAGAGACCATGCCTTTTGATCCGCAGCTTCAAGCCCTGTACGACCAGCGTGCCGCGCAAGGCGCCAGGCCGTTGTACGAGATGACACTCGCCGAGGCCAGAGCGGCCGACCTGGCCGCTGTCCAGGCCGACGCGGGAGAGCCTGAGCCCGTGCGTGAGGTGTGGGACGAGTCGATACCGGGCCCCGCCGGACCGCTGCCTGTCCGGGTCTACCGGCCGGAGGCCGGCCAAGGCCCCCTGCCCGTACTGGTCTACTTCTTCGGCGGCGGCTGGACACTGGGCAGCATCGAGACGAGCGACGCCATCTGCCGGAGCCTGGCCAATGCCGCCGGCTGCCTCACCATCGCGGTGGGATACCGCCTCGCACCGGAGCACAAGTTCCCCGCCGCGGTCCAGGACTGCTTCGCGGGCTTGCGCTGGACCGCCGAGCACGCCGCGCGGCTGGGCGGTGACCCCTCGCGTATCGCTGTCGGCGGTGACAGCGCCGGTGGGAACCTCACCGCCGCCATGACCCTCATGGCGCGGGACGCGGGCGCCCCGGCCATCCTGGCCCAACTGCTCGTCTACCCCAACACGGACTACCTCGCGGACACCCCGTCCCGGCGCGAGAACACCGATCCGCTGCTGTTCAACGACCGATCCGTGCAGTGGTACTGGGACAACTACCTGACCTCCCCCGAGGACGGAAAGAGCCCCCTCGTATCCCCCCTGCGCGCATCCTGCCACGCCGGTCTGCCACCGGCTCTGGTCATCACCGCCGAGTACGACCCGCTGCGCGACGAGGGCGAGCAGTACGCCCAGCTGCTGCGCGACAGCGGTGTCCCGGTCGAGTCCACGCGCTATCCGGGCGTGGCCCACGGCTTCTTCGCCATGGCAGGCGCTCTGGACGCGGGTAGCCGTGCCCTCCAGCAAGCAGCCGCGTACCTGCGGACCGCCTTTGCCGGGGACGCCGAGGCCCAGGGCGAGGCCCAGAGCGAGGCCCACGGCGAGGCCTGACGGCCGGGCCCCATCGGGAGGCGGCGTTCCTGCGGCTTTCGGCCGTGTTGGCGACACCGCGGCGTCGAGCGGGTTGTTTATCAAACGGGTCGACCCGTAAAGTAACGCTATGAGTTCCTCTCCGCCTGCCCGTGGGCGCCCCAGGGATCGCCGCTCGCACGAGGCGATCGTCCGGGCGGCCGCAGATCTCGTGGTCGAAGTCGGCTACGCCGCCACGTCGATCGGCGCGGTGGCCGCCCGTGCCGGCGTAGGCAAGGACACGATCTACCGGCGTTGGCCGGGCAAGGCCGAGCTGGTCTTCGAGGCCGTGTTCACGACCACCGACCAGGCTCCGGTTCCGGACACGGGAACGCTGGCCGGAGACCTGACCGTATTGCTGCGTGGCCTGCTCGACGAGTTCCGCGCGCCTGCCGCCGTGGCGGCGCTCCCCGGACTGCTCGCTGACTTCGCCGCCGATCCGGTGCTCAAGCGGCGCATCCGCGCCGACTTCCTCGCCCCGTCGAAAGAACGACTGCTGATCGTCTTCGAACGCGCCGTGCTGCGCGGGGAGATGGCGGCCGGCACGCCTGCGGACCTGGTCCTGGACGCCCTGGCCGGAGCCGTGTTCTTCCACGTCGGTCTGGTCGGGGAGCACCCCGACCCGCAGCTGGCCGACCGGCTGGCTGCCGTGATAGCCAAGGGAATCGAGATCCGATGAACGGCTGGCTCCTCGCAGCGGGTATCACCGCGTCCGGTGTGGCCGCGACACACGTCATCGCCGGCCACCGGGATGTGGTCCGCCCGCTGCTCTCCTGCGCACTGGCAGACGAACCCAAGCGCGTCCTTCATGCCGTGTGGCACATGGTGAGCGTCGACCTGACGCTGTCCGCGGTCGCTCTCGTCTACCTCGCGCTGACGGACGGTACGTCGAACACGGGCCCGGTGGCGTGGTTCGTGGCCGCACACTTCATCGCCTACGCGGTCGCTTTTCTCGTCGTCACACTCTCGGTCGGCTGGCCAAAGCCATTGCTGCGGCTGCCGCAGTGGATGCTGCTCTTGCCGGTGGCGGTGCTGACGGTGGCGGGCGCCGCCTAGCGACTCCCGCTCGCCGCCCCGGCCGTTGTCACTGGCCCACTCTTCCGTCGATGCACTCGCGCAACAGGTCGGCGTGGCCGCAATGACGGGCGTACTCCTCGATCCTGTGCACCATCAGCTCCCGGACCGCGATCCCGTCCTTACCGAGACGCTCGCCCAGATCGGGGTGCTCGGCCAGCGCGGCGTCGGTCGCGGCCTGCTCGCGCTCCAGCGCGGAGTACGCGGCGTCGACCTCGGCCCGGGCGGCGACAGCTCCGTTGAAGTCCGCGTCGCGCTCGCCGTACAGCTTCGGCACCGGATCACCGTCGCTGATCCAGTTGCGCCAGTCCCGTTCCACCTCCACGAGGTGCCGAAGCAGCCCGAGCAGCGACATGGTCGACGGCGGAACCGACCGCCGGGCCAGCTGCTCCGCATCCAGGCCCTCGCACTTCATGCGCAGGGTGGTGCGGTAGTTCGTCAGGTAGTCCTGCAGCGTCGCCAGCTCGCCGTCCGGACTTGCTCCGTTGCTGTCGCGGGGGTCGTCGTCCGGGTCAGCCCACATGTCGGGGTAGACGGTTGCCTGGCTCCATCGTGCTGGCTGGTCACTCATGCGTTCATATTGATCGGTGACGGCCCGAGCCCGCCAGTCATATTGACGCACAGGGATGTTCACGCGGACGTATGCCGGCACGTCGACTTCGGCAGGCGGACATAAGAGGTCGTCATGCCCCTGCTCACCGGCGGCCGGCAGAGCCGAGGGCGGCGTTGGCCTTCATCAGGGCGGGGATCAGTACGTAGGCGGCGATCGGAATGACGACCACCGTCAGGATCATGGTGCGCAGGACCAGCGGCAGATCCTCCATGGCCGGTCCGAGCAGGGCGATGACGAGGGTAATGGTCGGGTAGACGGCCAGCCACGTGATGAAGGCGCGGCGGTGGACCGACGGCCCGGTGGGAGCGGTCGGTGCCGGCGGGGTCGTGGACGGCGTGGTGGAAGACATGGCGGTTCCCCTGGGTTCATATGCCGCGGTCGGAGTTCATATCCAACCAGATGGTTGGAGTCTGGCACAGGGCGTGATCCAAAGTCCAACCGTACGGTTGGATCCGTGGGCGCGGCAGTAGAGTGCCCCCATGGCCTGGGACACAGCACGCACCAAACAACTCCTGCTCGACGCGGCGGTGGAGGAGTTCGCCGAGTTCGGGCCGGACGGGGCCAGGGTCGCCCGGGTCGCCACGCGCGCGGGTGTGAACAAGGAGCGGATCTACCAGTACTTCGGCAGCAAGGAGAAGCTGTTCGTCGCCGTGCTCGAAGCAGAGCTGGAGAAGCTCGCCGCGGCCGTCCCCCTGGATCCGGAACAAGCCGTGGACCTCGCCGACTACGCCGGCCGGGTCTTCGACTACCACCGCGCCCACCCGCACTTCATGCGCCTCCAGGCCTGGGAGGGCCTCCAGTGCGCAGACCGCGTCGCCGCCCAGTGCGAGCGCACCGACCACTACGCGCAGAAGCTCGCGGCCATCACCCACGCACAACGCACCGGCGCCCTCACCGGCGAACTGAGCGCCGGGCAGCTGCTGCACGCGGTGGTCTCGCTGACCGCCGTCTGGTTCACCATGCCGCAACTGGCCCGGATGCTGCTGCCGGCCGCGGTCGAGGCCGGCCCGGACGCCGAGCGCTCCGCCCTGGTCGGGCTGGTACGGCGCCTCACGGCCTGACCTACCGTTGGCGCGCCTACGCGAAGACGGGGCCGTACGGAAAGCGCGCAAGCGAAGGGTCCGTGGACTGCGCCGCGGCCACGCTCGGACGTCGCGCGACCGTGGGGCACCGAGAACCCTCTCGGGGCTGTCTTTCGAATCTTGTCGGGCTCGGGAAGATCCGAAAGACACGCTGTGGTGGGGCGGAGTTACTCGGCCGCCTCTTCCTGGTATCCGTACGGGCGGGTGATGATCTCCATCCAGTGGCCGGTGGGATCCGGGAAGTACACGCCGCGGCCGCCGTCGTTGTGGTTGATCTCGCCCGGATGCCTCCGGTGCGGATCGGCGAAGTACGCGATTCCCGCTGCCCGGATCTTCTCGAACGCCGTGTCGAACTCCTCCTCGGAGATGAGGAAGGCGTAGTGCTGCGCGGTGATGGACTCGGCCGGAATGGTCGCGAAGTCCAAGGTGACGCCGTTGGCAGTGACGACGGGGATGAAAGGGCCCCATTCGGTTCCGACCTCAAGGCCGAGGATGTGCCCCAGGAATTCTGCGGATTCCCGGTTGTCACGGCAGTGGATGATCGTGTGGTTCAGTTTGACTGACATGTGCGGATGCCTCCGAAAGGCACGTCACGGCGCCTCCATGCCTCACCCGGCCGGTGACGACACGCGATGCCGTGATCGCGATCTTAAACACGCCTTCCGGGACAAGTCCACCCCATTTCGGCTGCTACGCCCCGATCGCGTAAACCCGTACCTCGCTTCGGCGTTGACCCGGGGGCGGAGTCACAGCAGCCGTACGACCACCTCCTGGACTGCCCCCGCCGCTTCGGTCAGAGCTCCGAAGCCGAGCCGCAGCCGGCTGCCGGCGGCCGACGAGATCAGGCTCGGCGGGTGGGACAGCACCTGCGCGACCGGCCGGTTCCACACCAGCGTCAGCCCGGTGAGGGTCCGCATGGGGTCGGATACGCAGACAGCGGCAGTGCCGTCGCTTCTCTCCCGCACGGTCACCGAACAGGGCGCGCTCACCTCCAGCGGGCCGGCCGTGCCGGCCTGCCAGAAGTTGACGCCCGTGAACCCGAGCGAGCCCACGGTCAGACCCTGAGCCGTCTCCGTGTTGGCCAGGACCGTCAGCCAGCCCTTGGCGGCGGCCCGCGCCGCGGTCTGGGCGGGCGTTGCCCCCGGAAGCACCTGGCAGAGGTACCCGGCGCCGACCGGATCCGTGCCGTGGTCGTACCAGAGGGTGAGGTAGCGCCGGGTCAGCTCCGTCGTCGACCCGTTTCGGTTGATATCGCTCCATCGGCCGGTACGGGCCTCCCGCAACGCCTTGAACGATCCCGAACCGGACATCACATAGCCGCCGAAGCCCGCCACGTGCGCCCAGCTCGGCGCGGCGAACGTCGCCGACCAGCCGAGAGCGGGCGGCTGTACCACCCCGGCGACGGTCAGGCGGTGCGTGCCGGTCGCGCCCAGATTGCGGTTGTCCACCACGGACTCGACCACGGCTCCGTCCGTGCAGCGGATCCCCGCGCCCAGGCACACGACGCTGTCAGCGAGGAAGAACCAGGACTTGCGGGCAGTGAGGAAGCTGCCCAGTCCCCGCAGGTGCTGGCCCACGGAGGCGAACTCGCCGTCGGTCGTGCCGCCCACCCACGCCGCATCCGGCCGCGAGGCGCCCCAGTCACCGCCGGCGCCGTCGGCGAGCACGGTGCGCGAGACGGTCGTGCCGGGCAGCCGGTAAGGGTCCACCGTGGGCCAGAAGGCGTCCGCGTACTGGCCGTTGCCGTAGGTAGAGCCCCACCAGGAGAGCATGCCGCTCCTGGTGTGCCAGCCGCGCGGATTCTCGCCGTTGCCCGTCTCGTAGTGGGCTATCCGCTTCGAGGCCATGGAGAGCGAAGCCGTCCACGCGGGCCGCCGGTGCGTCGCACGGTCCATGGAAGCGAACAGCCGGTGCCCGACCGGTTCGGGGATCGCCGCCACCGAGGCGTCCGCCTCCACCTCGGCCAGTCGGGCGAGCGCGGACAGGGCGAGCGCCCGGTCCGCGAGGGGGCGGCTGTAGTAGTCCCGTTCCATCCACCCCTTCACCAGCCCCCTCCAGCGCGCCCGCTCGATGCTGCTCGCCCCTTCCGCGAGCAGCAGGATCCCGGCGAGCACCGCGTGCCCCCGGACGTGGTCGTCCTGCTGCACCTGCCGGGGATCCGCGGCAGTCAGGCCCCGGCTGACCGCCCGTCCCGAGACCCCGTCCATGATCAACCCGTTGAAGAGGAACGGCGCCCAGGCCTTCTCGACGGCGTCGAAGACGATCTGGGCGTTGGGGTCGGTGACCTCCCACGGTGTTCCCTTCAACAGCCTGAACAGCATGCCCAGGCCACCGAGGAGCACCGCCCCGTACGAGCCGGTGTACGGGATCCAGGTGTGCTGGATGAAGGACCCGTCCCGGTAGAGACCGTCCCCCGAAGTGACGTACGGGAACACCGGCGACAGCGCGTCCCGGGCCAGGGACACCTTCGCGGAATTGCGGCCGACCACGCCCCGCACGGCCAGGACCCGGCACAGGTCCACCCGGTTCGCGCCCGTGCTGGTACCGGTGTACGAGCCGACCGTCGAATCCGGCACGAAATGGTCGACGGCCGCGCAGAAGTCTGCGACCTGCGCGGGCGACAACTCCCCGTACAGCAGCACGCAGGTATCCAGCAGTGCCTGCGGAGCACCGATCTGCCAGCAGTACCAGTTGCCGTACCGCGTCCGACCGGAGTGATAGACCTGCGCGTGCAGATGGTCCAGCCCGGTCAGCAGCGCCGAACGCAGCCCGCTGTCTCCGGTGACCCCCGTCCCGGGCCTGACATAGGCCTCGGCCATGGTGCGCAGCCGGAAGTAGCTCTGCATCATCTTGTCGGGGTCCGTGGTGAACCCCATGCCGGGCCAGAGCGAACCGGCCTCCGCAGCCATGGCCGACCGCCACTCCTCCGCCAGCGCGCCGAGATCGGCGAGCCGGGAGCGGAAGGGCTCCGCGTCGGCGGGGAACTCACCGCCCAGGAGGAGTCCCCGCCACACCGCTCGCATGACGTCGTGGGTATCCTGCACGGTTCCCTCGAACGCCCCCGGGGCGGACGCGCCGAGCAGGAACGCACCTCCGCCCGCCGCGGAAAGGAACGCGCGCCGACTCCACAGGTCTGTCATCGCTTCTCCCTCGTCTGATGCGTACCCGCTCCCGTTGCCCTGCCGTTCCCCGCACTCGACCGACTCCACGTCCCTACTGGACGTGCGCGCGGTAGCGCTCGATCACCTCCCGCAGTACCTCTGAGCCGTCCCGGGCCCACAGCCCCGGCTGAAAGATCTCCACTTCCACCGGGCCCCGGTAGCCGGCCGCGTCCGCCAGCTCCCGAAAGGCCCGCAGGTCGATGGATCCGTCGCCCAGCTGTCCCCGGCCGAGCAGCACGCCTTCGGGGAGGGGGGTCACCCAGTCGGCCACTTGGACGGCGACGATGCGCCCGCCCTCACCGGCCCGGTGCAGGTCGGCGGGAAGCCGCTCGTCCCACCACAGGTGGTAGGAGTCGGCGACCACTCCCACCTGCTCCGCCGGGAACTGCTCGGCCAAGTCCAGGGCCTGGCCGAGGGTGGAGACCACACAACGGTCCGAGGCGTACATCGGATGCAGTGGCTCGATCCCGAGCCGTACCCCGTGTGAGGCGGCCCATGGAGCGAGCTCGCCCAGAATCCCGGCGATCCGCCCGCGCGCGCCCACGAGGTCCCGCTCGCCCGAAGGCAGTCCCCCTGAGACCAGGACCAGCGTGTCGGCGCCCAGTTCAGCCGCCTCCTCCACGGCCCGGCGGTTGTCATCGAGCGCCGCCGCCCGCCCTGCCGGGTCGGCAACTGTGAAGAAACCTCCGCGGCAGAGCGAGCTGACGCGCAACCCGGCCTCCGCCACCAGCTTCGCCGTCTCCCGCCGGCCGAACGTCCGGACCGGGTCACGCCACAACCCGACGGCGCCCACTCCGGCCGCTGTGCATCCGGCGACGAGCTCGGGCAGCGACCACTGCCGGATGGTTTCCTGGTTGAGGCTCAGCCGGGCCGGAGCACCAGTCACGGCGCCACCCCGTGCACCGTGAGCAGCCGACGCATCCGCTCCTCCGCGAGCTCCGGATCCGGGAACAGGCCGAGCCGGTCCGCCAACTCGTACGCGGTGGCCAGATGGGGCAGGGAGCGGGCCGAATGCATGCCGCCCACCATCGTGAAGTGCTCCTGGTACCCGGCCAGCCAAGCCAGCAGGACCACCCCCGTCTTGTAGAACCGCGTCGGCTGCGCGAAGAGGTGTTTGGACAGGGGCACCGTCGGATCCAGCAGTTCCCGGAAGGCCGCCGGATCCTCCCGATCGAGCGCGAGCGCCGCACGGGCCGCGACGGGGGCGATCGGGTCGAAGATCCCCAGCAGTGCGTCGCTGGCCCGCTCACCGTCCCCAGCGATCAGTTCCGGGTAGTGGTAGTCGTCGCCCGTGTAACAGCGCACGCCCGGCGGCAGTCTCCGCCGGATGTCCACCTCGCGCTCCGCGTCGAGCAGCGAGACCTTGACCCCGTCCACCTTCCGCGGGTACTGGGCGATGACCTTCAAGAAGACTTCCGTGGCGGCGTCGAGGTCGTCATGGCCCCAGTACCCTCCCAGTTCCGGGTCGAACATCGGCCCCAGCCAGTGCAGTACGACCGGCCGCGCGCTCTGCCGGAGCAGCCCTGAGTACACCTCCAGGTAGTCCTCCGGGCCGCGCGCCGCTTCGGCCAGGGCCCGTGAGGCCATCAATACGGCCTGCGCCCCGCAGGCTTCGGTGTGCGCGAGCTGCTCCTCATACGCGGCGGTGATCGCGGCAAGGGAATGCGTTCTGCCCCGGGTGAGCTGGTCGGTACCCGCACCGCAGACGATCCGGCCGCCGACCGCCCGGGCCTCGGCCGCGGAGCGGCGGATCAGTTCCGCCGCCGTCGGCCAGTCGAGGCCCATCCCGCGCTGTGCGGTATCCATGGCCTCGGCGACACCGAGGCCTTGCTCCCACAAGCGGCGCCGGAAGGCCAGCGTCGATTCCCAGTCGAGCACCGGACGCGATTCGGCTGATGCGGCCAGCGGGTGGGCGACGACGTGCGCGGCGGCATAGAACCTACGGGTGAGGGCCGGAGCGCGGGCCGGCGGCGTGAACGGGGCGGGATTCGGGCGGTGCAGGCGGTAGCCGCCGTCCGCACCGGGGAGCCGGATGCTCACAGGACCACCTCCGGCACCGGAAGCCGTCGGCCCTCGGCCGAGGAGCGTATCCCGAGCTCCGCGAGCTGAACCCCCCGCGCCCCGGCCAACAGGTCCCACTGCCAGGGCTCGTCGAGCACGACGTGGCGCAGGAAGAGCTCCCACTGTGCCTTGAAGCCGTTGTCGGCCGGTTCGTTGTCCGGAACCTGCTGCCACTGCGAGCGGAAAGCATCGGTCGGCGGCAGGTCGGGATTCCACACCGGCTTGGGTGTCGCCGCGCGGTGTTGGATGCGGCAGCCGAGCAGTCCGGCGACCGCCGAGCCCCGCGTACCGTCCACCTGGAACTCCACGAGCTCGTCGCGGTGGACCCGCACCGCCCAGGAGGAGTTGATCTGAGCGACGACGCCGCCCTCCAACTCGAAGGTTCCATACGCGGCGTCGTCGGCGGTCGCCTCGTACGGCTTGCCCTCCTCGTCCCACCGGCGGCCTATGTGGGTACGGGCAAGGGCCTGCACGGTGCGCACCGGGCCGAAGAGCTCGTGCAGCAGGTACTCCCAGTGCGGAAACATGTCCGTGACGATGCCGCCGCCGTCCTGCGCCCGGTAGTTCCACGAGGGCCGCTGGGAGGGTTGCCAGTCACCCTCGAAGACCCAGTACCCGAACTCCCCCCGCACCGACAGGATCTCGCCGAAGAACCGGCCCTCGATCAGCCGCTTGAGTTTCAGCAGTCCCGGCAGGAACAGCTTGTCCTGGACGACTCCGTGCTTGACGCCGGCAGCCGAGGCCAGCCGGGCGAGCTCAAGCGAGGACTCGAAGGTGAGGGCGGTCGGCTTCTCGCAGTACACGTGCTTGCCCGCCGCTATCGCCTGCCGCACCGCCATCTCCCTGGCACCCGTGACCTGCGCGTCGAAGTAGATCTCGACTTCCGGATCGGCGAGCACGGACGCCAGGTCCGTGCTGACGTGCTCCAGATCGTGCTGCTCGGCGATGGCCCGCAGGGCCGACCCCCGGCGTCCGACGAGGACCGGCTCGGGCCAGAGCACCGTGCCGTCGCCGAGCTCCAGGCCGCCCTGCTGGCGCAAGGCCAGCAGGGACCGGACCAGGTGCTGCCGGTACCCCATCCGCCCGGTCACGCCGTTCATGGCGATCTTGATCGTCCTGCGCTCCACGGTGTCCCCCTCCTCCGGTCGAGTGTCGAAGCGCGATAGAAAGCGCTTTCACTGCCTTCAGACTAGGCCTGCTCATCCGGCTTCGGCAACACTCTTACGGGTGATGGAAAGCGCTTTCTTTCTGGGGCAGTATGGAGGCGACCGGAACGAATGACACGATGACTTGGAATCCAAGGGAGGTGTGCAAGATGGCGGTGACCCTCGCCGAGGTAGCGGCGCACGCGGGCGTATCGCCCGCCACGGTCTCGCGCGTACTGAACGGCGGCTATCCGGTGGCCGGGGGCACCCGGACCCGAGTGGAGCACGCAGTCGAGGAGCTCGGTTACATCGCCAACGGGCCCGCCCGCGCGCTCGCCGCCGCCACCTCCGACCTCGTAGGCGTCCTGGTCCACGATGTCGCGGACAGCTTCTTCGGCATCCTCGCCGGCTCCCTCCAGGGCGCCCTAGCGCCTGCGGGCCGGGCGGACGCCCGTCGGCTCGCCGTCGTCTGCAACACCGAAGGCGCGCCCGCGGCGGAACTGGCCTACCTCACCCTGCTGGAAGGCCAGCGCGCCGGCGGTGTCGTCCTCACCGGCGGGGCCGTCGAGGAGCCCGAGCACACCACCGCGCTAGCCGCCCGGATCGCGCGGATAGCGGGGACCGGCGCGCCGGTGGTCCTGTGCGGGAGACCGCCACTGCCCGTACCGGCAGGTCTCCCCGTCACCACGGTGCTGTTCGACGACCACGGCGGAGCCTTCCGTCTCGCCGAGCACCTCCTGACTCTCGGCCACCGGCGCATCGCCTACGTCGCGGGCCCAGCGGGACTGAGCACCACCCGGGAGCGACTCGCCGGCCACCAGGCAGCGCTGCTCCAGCACGACCCCGCCGTAGCCGAGGACTGCGCCGCCCTCACCGTGCACGCCGGCTTCGAGCGCGCCGCCGGATACGACGCCACCCGGGAACTGCTGCGACGTGCGAGGCCCTTCACCGCCGTGGCCGCGGCCAACGACACCGTCGCCACCGGTGTCGCGGCCGCCCTGCGGGAAGCCGGCATCAGGATCCCCGAGGACGTCTCGATAGCCGGCTTCGACGACCTGCCCTTCTGCGTGGACACCGCCCCCGCCCTCACCACCGTCCGGGTACCGCTGCGCGAGGCCGGAGCGCTGGCCGCACACCTGGTCACCGGCCGCCGTCCGCCACCGCCGGGCGGTATCACCACCCTGCCCACCGAGTTGATGGTGCGCGGCTCCACCGCGCCGCCCCCGAGGGAAGGCGGCCCACCGTGAAATACGCCTTCTCCACGCTCGGGCTGCCCGGCACGCCGCTTGACCGCAGCGCCGGCCTCGCGGCTGAGCACGGCTTCGACGGGCTGGAAGTGCGCGCCCACCCTGAGGAGCCGCTGCATCCAGACAGCTCGGCCGCCGTGCGGGCCGCCGGTCTGCGGACGCTGACGGCCGCCGGTGTCGCCGTCCTCGGGGTCGCCGGATACGCACGGGTGGCGGCGCCCGGCGCGGACGAGCCCGTCCGCGGCCAACTGCACGACCTCATCGGTCTCGCCGCGGATCTCGCAGCCCCCTACGTCCGGGTCTTTCCCGGCGGCGGGCAGGACCTGGCCGGGGCGGCCGCCGACGCCCTCGCCGTCCGCAGACTGGCGGCCTCGGCGCCGTTCGCCGAGCGGCACGGTGTGCGGATCCTGCTGGAGACGCACGACTCGCACCGCACCGGGGCCGCGGTCGCGCGGGTGCTGGACCGGGTCGGGCATCCCGCCGTCGGCGCGTTGTGGGACGTACTGCACACCTGGTTGGGGGGCGAGCAGCCTGCCGAGTCACGGCGAGTTCTCGCCGCGCACCTCGGCTACGCACAGGTCAAGGACGTGGCGTCGGCGCAGGAGCTCACCCCGCTCGGGCTGGGCTCGGGCGTGTTGCCGCTCGCCGATGTGGTGGCCGTCGCGCCGAGGGACGGCTGGCTGTGCTGGGAGTACGAGAAGCGCTGGCACCCCGCAGCCGCCGAGCTGCCGGAGCAACTCACGCACGGCCGTGAGTTTCTGGCCCGGCTGGTACGGGAGGCGGCGCGGGCGGAGGAGGCGGAGGAGGCGGTCGAGACCGGGTAGGCCGCCGCCGGGCCGAGGCAGGGCAGAGGGCGCAGCGGAGATCCGGGCCCTGCGCGCCGGTCCAGCGGGCGACACCCGCCCCGGTCGCCGGCGCACGCGACCGTGGGGTGTCCCGCCTTGCCCCGCCGGGTGCGGGTGTGTCTTGCCGGGGTTCTGATCCGCCCGGTATTTCTCCGTCCCGCCGGGGAATGTTCCGCCGCCGGGTGCCTTTCGTCTTCGCCCGGGTGTCTTCCCCACCGGGTGCGCCTGCGTGTTGGTGGGGCGTCTTCTGCGGTTGAGTGTGTCTTCGTCTCCGCCGGGGTGCCTCCCTTCACCGGGTGCGTCGGTGTCTTGGCGGGGTGCCTGGTGCTGCCCGGCGGATCTTTGCCTTCGGCCGGGCTTGTGGGCACGCCGGTGCGCCTGCTTCTGGGCAGGGCTGCCGGTTCCCCGCCGCGCATGTGTTCTGGAGGGGATACCCTGTCCTGCTCAGCCGGCCTTTGTCTGCGCCTCGATTTATTGGCCGCCGGGGTATGCCCGCGCCGGGGCGCGCGGTTCGTCCGGGCGGCCGGTGTCTTGGTGGGTGGCATGCTCCGCCCGACGGACCCTTGTCTTCGTCCGGGCTTGGCCCGTCGGGTGCGCCCGCCTCTGGGCTGGGCTGGCTGCTCCGTCCGGGGGCCTGTGTCTGGCGGGGGTGGGTTGCTCCACCCACGGACCTTTGTCTTCGTCCGGGCTTCGCGGTCCGCGGGGTGGGGCTGCCTCTGGGCTGGGGTGCGTGTTCCGCCCGGCGTGCCTGTGGCCTGGCGCGGGTGCCTTTGTCTGCGCGTGGGATTCTTGGCCGCCGGGCGCGCCTTGGTTGGGACGGCCGATGGCGGCCGTCTTGACAGGCGGGAATGGGTAATTGATCGAAACAGTCAGTTCGGGGCTTCGCCCCGGCGCTCATGGGCGGATCGTCAGGCGAGGGAGCAGTTCCAGATGCTGGCGCGGTCCGTCCTCCGTCGTGCCGCTCGGGTCCCGGGGTGTCAGGCGGTCCAGCAGGAGTCCGGCTGCCCGGGCGCCCACCTCGTATTTGGCCGGGGCCACCGACGACAGCGGTACGTCGGCCATGCCGGCCACCTCGTCGTCGTAGGTGATCACGGTCAGGTCCTCGTGCACCCGCACCCCGCGAGCCTGAAGGCGCGGGATCAGCATGATCGCGTCGGTGTCACTGTGGATCAGCGCGGCGGTCACACCGCCAGCCGTCACCGCCTCGCACAGGTAGTCCAGCGTCCGGGCGAACAGTTCGGCGTCCGAGAGCGGGCCCGGGCCGGCCGGCGGCCACGGCGGCGCGGGTTCCAGCCCGAGCGCGGCCACGGCCGCCTCGTACCCGGCCCGCAGTCGTGCCGAGGTCGGGGTGGTCCGGCTGGCCAGAGCGATCCGCCGGTGGCCGAGCCCCGCGAGGTGCTGCACCGCCCGCGCCGCGCCGTGCGCATGGTCGGAGGCGACCCGGTCCAGCGCCGCCGCCGGATGCCCCGGTGGCACCCACCGCTCCACCAGCACCGTCGGCACCGGCAGTTCCGCCGTCCATTGACCCTCGCCGGGACCGGGTGACCCGGCCTCCCAGTTCGGTGTCAGCAGCAGCCCGTGCGCGCCGGTGGACAGCAACCGGTCCGCCTGCGTCCGGTCCTCGCCCGGCAGGTACCGCGTCAGCCCTACGGTCAGCCGCGCCCCCCGCGCTTCGACCGCCTCGCGCGCTCCGCGTACGACATCGGCGTAGTAGTAGTCGGTCGTGGGCACCACCATCCCGACCACCAGCCCCTCGCCGTCGCCGGCCGTACCCGCCGCGCCAGAGGCGGACCACGACGGCCCGGCCGCACGGCCGGCAGCCGGCCCGTCGCCGCCCCCAGGTCTCCGGCCGGACTCCACGCGGCTGATCACGCCGTGCATCCGCTGGATCTCGCCCCGCGCCGCCATCGCCTCGATGTCCCGCCGCAAGGTGACGGGTGAGACGCCGAGCTCCTCGGCCAGCTCCGCCACACGCACGCTGCCCCGGGCCCGGACGAGCGCGAGCACCTGTGCCTGGCGCTGGTCTACGTGTGGTCTCACAGTCTCCCCCTGCTCTTCCCACGGCCTACGGCCTACGGCCCCTGCCACGGCCTCGCCACGGTCGGCACCTCCGCGGCCGGTGTCCCGCGCCGTCAGCGCCATCAGCGCCATCATAGGCAATGGAACCGATCGATTCGATCGATTCTGATCACCTGGTCATTGACGGTGTGGTCCAGCCGTTCATATATTCGGCGGGGTCCCGCACGTCACGGCATCTCGACCTCTCTCGGGAGTCAGCGCATGCTCACGCACGACCAGGACGGATTCCGGCGCGCGGAGCGCCCCCACCGCATCGTCTCGGGCGCCCTGCACTACTTCCGGGTCCACCCGGACCTGTGGGAGGACCGCCTGAAGCGGCTGCGCGCCCTCGGTGCGAACACGGTCGACACGTACGTCCCCTGGAACTTCCACGAGACCGCCCCCGGCCAGGCCGACTTCACCGGCTGGCGCGACCTCGGGCGTTTCCTGCGCATCGCCCAGGGCCTGGGCCTCGACGCCATCGTCCGCCCGGGCCCGTACATCTGCGCCGAGTGGGACCTCGGCGGACTGCCCGCCCGCCTCCTCGCCGTCGACGGCCTGTACCTGCGCTGCTCGGACCCCCGCTTCGAGGCCGAGGTGGACGGCTGGTTCGACCTCGTCGTCCCGGAGCTGCTGCCGCTCCTCGCCAGCCGTGGCGGCCCGGTGGTCGCCGTGCAGATCGAGAACGAATACGGCTCGTACGGCGATGACGCAAGCTACCGCGCCCATGTGGAGCGGGCCCTGGTCGAACGCGGCGTGGACTGCCTGCTGTTCACCGCCGACGGCCCCGAGGACGCCATGCTCCAGGGCGGCATGATCCCCGGCCGCCTCGCCACCGCCACCTTCGGTGCCCGCCCCACCGAACGCCTCGACGTCCTGCGCCGCTACCAGAAGACCGGCCCGCTGGCCGCGATGGAGTTCTGGATCGGCTGGTTCGACCACTGGGGCGAGGACCACCACGTGCGCGCCGCCGACGAAGTGGCCGACGCGCTGGACGAACTCCTCGCCACCGGCGCCTCCGTCAACCTCTACATGGCGCACGGCGGCACCAACTTCGGCTTCTGGGCCGGCGCCAACCACACCGGTGCCCGCCCCGGCGAGCCCGGCTACCAGCCCGCCGTCACCAGTTACGACTACGACGCGCCCATCGGTGAGGCCGGAGAACTCACGCCCAAGTTCCACGCCTTCCGCCGGGTCATCGGCAAGTACGTGCGCCTGCCCGACGAGCCGCTGCCCGAACCGCCGCCCCGCATCACCCCGGCCCGCGCCACCCCGGCGGGAACGGTTTCGCTGCTCGCCGCCCTGGCCACAGGCGTCCTCGGCGGCCCCGCACTCCTGCGTCCCGCACCCGAATCCATGGAACGGCTCGGCCAGAGCCACGGCCTGATCCACTACCGCACCACCATCACCGGCCCCCGCCCCGCCATGCCCGTCAGGATCGACGGACTCGGCGACCGTGCGTACGTCTTCGCTGACGGCGAGCCGCTCGGCATCCTCGACCGGAACAGGCCCGACGAAGGACTCGACCTCGCCGTCGGCGCGGCCGGCGTGGTCCTCGACGTACTCGTGCGCGCCCAGGGCCGCGTCAACTACGGGCCGCTGCTCGATGACCGCAAGGGCATCTGGCGCGGCGTACGCCACGGCCACCAGCAACTCTTCGAGTGGGAGATCCGCCCGCTGCCGCTCACCGACCTGACCGGCCTCGACTGGTCGGCGTCGACGCGGCCCGGCGCCGCGCCGGTGGACGGCCACCCTGCATTCCACCGCTTCACCCACGCCCTCCCGCACGAGCCGGCCGACGCCTTCCTCGACGTGTCGGGCTGGGGGACCGGCCTCATCTGGCTGAACGGTTTCCTCCTCGGCCACTACGACACTCCGCGCGGCCCGCAGCGCACCCTCTACGCCCCCGGGCCGCTGTGGCGCACCGGCCAGAACGAGATCATCGTTCTCGAACTGGAGCGTCCCGGCACCGGCTTGCCGCTGCGCGACCAGCCCGACCTCGGCCGCCCCACGGTCGTCACCCTCCAGTGAGAGAAGCTCCTCACATGAAGCGAACGAGTGCCCGTCTCGCCGACGGCCGCGAAATCCTCTACTACGACGCGGACCACACCGACGGCCCGCAGGCGACGGCCGGTACGGAGAGCAGTACGGAACGCGCCGTCCCCGACACCCGCACGCTCGACGCGTCCGCCACCGTCTCCGAAGTGCGCCGCGACCCCATGCTCGGCGATCCCGTCGTCATCGCCTCGCACCGCCAGGACCGCACCCACCTACCGCCCGCCGACGCCTGCCCGCTGTGCCCCTCCACCGAAGGCCGCGCGAGCGAGATCCCCGCCCCCGACTACGAAGTGGCCGTCTTCGAGAACCGCTTCCCCTCCCTCGCCGGCGACACCGGACGCTGCGAGGTCATCTGCTTCACCCCCGACCACCTGACCTCCTTCGCCGACCTCGACGAGGAACGCGCCGCGCTCGTCCTGGCCGCCTGGACCGACCGCACCGCCGAACTGTCCGCCCGCAAGGGCGTCGAGCAGGTCTACTGCTTCGAGAACCGGGGCGCCGAGATCGGCGTCACCCTCGGGCACCCGCACGGGCAGATCTACGCCTTTCCCTTCATCACCCCGCGCACCACCCGCATGCTGGCCACCGTCGCGGCCCACCGCACGCGCACCGGCGGCAACCTCTTCGAGGAGGTCCTCGCCGCCGAGCGCGCCGCCCCCGCCGCCCGCAGCCGCGTCGTCCTCGCCGCGGAGCACTGGACCGCCTTCGTCCCCTACGCGGCGCGCTGGCCGTACGAGGTCCACCTCTACCCGCACCGACGGGTCCCCGACCTGCCCGCCCTGGGGGAGGCGGCCCGAGCCGAGTTCCCCGGGGTGTATCTGGAACTGCTGCGCCGCTTCGACCGGCTCTTCGACCGGCCCGATCCGACCCCTTACATCTCCGCCTGGCACCAGGCACCCACCGGCGAGGGCCGCGCCGACTTCGCGCTCCACCTGGAGCTGTTCACCGTCCGCCGCAGCGCGGACAAGCTGAAATACCTCGCCGGTACCGAATCCGGGATGGAGGCCTACATGAACGACGTCCGGCCGGAGGACGCGGCCGCGCGCCTGCGGGAGGTGGCAAGCCGGTGAGCCGCACCGCGCGGGAGTTCCAGGAGCTGTACGGGTACCCGCCCGAGGGGGTCTGGGCGGCCCCCGGCCGGGTCAACCTGATCGGCGAGCACACCGACTACAACGACGGCTTCGTCCTCCCCTTCGCCCTCGCGCAGCGCACCGAGGTCGCCGCCGCCCGCCGCACCGACGGCGCCCTCCGGTTCCACTCCGCCGACATCTCCTCCGGTGTGGTGACCCTCGACCTGGCCGGACTGGATCCCGAGCGGCTCCCGCAGGGCGCCGCCCGCTGGGCCGCGTACCCGGCGGGTGTGGTGTGGGCCTTCCTGGACGCCGGTCTTCCGGTCGAGGGCGTCGATCTGCACGTACGCTCCGAGGTGCCCGCCGGGGCCGGCCTGTCCTCCTCCGCGGCGCTGGAGGTGGCCACCGCGCTGGCCCTCAGCGAGCTGTGCGGGCTGCGGCTGACGCGGCCCGAACTGGCCGCGCTGGCCCGGCGCGCGGAGAACGCGTACGTCGGCGTCCCCTGCGGGGTGATGGACCAGATGGCCTCCGCGTGCGCCACCGAGGGGCAGGCCCTCCACCTGGACACGCGCACGCTCGAACAGCGGCACATCCCCTTCGACTGCGCGGCGGCGGGCCTGCGCCTCCTCGTCATCGACACCCGGGTCCAACACGACCTCGCCGACGGGGCGTACGCCGAGCGCCGGGCCTCGTGCCACGAGGCGGCCGCGGCGCTGGGCGTACCGGCGCTGCGCGACCTGGCGTACGAGGGGCTGGAGCGGGAGCTGGCCCGCCTGCACGACCCGGTGGTGCGCAAGCGGGTGCGGCACGTCGTCAGTGAGAACCAACGCGTCGAGCGGATGGAGGAGTTGCTGCGCGCGGGGCGGCTGCGGGAGACGGGCCAGCTGCTCACCGAGGGGCATGCCTCGCTGCGCGACGACTACGAGGTCTCGTGCCCGGAGCTCGACTTGGCGGCGGACACGGCTTCTGCGGCGGGCGCGTACGGGGCCCGGATGACGGGCGGCGGCTTCGGTGGCTCGGCGCTGGCCCTGATCGACGCGGACGCCGAGACGGCGGTGGCGCGGGCGGTGACGGAGGCCTTCCGCACGGCGGGCTTCACGCCGCCCCGCATCACGGCGGCGGCGCCGGCCGCGGGCGCGGAGCGCATCGCCTGAGCCGCCGGGCCGCGTCACTCCGGACCGGGCGGCGGGGCGGCACTCAGGCGTCCGCGGCTCAGCGACGCACCCCCGCCACCCCGCCCGCGCCGGGCGGCCCTCCCGCTCAGGACACGATGTCCTTGCGGGAGAAGCCCCGGAACGCCAGAGCGAACAGCACCAGCGCGTACGACACCGACACGGCCGTCCCCTTGATCATCCCGCCCCACTCCAACTGCGGCTGCAACGCGTCCGCCCAGGCGAACTGCCAGTGCGCCGGCAGGAACTCCCGCCACGAGCCGAGCGCCGTCACCGCGTCCAGGACGTTGCCGACGATCGTCAGCCCCACCGCCCCGCCCACCGCTCCCAGCGGTGCGTCCGTACGCGTGGACAGCCAGAACGCCAGGCCGGCCGTGACCAGCTGCGACAAGAAGATGAAGGCCACCGCCAGGGCCAGCCGCGGCACGGTGTCCGCGGTCGCGAGGGCCCCGCCCGTGGGCAGCTTCAGCGGTCCCCAGCCGTACGCCGCGGTGCCCGCGGCCAGCGCCACCACCGCCAGCAGCACCATCGCCGCCAAGCTGAAGGCCAGCGCCACCACCAGCTTGCTCCACAGCAGCCGCGCCCTCGGTACCGGCGAGGCCAGCAGGTAGCGCAGCGAGGACCAGCTCGCCTCCGAGGCGACCGTGTCCCCGCAGAACAGCGCCACCGGCACCACCAGCAGGAACCCGGCCGAGACGAACAGACAGGTGGCGGCGAAATTCCCGCCCGAGGCCGTGGCCGTGTCGATCAGGGTGATCCGGCCGTTCCCGCCGCCCGGACCCTCATCCGGCCCGCCGCCCACCGCGAACGCGATGATCATGATGAAGGGCAGCGCGGCGAGTACCCCGCCCATCACCAGCGTCCGCCGTCGGCGCCACTGCCGCAGCGCTTCCACGCGCAGCGG
This sequence comes from Streptomyces sp. NPDC003034, assembly GCF_053591375.1. Taxonomy (NCBI): domain Bacteria; kingdom Bacillati; phylum Actinomycetota; class Actinomycetes; order Kitasatosporales; family Streptomycetaceae; genus Streptomyces; species Streptomyces sp. NPDC003034. Next base: position 80,691 of record NZ_JBSFTS010000006.1, read on the forward strand.
CAGCGTACGGCCCGCCCGGTAGCCGGGGGCCACCTCCCGCACCGTCCTCGTGCTCGTGCTCGTGCTCATGCCGAACCTCCGATCAGGGTGAGGAAGGCGTCCTCCAGCCGTCGGTGCGGCCCGACTCCCGTCACCGGCACCTCCAGCCGTACGAGTTCGGCGACCAGCCCGGCGGGCGTCGCGCCTTCGAGCCGTACGAGCAGCCCGTCCTCGGCGGCCACCACGGAACCCACTCCTTCCAGCGCCGCCACCTTCTCGACGCTGACCCCGTCCACGGGGCCCGCCACCGTCACCAGCAGGGTGTCCCCGCCGCCGGTGATCTCGGCGACCTCGCCCGCCGCCACCCGCTGCCCGCGGTCCATGACCACCAGGTGCGTACAGGTCTGCTCCACCTCCGACAGCAGGTGGCTGGAGACGATGACCGTCCGCCCGCCCGCCGCGTAGCGGATCATCACGTCGCGCATCTCCCGGATCTGCGGCGGGTCCAGGCCGTTCGTCGGCTCGTCGAGGATCAGCAGGTCCGGCATTCCGAGCATGGCCTGCGCGATCGCGAGCCGCTGGCGCATGCCCTGCGAGTACGTGCGCACCGCGCGCTCCAGCGCGTCGCCCAGCCCGGCGATCTCCAGGGCCTCTGCCATGTGCGAGTCCTCGGCCGGGCGCCCCGTCGCCTGCCAGTACAGCTCCAGGTTGGCCCGGCCCGTCAGGTGCGGCAGGAAGCCCGCGCCCTCCACGAACGCCCCGACCCGTGACAGCACCGGAGCTCCGGCCCGCACCGCGTGGCCGAACACCCGGATCTCTCCGGCGTCCGGAGAGATCAGCCCCATCAGCATCCGCAGCGTGGTGGTCTTCCCGGCCCCGTTGGGCCCGAGCAGCCCCAGCACCTGCCCCTTCTCCACCCGGAAGGAAAGGTCCCGCACCGCGTAGCGGTCCTGCGCCTTCGCGTACCGCTTCGTCAGTCCGGTGATTTCCAGCGGTACGTCGGCCAGCGCGGCCTCCGGCTGCGGTACCCCGGCCGGTGCCCCCGCGGCCCCGCGGCCGGTCCTGCGGATCCCGAGCAGCGCCGCGGCCAGCGCCGCCGCGCCCAGCGGCAGCCCCCAGGTCCAGGCGGGCAGCGTGGCCGCGGCCGTGCGCACCCCGGCGGCGACGGGGACGGCCAGCGGGCCCTCCACCGACACCGTGTAGGCGGCCGGCGCGGCCGGGGTCGCGTAGGCCAGGTCCGTCGCGGCGACCACCAGCCGCAGCCGGTGGCCGGCTTCGACGGAGTGGTCGATCGCCGGCAGCCTCAGGGCGACGCTCACGCCCTGCCGCGCGTTCTCCACCCGCACCGGGGCGACCAGCTGGCTCGGCAGCACCTGCTGCCGGCCGTCCGGCCCGACGTCGTACACCTTGCCGAACAGTACGGCGGAACCGTCCGCGGCTGTCGACCTCACCTTCAGGGTGACGGTCGGGGTCCCGGTGATCCGTACGTCCTCCGCCAGCGGCTCCGACTGGAAGCCGGCGTGCTGGCCGGGGAAGTCCAGCGAGAGCCCGGCTCCGAAGGCGGCGAGCTGGCCGCCGATCCCGGGCAGGGAGGACAGGGCGGGGGGCGCGCCGCCCGCCGGATTGGCGAAGGTCTGCTCGCGTCCGCTCAGCGCGAAGTCCCGCGGGCCGGAGGTGAGACCGGGGTAGCGCTCGCCGCTCGCGCCGCGCAGTTTCACCTCCCCGTCGGTGGAGTCGATGCCGCCGGAGCGCGAGACCCGGAAGGCCGGTCCCGGGTCGGCGCCCGCGTCCCCCTTGAGGTAGCGGTCGAACCAGGCGGCCACCCGGGCCTCGGCACGGCCGGCCTCGCGCATACCGCCGTCGTGACCGCCGGCCGCCCAGTCGACGGAGACGGGAGCACCGTTCGCCGCGATGGCCTGCGCCATGGCATCGGCCTGGTCCAGCGGGAAGAGGGAGTCGTCCTGGCCCTGGATGATGAGGGTCGGCACCTTGATGGAGGCCGCGACGGCGGACGGGCTGCGCTGCTCCAGCAGGTCGCGGGCCTCGGGGTCGGGTTTCCCGGCCACGGCGACCCGCTCGTACATGGCGCACAGCTCGGGCTGGAACCGCCCGCAGCCCGGGGCGGCCGCCGCATCGGGGCCCTGGGCGTCGGGGCCTTGGGCGTCGGGACCTTGAGTGTCGGGGCCCTGGGGTGCGGTCCCCGGAGCCGTCCCCCGTGCCGGGCCTTGCGGTGCCATCCCGCCGGACGAGCCGGTCGTGAAGAAGATGCCGGCCCACAGCTTCTTGAAGACGCCGCTCGGGAAGAGGGAGTCCGCGAGGTTCCAGTAGGTGATCTGCGGAGCGATCGCGTCCACCCGCCGGTCGTATCCGGCCGCCAGCAGCGACACGGCGCCTCCGTAGGAGGCCCCCGACACGCCGACCCGCGGATCGCCGTCCGCGTCGAGCCGCACCTCGGGGCGGGTCGCGAGCCAGTCGATGAGCCGGGAGACGTCCTTGACCTCGTGTTCGGGGTCGTTGAGCCCGATCCGGCCGCCGGAGCGGCCGAAGCCGCGCGCCGACCAGGTCAGTACGGCGTACCCCTCGCGGGCCAGCGCTTCCGCCTGCTTGCGCAGATCCTCCTTGCTGCCGCCGAAACCGTGCCCGAGGAGCACTGCGGGACGTTTTCCGTCCGCGCCGTCCCCGGAGCCGTTTCCCGCGCCGTCCCCGCCGCCCGCGGTGAAGTACGAGGTGTCGATCCCGGCACCGGGCATGCTCAGTACGTGGTCCTCGCGGTGTACGGCGGGCGCGTCGCCGGAGGCGGCGGTGGCCGTCCACGTACCGGCTCCCGCGACGACGGCGAGCGCGGCGACCCCCGCGAGGAGGCGGCCTCGGCGTCGCCGGAGCAGTCGTGGCTTCAGCCCGGTCAGTCGTGGCTTCATACGGAAACCCTAAACGCACGGACGCCCGTCCCCCGAGCGCCCGGAGGGGGAAGTCCCGACCTCCTCAGGGACTACGCGGGCCGCCCCGTGTACCGCGCCTGCTGTACACCGCCGTCCCCGGTCCGACCTGCGGGCTACGCCGACGGGCGGGAGGATGGCCGCATGCTGCTGGCCGACGTCGCACGCGTGTCCCGGGAGGTCGCCGAAACCTCCGCCCGGTCCCGGAAGACAGCCCTGCTCGCGGAGTTGTTCGCCGCCGCGCCCCCCGAGGAGGCCGGCCTGGTCATCTCCTACCTGGCCGGGAGCCTTCCCCAGGGCCGCCCGGGCATCGGCTGGCGGGCCCTCGGCCGAGCCGTCACCCCGGCATCGGCCCCCTCCCTCACCCTGCGCGCCGTCGACGCGGCGGTGAGCGAACTCGCCGCCGTCGCGGGTACGGGGGCGCAGGCCGAGCGGTACCGGATCCTCGACGCCCTGCTGGGCGCGGCCACCGAGCCGGAGCAGGCGTTCCTGCGCAGCCTGCTGTCGGGCGAAGTGCGCCAGGGCGCGCTCGACGCGGTGGCCCTGGAAGGTGTGGCCGCTGCCGCCGGGGTACCGGCCGCGGACCTGCGCCGCGCCGTGATGCTCGACGGCTCGCTGCCCAGGGTCGCGGTGGCCGTGCTCGCCGGGGGAGCGGAGGCACTCGGCGGCTTCACCCTCCGCGTCGGGCAGCCCGTACAGCCCATGCTGGCGAACACCGCGAAGTCCGTGACGGAGGCCCTCGCCGCACTCGGGCCCTGCGTGGTGGAGGAGAAACTCGACGGGATCCGGGTCCAGGTCCACCGTGAGGGGGACGCCGTACGGGTGTACACGCGCTCCCTGGACGAGATCACCGACCGGCTGCCGGAAGTGGCCGAGCTGGCCCGGTCGCTGCCCGGGGAGCGGTTCATCCTCGACGGCGAGGTCATCGGCCAGACGGCGGACGGGCGTCCGGTGCCGTTCCAGGAGGTAGCGAGCCGGGTGGGCTCCCGGGTGGACGTCGAGGCGGCCCGGCGGACGCTGCCGGTGCTCCCGTACTTCTTCGACGTACTGGCCGCCGGGCACGACGTCCTGCTCGACGCCACGGTCCGCGAGCGCTACCAGACCCTCGCCGGCCTCGTACCCCCCAGCGCCCGGGTCCGCAGGCTCGTCGTCGACGATCCGGGGACGCAGGTGGCCGAGGCCGAGGAGTTCTGGGCGCAGACGCTGCTGCGCGGCCACGAGGGGGTGATGGTCAAGTCCCTCGACTCGGCCTACGCGGCCGGCCGACGCGGCAAATACTGGCTCAAGGTAAAGCCGGTCCACACCCTGGACCTGGTGGTGCTCGCCGCCGAATGGGGCCACGGGCGGCGCACCGGACTGCTGTCGAACCTGCACCTGGGCGCGCGCACCGCCGACGGCACGTACGCGATGCTGGGCAAGACGTTCAAGGGGCTCACCGACGTCATGCTGCGCTGGCAGACGGACCGGCTGCGCCGGCTGGCGGTCTCGGACGACGGCTTCACCGTGCACGTACGACCCGAGCTGGTGGTGGAGATCGCCTACGACGGCCTGCAGCGCTCCCCGCGCTACCCGGCCGGCGTCGCCCTGCGCTTCGCACGCGTGCTGCGCCACCGTCCGGACAAGAGCGCCGCGGAGGCCGACACCGTGGAGACGGTGCTGGGGGAGGGCAGCACCGGATGAGTTTGCCTCAGAGGCAAGCTGATTTGCCCACTAGGTAAACGGAGGGCTCAATGGGCGTATGACATCCGGTCCCGACCCCGCCCGGTCCGCGACTGCCGCCCACGCGGATGCGGCCGCCGACGACGCAGCCACCGAAGGCGCGGCCGCCGAAGACGGCCTCGACGCGTTGCCCGCCGTGGCGCCTCAACTGCGCGAACTGCGCCGCCGCGCCGGACTCACCCTCGAAGCCGCCGCCGCGCGGGCCCGGCTGTCGCCCGCCCATCTCTCCCGCCTGGAGACCGGCCGCCGCCAGCCCTCGCTGCCGCTCCTGCTCGGGCTCGCCCGCACCTACGGTACGACCGTCTCCGAGCTGCTCGGCGAAACCGCGGCCGTCGCCGATCCGATCGTACGGGCCGGCGGCCCCGGCGCCCGCGAGGCCGACGGGTGGACGTACTGGCAGGCCGGCGGCTCCGGCCGGGGCATGCAGGCGCTGCGCGTGCACGTCCCGCTCCCGGCCGCCGGCGGCAGGGGCGCGCGGGGCCGCGGCCAGGGGGAGCTGGTCCGCGTACATCCCGGCGAGGAATGGCTGTACGTCCTCGGCGGGCGGCTGCGGCTGCACCTGGGGGAGACGGAGTACCTGCTGGAGCCGGGCGACAGCGCCCATTTCGACTCGCTCACCCCGCACCGGATCGCAGCGGCCGACTCCGGCGGCGCCGACCTGCTGTTCGTCCACACCTTGCTGCAGAGCAGCCTCGCCGGGCTGTGCCTCGGCGGCGGCGCCACCACGTCCCACTGAGACCCGAGGAGTCCCCCCATGTCGCGCATCGAGTCCAGGTTTCCGCGCGGTCTGGTCATCAGGCTGATCGCCTACCTGTTCGTCGGCCACCTCTTCGCCTTCTTCGTCTACCTCCTCTTCGTCCTGGGCGCCGCGAACCAGTGACGAGGCGCCCCGTCCCCGCTCCCGGGTCGGGCGCTCGCCGCTCTGGAAACCTGCAGGTCCTGTCGCTACCCTCCGCGCATGATTTCCACGGTTGTCTGGGGTACCGGCAATGTCGGCCGTTCGGCCATCCGTGCCGTCGAGGCCCATCCAGCGCTCAGGCTCGTCGCCGTCATCGTGCACGACCCGGCCAAGGTGGGCCGCGACGCGGGTGAACTCGCCGGGCTGGCATGCCCCTTGGGCGTCGCGGCCACCGACGACAGCGAAGCCGTACTGGCCGCCCGCCCCCAGGCCGTCGTGTACGCGGCCTCCGGGGACCTGCGCCCCGACGAAGCCCTCGCCGACATCACCCGGGCGATCCGGTGCGGGGCGGTGGTCGTGAGCCCCGCGCTGTACCCGCTCTACGACCACCGCGGCGCCCCGCCGGAATTCCGGGATCCGGTGCTGGCCGCCATCGCCGAAGGCGGCGGCTCGCTCTTCGCCTCCGGCGTCGACCCGGGCTGGGGCAACGACGTACTCCCGCTCCTGCTCAGCGGATTGGGCACCAGCATCGACGCCATCCGCTGCCAGGAGATCTTCGACTACTCCACCTACGAGCAACCGGACTCCGTCCGCGACCTCGTCGGCATGGGCCGGCCCATGGACTACCAGCCGATGATGCTCATGCCGTCGGTCCCCACCATGGTGTGGGGCGGGCAGATACGGATGATGGCCCGCGCCCTCGGGGCCGAACTCGACGGGATCCGCGAGACATCGCAGCGGCGCGCGCTCGACACCACCGTGACCACCCGATCCATGGGGGCGTTCGAGGCCGGCACCCAGGGCGCGATCCGGTTCGAAGTACAGGGCATCGTCGAGGGCGAACCCCGCATCGTCATCGAACACGTCACCCGCATCCACCCCTCCTGCGCGCCGGACTGGCCGCTGCCTCCCGGCGGCGGTGACGGCGCCCACCGGGTCGTCATCGAAGGCCGCCCCCGCATCGAGGTCACCGTCGAAGCGACCGACGAGGGGGAGAACCGCTCCGCCGGAGGCAACGCCACCGCCGTCGGCCGCCTCGTGAGCGCTATCGACTGGCTCATCGAGGCGGAGCCCGGACTGTACGACGCCCTCGACGTCCCGCTGCGCCCCGCCATCGGCAGACTCGGAAGGAAACAGCGATGAGAATCGACATCCCCGAAGGCCGGCACCCGATCGAATACGTCTGGGGCGACATGGTGCCCGGCATCGGGACGGCCGCCGCGAACTTCTCCCTGTCGGTGTACGCCCACACGACGCTGGGTCTGCGCGAGTTCGAAGCCGCCCGGCTGCGGGTGGCGCAGATCAACGGATGCGTCTTCTGCCTCGACTGGCGCACCGAACGGGAGGGCGAGAAGGTCGAGGAAGGATTTTCCGACGCCGTCACCGACTGGCGCACCACCGACGCCTTCGACGACCGGACTCGGCTGGCGGCGGAATACGCCGAGCGCTACACCCTCGATCACCACGGCCTGGACGAGGCATTCTGGGACCGGATGACCGCGCACTACAGCCAGCTGGAGATCGTGGAGCTGACGATGAGCCTCGGGTCCTGGCTGGCCTTCGGCCGCCTCAACCACGTGCTGGGTCTCGACAGCGTCTGCGTACTGCCGGGGCACTGACATGCCGCCGGGGCCGTGACGGGTCCCGGTACCGGCATGGGTTCGGTGCTGGGACGGGTCCGGTACCGGTATGGGCCGGGGCCGCTCGGGGTCTCCGATCGGCCCCGGCTCCTGAGCGCACGCGCGCAGGGCTACAAGTCGGTGGCGATGATCTTCTCGATGTTGCGTTCGGCGAGCGCCGTGATGGTGACGAACGGGTTGACGCTGGTGTTGCCGGGGATGAGCGCGCCGTCGATCACGTACAGACCCGGGTAGCCGTGCAGGCGCCCGTAGTTGTCCGTGGCCTCGTTCAGGACCGCGCCGCCGAGCGGGTGGTAGGTGAGGTGGTCGCCCCAGATCTTGTGGGTGCCGAAGAGGTCCGTCCGGTAGATCGTCCCCTCCTTCGAGTTGATCCGGTCGAAGATGGTCTTCGCCATGTCGATCGAGGGCTGCTTCCACGCCGTCTGCCAGTCCAGTTCCACCTTGCCGGCCGCCGCGTTCCAGGAGAACTGGGCGCGGTGCGGGTTCTTGGTGATGGACAGGTAGAAGGAGGCGTAGGTCTCGATCCCCGTCGGCAGCGGTGCGACCTCGGCGAAGGCGCCGCCCGCGTCCCAGTTGTCGATGCCTCCGCAGGGGATGGCGGACTGGACCTTGCCGGTCGCGTCCCACATGTGGTTGGCGCGGCCGCACATGACGTTGCCGTTGTCTCCCCAGCCCGTGCCGACCCGGCCGTTCAGGCGGGGGAGGACGCCGGTGGCCTTCAGCTTGACGAGCAGTTTGCTGGTGCCGATGCTGCCGGCCGCGAAGAACACCCGGCCGGAGGTGACGGTCTTGGTGGCCGTGACGTCGCCGCTCGTGTTCAGCTGCTCGATGGTGACGGTGAAGCCTCCGCCGGACCCCGGGGCTACCGAAGTCACCCGGTGCAGGGGCGAGATGGTGACCTTGCCCGTGGCCCTGGCGGCCGCGAGATAGGTCTGCTGGAGCGACTTCTTGCCGTAGTTGTTGCCGTAGAGGATCTCTCCGCCCACCGCCGACTTGGGGACGGTGCCGGCGGCCTCCTTCTTCATGTAGTCCCAGTCGTACACGTCGGGGACGAAGACGAAGGGGAAGCCCGAGCGCTGGGCGTGCTTGCGGCCGACGCGGGCGTACTGGTAGCAGTCGACGGTGTCGAACCAGGCCGGGTCGATGAGGCTGACCCCGAGCCCGGCGTTGGCCCGCGGGTAGTAGGTGCCGTACATCTCCTCGGCGTCCACCGACGGCAGGATACTGCTGAAGTTCCGCCTCTTGGGGGTCACGGCCATGCCCCCGTTGACGAGCGAGCCGCCGCCCACGCCCCGGCCCTGGTAGACGAGGATGCCGCCCATCTCCTCGGCGTCGAGGATGCCGGTGTACTTGGGCACGTCCTTGTCGATCGGGAAGCCGAGGAAGTTGCTGAGGGGCGCCTTGGTCCTGGTGCGCAGCCAGTAGGACCGGTAATCCGGTGCGGTGGTGTGGGCGAAGATCTTGCCGTCACTGCCCGGGGTGTCCCAGGCCATGCCCATTTCGACCATGTGCACGTCGACCCCGCCCTGCGCCAGGCGCAGGGCGGCGACGGAACCCCCGTACCCGGTACCGATCACCAGGACGGGGACGCTCGCCCCGCTCTTGATCGTGACGGGAGCAGCGGTTCCGGCGGCATGCGCCGCCCGGGCGGCGCTGACGTGGCCGGCGAGAGCGGCGGCCCCGAGGATAGAACTCGTTCTAGTGATGAATCCACGGCGTGAAAACCCGTTGGGGTCGCGACTGCCGTTGTGGGGAACGGCGCTTTCGTTCATGTGATGTTCCTCACTCTTGCTGAATGGGAACGAGTTCTACTGCCGGGTGGCTGAAAAGTCACTACATACCTCTAGGTAACTTGGCGAGGCGCGGCCGACTGCTGCATCGTTGAGCAGTGGATGCCCCCGCCGCCGCCCATCAGGCGGTCCACGTCGAGCTGGACCACCGTGCGGCCGGGGAAGGCGGCGGCCAGGGCCTGCCGAGCTCCCGCGTCCGCGGCCCGGTCCCCGAACTGCGACGTGATCACCGCGCCGTTGACGAGGTGGAAGTTCAGGTACGAGTCGACGAAGCCGGGGTCCGTGCGGCGGGGGGTCCGGGGGCCGTCGACCTTGATGACCCGCAGGCGGCGGCCCTTCGCGTCGGTGGCGGCGGAGAGGACGGCGAGCTGTTCACGGGCGTCCCGCGCCCAGATGTCGGTGCGGTCGGCGGGGGGCACCTGCACCATCACCACTCCCGGCCGGACGAACCGGGAGGTGACGTCGATGTGGTCGTCGGTGATGTCCTCACCCCTGATTCCGGGGACCCAGAGCATTTTGTCCGCGCCGTAGGCGGCGAGCACGCGTGCCTCGACCTGCACCCGGCTCAGGCCCGGATTGCGGTTCTCGTTGACCAGGCTGCTCTCGGTGGCGAGGAGGGTGCCGTCGCCGTCGGTCTGCACCGCGCCGCCCTCGCCGACGAATCCGGCGGCGATGAACGGCATCGATGCGTGGGCGGCGAGCTGCCGGGCCACTTCGGCGTCCTTGTGGTGGGTCTGCTTGCCGCCCCAGCCGTTGAAGTTGAGGCCGATCGCGTCCGCCCGCCCCGCCCCGTCCCGGCGGAAGACGGCGCCCGTGTCCCGCATCCAGAGGTCGTCTACGGGGACGGAGGAAATGACGGTGACGTTCGAACCGCAGCGGGCCCGCGCGGTGGCGGCGGCGCGCCGGTCCGCGGCGCACATCACCACGGGCTCGTAGCGGGCGACCGTACGGGCGACGAGGGCGATGTCCTCCTGGACCCCGGCCAGGGCGGGTCCCCAGAGCGCACGGCTGGACGGCCAGGCCATCCAGGTCCGCTCATGCTGCACGTCGTCGGCCGGCACCCTCATGCGGGGGGCGGCGGTGGCCCCGGCCGGGGCCACCCCGAGGGTCCCGAGGGCCAGACCGGCGGCGCCGGCGCCTGCCGAGCGCAGCACGGTTCTGCGGCTGCGGTTCATGTGGGGCTCCAGGCTGGGGTGGATGAGGATCTTGTGCCGTCTCGTGGCAACTTCTGGAAACTTCTGGCAACTGTGACACTGACTGAATTTTCAGTCAAGATGCTTCAAGGAGTGCGAAGCGCCGCCGCCCACGGCTCCGGCCGGGCATTCGGGTGGCCGGGAAGGGGCTTCCGCGAGGTGTACGGGAGAGCACGCCCGGCCCCGTTAGCTTGGGGAACCATGACCTCCCAGAGCGACCTGTCAGACCCGGCCGGCCAGGTGCGCGTAGGCGGGGCCTGGCCGGGCGACCGGATCCGGGCCCTTCTGGAGACCGCCGCCCCGGAGGCCGTGTGGGCCGTGGGCGGACCCGACGGAGTCGACGCGGGCTCGGAGGGGGCCGTGCCCGAGGTCAGGGGAACCGAGGTGGTCAGCGGGACCGGCAGGGCAGACGGGACCGGCGGGGCAGATGGGACCGGCGGGGCAGATGGGACCGGCGGGGCAGATGGGACCGGCGTGGCGGACGGGACCGGAGGGCTCAACGCAATCCCCGGCGCGGAGGGGCTGGACGTGAGCGGGCTCGCCGACGTCCTGGCGGTCTGGCCCGTCATCGGTCACCTCGTGGAAGAGGGCGCGCTCCAGCTGCACACGCCCCTCGCGGCCTACGGGGAACCGGCGGCCGGCGACCTCCCGGCCGGCGCCACCGCTCACCACCTGCTGACGCACGCGACGGGTACGGCCACGCTCACCCGGCTCGCCGAGCACCTCACCGGCAGTCCCCTCGCCGCATTCGCCGCCGCCCGGATCTGGCGGCCTCTCGGCATGACCCGCACTCGGTTCGCCGACGGCATCCTCCGCGCGCCCCTCGCGGACCTCGTCCGCTTTGCGTGCCACCTCTCGGCTCCGGCGCGACCGGGCCGGTCGGTGGGCATCAGCCCCGCCTGGACCGCCGAGTCCCTCCGCATCCGCACCGGCGAACTCACCCCGCCCCGCGGCCTCCTCTGGCACCCGGCTCCCCACGGCGTCTGGGCTCACCACGCTCCGGAGGACGGAGCTCCGGCCGTATGGGTATCGCCCCGCCACCGCCGCTGGGCGGTCCTCCTCCCGGGCTCCGCGACGCCAGGCCCCGCCGTGCCGCTCCGCACCGCTTTCCGCGAGGCCGCCTTCAGCTCAAGCCCACTGCGTTGAATGCCGATGCGTATCCGAGGTACCAGCCCGGGGAGTCCTGTGGCCGGAGCCGGGCGCCACGGGTCACAGCACGAGTGACAGCAGCAGGACGAAGCCCAGGCCCACCACCGAGATGACGGTCTCCATGACCGACCACGTCTTGAGCGTCTGGCCGACGGTCATGCCGAAGTACTCCTTGACGAGCCAGAATCCGGCGTCGTTCACGTGGCTGAAGAACAGTGAGCCCGCCCCGATCGCCAGGACCAGCAGTGACGTCTCCGTAGTCGACATGCCGGCGGCGAGCGGCGCCAACAGACCCGCAGCGGAAATCGTCGCCACCGTCGCCGATCCCGTCGCCAGGCGGATGGCCACGGCGATCAGCCAGGCCAGCAGCAGGGTCGGTACGGCCCAGTCCTTCGACAGGTCCAGGATCATCCGGCCGACGCCTGCGTCGATCAGCGTCTGCTTGAAGCCGCCGCCCGCGCCCACGATCAGCAGGATGCCGGCGATCGGACCCAGGGACTTCTCCACCGTGCTCGACAGCCGTGCCTTGGTGAAGCCGGCCGCCCTGCCGAGGGTGAGCATGCCCACCAGGACGGCCGCGAGCAATGCGACCAGCGGCGAGCCCGCTACGTCGGTGACGCGCTGCACCGCGTTGGCCGGGTCGTTGACGACGATGTCGACCAGCGCCTTCAGCAGCATCAACACCACAGGCAGCAGCACGGTGAAGACCGTCGCGCCGAACCGGGGGCGGTGCTCCGGCTCCGCCGGGGGCCGCTGCGGCGCCATCTCCTCCGGCGGCCGGATGTCCACCCAGCGGGCGGCGTACCGGGCGAACAGCGGTCCCGCGATGATCACCGTCGGGAGGGCCACGAGCACACCCAGCGCGAGGGTGACGCCGAGGTCGGCGTGGAGCGCGTCGATGGCGACGAGGGGGCCGGGGTGCGGCGGGATCAGCCCGTGCATCACGGACAGGCCGGCCAGTGCCGGAATCCCGATCCGCATCAGGGAGTAGTTCCCCCGCTTGGCCACCAGCAGCACCACCGGGATGAGCAGCACGATGCCGACTTCGAAGAAGAGCGGCAGACCGATCACGGAGGCGATCAGCACCATCGCCCACGGCATGGCCCGGCCCTTGGCGCGGGCGAGGATCGTGTCCACGATCGCGTCCGCGCCGCCCGAGTCGGCCAGCAGCTTGCCGAGGATCGCGCCGAGCGCGATGAGTACGCCCACTCCCGCGACCGTCGAGCCGAGGCCGGCGGTGAAGCTGGCGAGGGTCTTGGCCGGTGGGGCGCCCGCGAAGGTGCCGAGGGTGATCGAGCCGAGCGTCAGGGCGAGGAAGGCGTGCAGCTTGAGCCGGGTGATGAGCAGGACGATGACGGCGATACCGGCGACGACGGCGATACCCAGCTGGGTGTTGCCGGCCGATGTGATCGGTTCGGCGGCGGCCGCTGCCAGTGTCTCGACGCTGAGACTGGTCACAGTGACTGTTTCCCTCAGTTTTCGGGTGTGCGGAGCCGACGCAGGGCGTCCAGCGCCCGTTCGGTGATCTCTTCCGGGGTGCCGAACACGTCGACGGCGACGCCGAGCTCGTCCGTCTGGAGCGGCTCCAAGGTGGCGAACTGCGACTCCAGCAGCGTGGCGGGCATGAAATGGCCCTGACGTGCCGCCATGCGCTCCTCGATCAGCGGGCGTTCACCGGTGAGGTGGACGAAGACCGTACGGGGTGCGGCGGCGCGGAGCCGGTCGCGATAGGCGCGCTTGAGGGAGGAGGCCGCGATCACTCCGCCGCCCAGCCGCGAGCGGTTGCCGATCCATGCGCCGACGGCGTCCAGCCACGGCCACCGGTCCGCGTCGTCCAGCGGGATGCCGGCGGACATCTTGGCGACGTTGGCCGCCGGGTGGAAGGCGTCGCCCTCCGCGTACGGAAGGCCGAGGGCCTCCGCAAGCAGCCGGCCCACGGTCGTCTTGCCCGTGCCGGCCACGCCCATCACCACCATGACGCGCTGGGTGCTCACCCCGTACCTCGCTTGCCCTCGTCGACATCGATTCGTGTGGGCACACTCAAGCGTATTAAGTAGTACTTATTCAAGAGTGCAGCCGGAAAAATCACATCTTTTGTCGGTGAAGGCGTCACCGTACGCTTACGCCCATGACCACCGAAGGCAGTCCTGGCACGGGGCTCCACTCCCACGTACTGGACACCCTCGGGCTGGCGATCACGGCGGGGGAGTATCCGCCCGGCAGCGTCCTGCGCACCGACGAGATCGCCGAGCGCTTCGCAGCCTCCCGCACCGTGGTGCGGGAAGTCGTCCGCGTGCTGGAGTCCATGTGCCTGGTGGAGTCCCGCCGCCGGGTCGGCGTCACGGTGCGTCCCACCGAGGACTGGAACGTCTACGACCCCCGCGTCATCCGGTGGCGCCTGGCCGGCCCCGACCGCCCCCGCCAGCTGCGCTCCCTCACCGTGCTGCGCTCGGCGATCGAGCCGGTCGCCGCCGGACTCGCGGCGGCCCGCGCCACCCCGGAGCAGTGCGCCGAACTCACCGAGGCGGCCCTCGGCATGGTCCGCACCTCGCGCGGCCACCAGTTGGAGGGCTACCTGCGCCACGACATCGCCTTCCACCGCGTCGTGCTCAACGCCTCCGGCAACGAGATGTTCGCCCGGCTCGGTGATGTCGTCGCCGAGGTCCTGACCGGCCGTACCGAGCACGCCGTGATGTTCCACGACCCCGACCCGGCCGCCGTCACCCTCCACGTCCAAGTGGCCGAGGCCGTACGGGAGGCAGACGCGGCCCGCGCCGAGGCGCTGACCCGGCAGATCGCGGTGGGCGCCCTGGAGGAGCTCGACGTACTCGCGCCCTGAGGGCGCGTCGACCGCCCGGCGGCCTACCGGATGATCCTCAGCCGTCCGCGCGAAAGCCCGTCAGCCGGCCGAGCAGGGCAGGGCCACCGGCATGACCAGCGTCGTGAAGCTGCCCTGGTCGGCGGAGCGCACCAGCACCAGCTGATCCACGGCGGAAACCCCCAGCAGGACGTCCGGGCCGACGCTCGCTTCGAGGGCCGGGGCCAGCGCCGCCGGGTCGAAGTCGATCCGCACCGGCTCGGCCTGCGCCCGTACGGCGCTCAGCGCGGTGTCTCCCACGAGCAGGCGGTTTGGACCCAGTTCCAAGGCGACGGCCCGGGTGTCCCCGCAGGCGTCGAGGGCGGCGAACAGCGCGGCCCGGTTCACGACCAGGCGCTCGCCGGGCGCGGCCCCGCCTCGCGCAGGCCGCGCGTGAAGGTCAACTGCTCGAAGGGTACTGGTGGGAGCCGAGCAGCCCAGCCGTCCGGCGAGGGGCGGTGGCGGCTCAGCCGGCCGTCGTGCGGGGCTTGGTCTGCTGGACCGCCCAGCCGTTGCCGTCCGGGTCCGAGAAGTAGACGAAGGACCCCCAGGGCATGTCCTGGACCTCGGTCACCTCGATGCCCCGGCCCCTGAGGTCCGCGTACGCCTCCTCGATGTCGCCGACGACGACCTGCATGTTGTCCAGCGATCCCGGGGTCATCCGGGTGAGTCCCTTGCCGATGGCGATCGAGCAGGCGGATCCCGGCGGGGTCAGCTGGACGAAGCGGATGTCGTCGCTCACGGTGACGTCGTGGTCGGTGACGAAACCGACGCGCTCGTAGAAGGCCTTGGCCCGGTCGACGTCGGTGACGGGCACGGCGACCAGTTCCAGTTTGATGTCCATCGAGAAACTCCCGGATCGTCCAACGGCGCGGGTGTGGCGGCGGCCGGAGCAGCGGTATGCGCAGGGCACGGGCAGGCCGGGGCGCACTGCGTCCGCCGTGCGCCCCGGCCGCCATCATGCTCCGGAGCCGGCCGCCGCGCCCCCTGGAACGGGCTCGGCGGTACCGGCCGCCGCCGCGTCCGCCGCCGCGAACTGGGTGCGGTACAGCTCCTCGTACCGCCCGCCCGCCGCCAGCAGCTCGGCGTGCCCGCCGCGTTCCACGATCCGGCCCTCCTCGACCACCAGGATCAGATCCGCAGCCTGTACGGTCGACAGCCGGTGCGCGATCACCACCGCGGTCCGGCCCGCCAGAGCCTCCGCCAGGGCTTCCTGGACGGCCGCCTCGGAGGTGGAGTCCAGGTGGGCGGTGGCCTCGTCGAGGATGACCACTCGCTGCCGGGCCAGCAGCAGCCGCGCGATGGTCAGCCGCTGCCGTTCACCGCCCGACAGCCGGTAGCCTCGCTCGCCGACGACCGTGTCCAGGCCGTCCGGCAGCGAAGCCACGAGCCCGTCCAGGCGCGAGCGCCGCAGGGCCTCCCAGATCTCCTCCTCGGTCGCCTCCGGCCGGGCCAGCAGCAGGTTCGCCCGTACCGACTCGTGGAAGAGGTGCCCGTCCTGGGTGACCATGCCGAGCGTCTCGCGGATCGAGTCGGCGCTGAGGTCCCGTACGTCCACCCCGCCGAGCCGGACCGCGCCCGCGTCGGCGTCGTACAGCCGGGGCAGCAACTGGGCGATGGTCGACTTGCCGGCGCCGGACGAGCCGACCAGGGCGATCATCTGACCCGGTTCGGCACGGAAGGACACCTCGTGCAGCACCTGCGTGCCGCCCCGGGCGTCAAGGCCGGCCACCTCCTCCAGCGAGGCGAGCGAGACCTTGTCGGGGGAGGGGTAGCCGAAGGAGACCCGGTCGAATTCGACGGCCACCGGACCCTCCGGGACCCGGCGGGCATCCGGCTTCTGGGCGATGAGCGGCTTCAGGTCGAGGATCTCGAAGACCCGCTCGAAGCTCACCATGGCGCTCATCACCTCGACGCGGGCGCCGGCGAGCGCGGTGAGCGGTGCGTACAGCCGGGTCAGGAGAAGGGCGAGGGCGACGACGGAACCGGCGTCCAGGCTGCCGCGCAGGGCGTAGTACCCGCCGAGCCCGTAGACGAGGGCGAGCGCCAGGGCGGAGACGAGGGTGAGGGCGGTGATGAAGGCCGACTGGGCCATCGCCGTACGGATCCCGATGTCCCGGACCTTCGCCGCCCTGGCCGCGAACTCCGCGGACTCCTCCGACGGCCGTCCGAAGAGCTTGACCAGGGTCGCGCCCGGCGCCGAGAAGCGCTCGGTCATCTGGGTGCCCATCGCGGCGTTCAGCGTGGCGGCCTCGCGCTGCATCGCGGCCATCCGCGCTCCCATGCGCCGGGCCGGCAGCACGAACACCGGCAGCAGGACCAGCGCCAGCAGGGTGATCTGCCAGGAGATGCTCAGCATCACGACGAGGGTCAGCAACAGCGTCACGGTGTTGGAGACGACCCCGGAGAGGGTGTTGCTGAAGGCTCGCTGAGCGCCGATCACATCGTTGTTGAGCCGGCTGACCAGCGCCCCGGTCCGGGTCCGGGTGAAGAAGGCGACCGGCATCCGCTGCACGTGGTCGAAGACGGCCGTCCGCAGATGCAGGATCAGCCCCTCGCCGAGGGTGGCGGAGAGCCGGCGGGTCAGCAGGCCCAGACCGGCCTCGGCGACCGCGATCAGTGCGATGAGGAGCGCGAGCCGGGTGACGGTACCTGCCTCCCGGCCGTCGACGATCGTGTCGACGACCTGGCTGGCGAGCACCGGAGTGGCCACCGCGAGCAGTGCGGTCACCACGCTCAGCAGGAGGAAGAGTGTCAGCCCGCGACGGTGCGGGCGGGCGAAGGCGGCGATGCGGCGCAGGCTGGCCCGGGAGAGGGGCCGCCGGTCCTGCTGGGCGGTGATCGTACTGTGCAGCGATGTCCAGGCGGTGACTTCCATATCCATGAACCGCACGCTAAGACCTCGACCTTGCTTGAGGTCAAGGGATCGGCGGAGCGTCACTCGCGGACGTCGGCAATTCTCGTCCGCCGCAACGTCATTGACGGTCCCTCCCCTGTCGGTGCCCCGTGGGATCGTCCGGAAGGCGCGGAGATCCGAAAGCCATCCGTCTCCGGCCGTGCGGGCCGGCGCCTCCTCGGTCCGCACGGCCCTGACCTCTGCCACTTCCCCGGCCTCCCCATGGTCCACCAGGAGGCGGTGCGATAGATTCGGCCTCCCCACGGCACGTACTTTCCCAACCAAGCGGAGACAGGCTTCTCAATGAGCGACATCATCAACGGACTTGGCCGCACCAGCGCCTTCGGCGCCCTCGGCCTGGTGCTGCTGATCCTCGGCATCGTCCTCGTGGACGTGCTGACGCCCGGGAAGCTCCCGAAGCAGATCTGGGAGGAACGCAACCGCAATGCCTCCCTCTTCCTCAGCTCGGCGCTGCTCGGCATCGGCGGCATCGTCTTCACCTCCATCTGGACGACGTACCACGACTTCGGCAAGGGGCTGCTCTCCACCGCGGCCTTCGGCCTGCTCGGCCTGATCCTCATGGCCGTCGCCTTCCTGGTGCTCGACCTGGTCACCCCCGGCAGGCTCGGCGCCATAGTGGTCGATCCGGAGCCCCACCCGGCCGTCTGGGTCTCGGCCGCCTGCAACCTCGCCGTGGCCGCCATCGTCGCGGCCTCGATCGCCTGACGCGAGCACGACCGAGAGCGCCGCTTCCCCGGGGAGCGGCGCTCTCGGCGTACCCGGCCCCGTCGTTACGCCAGGCCGAGCGCGAACACGGCGAACCCCGCCGCCAGCAGTCCCGCCGCGGTGCGGCGCACCGCCGCGGCCTGCCGCCACGGCTCCTCCGCGGGGCGGCCCGCTCAGGCGCAGGGCGCGCCTCCCAGGAAGGACAAGCGGACTTGGCGCCGGGGGTTGTCCCGGTTGGTGTCCACGAGGGTGACCGACTGCCACGTCCCGAGTTCCAGGGCTCCGTTGATCACGGGCAGCGTCGCGTGGGGCGGGATGATGGCGGGCAGGACGTGGTCGCGCCCGTGGCCGGGCGAGCCGTGCCGGTGCTGCCAGCGGTCGTCGGCGGGCAACAGGGAGCGCAGGGCGGCCAGCAGGTCGTCGTCACTGCCCGATCCGGTCTCGATGAGGGCGAGGCCGGCCGTCGCGTGGGGTGTGAAGACGTTGAGCAGTCCGTCGCGCCCCTGGGCCACCTCCTGGAGGAACGCCGCACAGACCTCGGTCAGGTCGTGGACGGTCTCCCTGTCCCCGGTCGTCACGTCGACCGTCCGTGAAACGAATGTGTCAGCCATGGACCCATCCTCGGGCACGGGCGGCCCGTGGGCGCGCAGCCTCGGCCGATGCCGGCCGAGCTGGAATCGCGGGGCACACCGGGGATCGCGCGGTCGGCCGGTGCGGTGGTCAGGGCGGCCGGGCTCGTTCCTCCGGCGCGTTCCGCTCGTTGATCCGGCATGGAACTGCCGACCATCGCGGCGCCCGGCGTCGGGGAACTGGCCGACGCCGCGGCCGATGCCGCTTGCCACCTCTACGACGCCGTCACCCCTTGGGGGCCCGGCGCGCCCGGCGGATGGAGCCGCGGCGCGGCCGAGGACGCGGCCGAGGTGATCGAGACCACCGCCCACGCCCTCGCCCACACCCACCCGCGCGCGGAGGTCCTCCTCGCGCCGGTCCACACCGCCGTCGCCGACCTGCGCCGGCAGCTCGGGCTGGCGCCCGCCGACCCGCTGACCGCCGACGGGGTCCCGGCCACCCCGCGTACGGTCGGCAACCCGCGCCGCACCCGGTGGGTCAGGGTCCGGGAGCTCAGCCCGCCTTCGCCGCGGCAACCGCTTTCTCGTACAGCTTCCTGACCGCCGAGCCGAAGTAGGAGCTGTACGAGACGTCGGGAGTGTCGCCGCCGGTCTTCCAGCCGCCGATGACGCCGACCACGTCACCCGTCCCCTTGCGCCGGTCGTAGCGGGTCAGGAACGGTCCGCCGCTGGTGCCGCCGGGATAGCCGGTGCAGCGGATCCGCAGGAACGATCCGGGAATCCGTGCGTCGGCGCTCGTGAACTTCGTCGTGCGGTTGACGCACAGGCGCGGGCGCGCGGCGGACGCCGGGTAGCCGATGAGCGAGACCCGCCCGTGTGCGTACCCGGAGCCCGTGACCAGGCGGTTGCCGCCGACCACCTTCTCCACCGGGCGGCCCTGGGCGTCCGGCCCCACCTGGGCGAAGGCCACGTCCAGCGCGGCCGCCCGGTCCGGGCCCTGGGACCGGTAGCGCGGGTCGATCCACACCTTCGAGCGTCCCCGGGCGTCGCGCAGGACGGGGAACTTGCCGTACGGCTGCGGATCGGCCCGCGTGTACTTCGGTACGAAGGCCACTTGGCGCGAGTCCGTTCCGAGCAGGCAGTGCGCGGCGCTGAGGACGAGGTCGCGGCCGGGTGAGGAGACCACGCTCGCCGTGCAGAAGTACGCGCCGCCGCCCTTCATGACGAACATCCGGCCGACCACCGGGACCCCGTCGAAGTTCTGGCCGACGCCCGGGCGGGCGGGCGTCGGTCTCTGCGCGGTGACCGGCCGGAGCCGGACGGGCCCGGACGGCGAGGGCGCGGGCCTGGACGCCGAGGACGCGGGTGCGGGTGCGGGTGCGGGTGCCAGTGAGGGGGCGGCCGTCACGGGGTGCGGGGCCGTCCCGGGGGGCGCGGGGGCGGAGGCTGGCAGCGGGACGGCGGAGGCCATCCGTTCGGCGGTCCAGAACGACTCCGCCTCATGGGCGGTCCAGCGGCCGACGGCCGCCCGGGCCGCGCCCCCGGCCCCGGCGGCGGGCAGCTGCCCGCCGGAAACCAGCAGCGCGGCCGCCGCCGCGGCCATAGTCAACGTACGTCGTCGCATGCGGAGCTCCTCTAGAGGGCCTGGGGGAAGCGGAAGAGCCGGTCGGGATCGTAGGCGCGCCGCACCGCTTCGAGGCGGGGGCGGTTGGGCCCGTAGTAGGCGTCGCGCCAGCCGGTGAGTTTCGGGTCGGTGTAGTTCTGGTAGGCGCGTCCGCTCGCCCAGGGGCGCAGGTCCTGCCAGAGTCCGTCGAGCCAGCCCTGGTGCCGGGCCACCTCGGCGGCCGGAGCGGCCTTCGGCCAGTGGACGAGGTACTGGGCGAGGAAGGCGCTGTCGCGGTGCGCGAAGGCGGTGCCGGCCACCGGAACCCGGTTCACGGCGCCTCCGCAGACCCCGTCGAACTGCACCACCGCGAGGCCTCCGGGCGCGGTGCCGGACGCGTAGCGCCGGACGGCCTCCAGCACGACGCCGACCGCCGCGTCCGGCAGTCCCGCTCCGGCCCAGAAGTCGGAGCGGGCGGCGTACGAGTACCGTCCGAGCCGCCCCCGCGGGTCCCTGCCGGGCAGGCTGCCCGGCAGGTGGCACTGCGCGGCGCTCCGCTCCAGGCAGCCGGCCATCGCCCGTACGGTGTCCCCGTAGCCGCGCACCGTGATCCAGCTGTCCCGCGCTGGTTTGCCGACGAGGTCGGACAGCCGGGTCAGCTGCCGTTCCAGTTCGCGGCGTCCGTCGAGGCAGACCACGCGGAGGGCGGGGGCGGAGGCCGCCGAGTGCCCGGACTCGACGGCGAACTCGGCCTGGCTCCAGAAGGGGTCGGGCAGTGCGCCCAGCCAGCGCTGCCAGCCGCGCAGGACGGCCGGGGAGTCGGCGCCGGGCCAGTGCAGCTCGGCGAAGGCGCAGTCGCCCGCCGGGTGGGCCCGGAAGCGGAGCTCGGTGACGATGCCGAAGTTGCCGCCCCCGCCGCCGCGCAGGGCCCAGTAGAGATCCTGATCCCGGTCTGCGGCGACCTCGCGGACGGTCCCGTCGGGGGTGACGACCCGGGCGCCGGTGAGCCGGTCGCAGGTGGCGCCGTAGGCCCGCGAGGCCAGACCCAGGCCGCCGCCGAGCGTGAGCCCGGCGATGCCGACGGACGGGCACAGGCCGGTCGGGACGGCCAGGCCCCGCCCGGCGAGGGAGGCACTGACGTCGCCGAGCCGGGCTCCGGCGCCGATCCGTACCGCGTCCCCCTCGACCGCCACCGAGGCCATGGCCCCGGTGTCCACGACGAGCCCGCCGGCGCGGGTGGACCAGCCGGCGTAACTGTGGCCGCCGCCGCGCGGGACGACCCCGGTGGCGCAGCGGCGGGCGAAGTCCAGGCAGACCGCCACGTCGCCGGCGTGGGCGGGATAGGCCACCGCGCCCGGTGCGAGGGCGTCGTAGCGCGGCTGGAACAGCTGCCGGGCCTCGGGGTAGTCGCGGTCACCGGGGAGTACGACGCGCCCGTCGATGGCGCGGGCGAGCGCTCCGTAGTCCGGGACCCGGGGCGCCGCCGCGCCCAGGCAGGCGAGGGCGGCCGCGGCCGCGGATCCCAGGAGGCGGCGGCGAGGGAGGGTCATCCTCCCTTCCTGCCATCGCTGGGGCGGATCGGCGCGAAGGCGGGCCCACACGTGTCCGGGCGCCGCCCGAACGGCCCACGTGCGGGCCGGCCGCACTCGCCGGCCGGGCATCTGTACGGCGCTTAGCGGCGGGGCGGCGGCGGGGCGCCGGCGGGGGCCCCGCACCCCGGCGGCGGACGCCCGCCGGGCCCGGGCCGCGACCCGTCAGAGCAGGTCGTCCGCCGGGAGGCCCACCGCGCCGGCTCCACGGGACGACGACGCGTCCCCGTCCCCGGCCTCGTCTTTGCCCTCAGCCTTGCGCGCCAGCAGGAAGCCCTGCGGGGAGCTCTCGCCCGCCCCGGGTGCCCGGAGCAGGCGGGCCACCTCGGCGAGCCCGGCACCGGCCAGCAGGGCGGCGATCCGGTCCGGCGGTGTGCGGTACACGTCCAGTTCGACCGGATGGCCGTACGCGTGCTCCAGCCGGATCCGCTCGTCGCCCGCCTTGAACGCGACCAGTGCGCAGCCTCCGGGGGCCAGCACGCGGGAGAACTCCGCGAACACCGCCGCCAGCTCCGCGGGCGGGGTGTGCACCGTGGAGTTCCAGGCCAGGACCCCGCCGAGCACGCCGTCCGCGATGTCCAGCGCGGCCATCGAGCCGACCTCGAAGCGCAGCCCCGGATAGGTACGGCGGGCCACCGCGACCATCGCCGGGGACAGGTCGACCCCGAAGGCCCGTGCACCGAGCCCGTTCAGATGCGCCGTCACCCGCCCCGGCCCGCAGCCCAGATCGGCCACCGCCCCACCCCCGCCGGCCCTACCGCGCACGTACTCGGCGAAGGCGGCGAGGACGGCACGGTCCAGCGGCTTGGCGGCGAGTTCCGAGCCCAGCAGCCGGGCGTAGTCGACGGCGACGGCGTCATAGGACGCCGGCACGGCATGCAGGTACGAGGTCTCTGTCATGCCCCTGAACAGTAGCCCGCCCACCGCCGGGCCTCAGCCCGGGCGTCCTGGATCAGTGGCCGGACATTATTCGGCGAGTTCGGCCTTACGGCGGTGGGTCTCCCGTGCGTGTGCGCCAGCTTTGTCCTTCTCGATCCGCATCGCTCGCCGGATCTCCCGGCGGACCGGCTGGTAGGCCTCACTGGCCTCCTGCATGACCCGCTCGTAGCGCTGCCGGGTCTTCTCCCAGTTGCGTAGGGCGAGGCGTGCGGCGAGGACCCTCCACCGAGGGATGGACCTGGCGCGATGGCTGGCGGCAACCAGCTTGGCGCTGATGTCGTCCACTGCGGTGGCATAGGCGAGGGCAGCTTCGACCCAGCGGCGGCAGGTGTGCGCCGTGCACGGTACGAGGCAGCTGTCTCCGTTGGTGTCGATCAGGAGGGGGCGACCCGCCGTGTCGAACCGGAACCCTCGGGTTGCTTCATGGTCGCGACCGCGGTGATCACAGTTTCGCGATGACCCATCAGTGCCGCGGCAGCCCCCACGCCGTGCCGAACGACTGCACAGGCCGGTCAGCAGGGCGGCGATGCTGGACGGGACGATCACGTGCCAGCCGATCACGTCCATGGCCAGGTATGAGCCCCGCACCGTCTGGGGCACACGGCTGGTCAGCCCGGCGACGGCGAGGGCGAGAAAGGCCGCGGCCGCGCCCAGCCAGCCGACCGAGGCGGTGACGTCGCCGCGCCGTTGCAACCGCCCCTGGAGCCGGGGCGGTCAGCGGCGGATCGTCAGCGGATTGGGCAGCTCCGCCCATTGGTCACCCGGTACGCCCGGACTCAGCCGCATCAGGGTGAGCGCCTTGGTGGGCAGCGGCCCGGTCAGCAGGGCCTCGGTATCGGTGGTGGGGGAGATCCCGCTGATCGCCTCCGCCAGGACGTCGGCGAAGGCCCCGGCCGACCCGGCCGTGGCGCCGAGCGCGCCCGCCAGCAGGGATCCGAAGAGCTTGCGCCGCAGTACGCCCTCGTCGTCGGTGACCAGCCGGCCGGACAGCGGCGGCGCCGGCAGACCGTGCCGGGCCAGCCGGGCCGGGCTGATGCGGATGTCGGCGAGGTCCCGGTAGACCAGCCGGAGCGGGGCGCCGGTGGCGGAGACGACGACGAGGAGGTTCTGCCCGTGGGCCTCCAGGGCCACCCCCAGCTCCAGGGCCCGCAGGCAGACGGAGAGCGCGAGGCGGGCGAACGCGGTCTGCCAGCCTGGTGAGCGCGCCGGCGGGAAATCGGCCAGGGCCGCCACCGGGACGACCCGCTCGCCCGCGGATGCGTCCGCGTAAACCTCCGGCGGTTCGCGCAGCACGGCCGCCAGGTCCGCGCTGTCCGCGGTGGCCGCGCCCAGGGTGCGCGTGATGTGCAGCCGCCCGTCGAGCCGCCCGCAGAGCGCCTGCGCGAAGGAGGAGAGGACGGCCGCCGTCTCGACGGAGTAGACGGAGATGTCCCGCACGGAGGAGGTCAGCCGGGTGCTCAGCGCGGTTTTGACGTGCACCCCGTGAGCTCCGCCCGCTCCCTCGCCCCGCCCGGCTGCGGGTGCTTCGTCCGGTCCAACGGGCCCGTCTGCCGCGAGGGTGCGCAGGGCCATCAGCGGGCGCGCCGCGAAACCGGCCCGGACCTGCTCCCGCCCCAGTACGTGTGCGGCCTGCCAAGGATGCACCGGCACCAGGATCCGGCCCCCGTCCCGCAGCCGCGCCGGCCAGGCGCCGGTGACCAGGCACGCGTCGGCCCGTACGGCCACCAGCCCCAGCTCGACCACCGGCCGGTGCTCGGGCGCGTACGCCAGCTGCTCGGCCACCGAGAAGCCGGGGCGGGAGCGGCAGTTCGGATGGTACGGATGGCCGTCGACCACCCGCTGCTCCCACTCCCAGGCGGCTAGCGGCGCCGCGTCCGTCGGCCCCGCACGATCCGCCTGCGCCGCCCGGCCCGCCCGGGAGAGCGCCAAGGAGGCCGTACTGCCATCCAGCTCGGCGGCGAACTCCGCCCCGTGCGGCACGTCGAGGGCCGCCATCAGGCGCGCGGCCTGCCGGTACGCCCGGCCGTCGAGCAGCAGCTCGCTCACGTACGGCCCGGTCGCGTAGGGATCGGCCGCCGGGCCCTCCAGGCGGGCGCCCCCGGCCAACTGGAGGGCGAGGCCCCCCGGGCTCTCGTCCCGGCGCACCACCCAGGGCAGCGGCTCGAAGGCCAGGGCCCGCCACAGCCGGGTGAGTACGGCCGCCCGGGCACCGCTCAGCGCCGCGGCGTAGGCGGGCCCGAGTGCGGGGCGTACGGCGGACAGTTCGGTGGCGACGGCCTCTTCGGCCGGGGAGGCGGGGAGGTGTGCGCTGGTGTCCAGGGTCTCTTCCTCTCGGGTGTGGTACGGCGATGCGGGGGGAGGGGGGACGGGCCTGCCGGGCCCTGGCTCCGAGGCGTCGGGACGAGTGCGGGGTGTGCGGGCGGGAGCGTGCGGGTACATCGCCACGAGATGATGATCACCTCATCATCACGGATCTCGCGGAAACCGACGGTCACGGCCGGTGGTAGGCCCCGCGAGCCTCCGGCGCACGGGATGGACCGATTGGAACCAGTGGACTTCAACGCCGCCGCCGACGCGTACGCCGCCACACCCCTCCTGAACTGCCTCCTGCGGGAGGCCGCCGAGCCCGCCGGGGAACACGGCGCGGGCACCCACCGGCTGCGCGGCAGCGGGCGGCTGCTCCGCGTGCACGGCGCGCGCCGCGCCGTGCGCCCCGAACTGCGCGGAGCGGACGGTTGGCATCCGCTCACCCACACCGAACTGGTCAAGCTCACCTCCGACGAACTGCGCCAGTACACCGGTCTGTCGAACGACGAGCTGCCGGTCGAGATCGCCGACAGCCGCGAGGCCATTCTCGCGCTGCTGGCCGCCCGCGCCGCGACCCCGCCCCCCAGGGACCCGTACGTCCTGTCCGAACAGTCCCTGGTCATGGGTCATCCGCACCACCCCGCCCCCAAGGCGCGCGGGGGAGCACCCGCCGCGAGCTGGCTGCCGTACGCACCGGAGGGCCACGCCCGTTTCCCGCTGGTCTTCCTGGGGTTGCGCGAGGACCAGACCGCGGAGGAGGGCGGCCCCCGCGCGGCCCACGCGATCGACTCGCTCGCCGGCGCCCTCGACGGTCCCCGGCCGCCCGCCGGCTACCGGCTGCTTCCCGCCCACCCCTGGCAGCTCGACCTGGTCGGGGCCCGGCCCGAGATCCGCGAGGCCTTCGCCGACGGGCGGCTGCTCCGGCTGGGCCCGGGCCGGCGGCCGGTCTGGCCCACCGCCTCCGTGCGGACCGTGTACGTGCCGGAGCCGGGCGCCGACCTGTTCGTGAAGTTCAGCCTCGACGTCCGGATCACCAACGACGTCCGCCGGCTGTGGCGGCACGACCTGCTCGGGACCCGCCGCACCGACGCGGCGGTCACGGCCGGCTTCGCCGCGCTGCGCCGCACCGGTTCGCGGGCCGCCTGGCTCAGTGACCGCGGCTACCGCACCGCCGCCTTCGCCTTCGAGGAGCTCGCCGTCCTGGTCCGCGACGGCCTGCACGCCCATGTCATGCCCGGGGCCACGCCGCTGCTGGCCGCCTCGCTCGCCGAGGGCTACCCCGCGAGCCCCCTGGCCGGCACCACCGAACCGGCCGCCTGGTGGCGGGCGTACCTGCGCCATGTCGTGCCGCCGGTGCTGGAACTGTTCGGCCGGCACGGCATCGTGCTGGAGGCCCACCTCCAGAACACGCTGGTCGCCGTCGACGCCTCGGGCATGCCCGTACAGGCCCTCTTCCGCGACAGCGAGGGGGTGAAACGCCTTCCCGAGCTGGAGCGTGCGGCCGCCTGGCAGCGCTTGGTCTACTGCCTGGTTGTCAACCACCTGACCGAGATCGCGGGGGCGCTGGCCGAGCGGCATCCGGGCATCGCGCCGGTCCTGTGGCAGGCCGTACGGGAGGAGTTCGAGAGGTACGACGCCACGCGCGGGCTCCCCGAGACGGCGGAGCTGCTCGCGAGCCCGACGCTTCCGGCCAAGACCAATCTGCTGCTGCGCTGGACACGGGCGGATGGTGCGGACGCCCGCTATCTGCCCCTGCCGAACCCCCTGCTGGCGTAGGGCCGGTTGGGCGGCGCTGCCGGGTGCGCACGGCGCCGGATGCGCGGTGCGGGGCCTCGGGCGAGGGGGTTCGGAATCGGCCAAGGTGCTTCAGGGAAGCGGATAGCCCCCACTGAGAGGTATAGACCAATGCTAGGTTGGTCGGGCAGACCGCGCAGTCCTTGACCACCCGTCAGAGGAGAAGCCATGCCCTCCCCTTCGCGGGGCGGCGGCCCGGCCGCCACGCCCAAGTACCAGCGGATCGCCGCAGCGTTGCGGCACGAACTCACCCGTACCGCGCACACCCCCGGCGGCCGGCTGCCCTCAGAACGCAGCCTGGCCGCCCGTTACCAGGTCAACCGGCAGACCATCAGGGCCGCGCTCCAGAACCTGCGCGAGGACGGCCTGATCGTCACGGGCCGACGCGGCACCCGGTCCGTGGCAGTCGCCGCCGATGCGGCCTGTGCCGATGCCGCGCCCGCCGAGCCGGTCGCGGCGCGCCGCCCGTCGCTGTCCGCTGCGGCCCACACCCAGAGCTGGCTGACGGTGGTCACCGTGCCGCCCTCGCTCGCCGGCCTCCTCGGCATGGCCGGCGGGGAGCGCACCGTGGTCCACCACCACCGTGAACGCGGCCCGGCGGGGGAGACCCTCCAGCACGCCGTCACCTACCTCAGTCCAGGCGCCCTCGCCCGGGTCCCCGAGCTGGCCGGATACCGCGACCGGGCTGCGGCCGTCCGCGACGAGGACCTGGGGCCTTTGCACCGCTGGCTCGAACGGGCCGCGGTGGAGGGCAGGGTCGCCGAGACCCTCACCATGACCCTCACCACCCACCACCCGGTCGCCTCGGCGGCCTGCGGCCTCACCGTGCGCCGCACCCTGCACGATGCCACCGGCCGGCTGCTGGCCGTCACCGACCTGGCCTTCCCCACCTGGGACCGCCTGACCTTCCACCGCGACCAACGGGGCAACGCGGTCTCCGGCTTCCGCGTCACGTGAGGACGCCGCCCGGCGCCGTCGCCCGGCTCGCGACCGGGCCGGCCTCGCGGGTTCGCCCGGGGTGATGCTCGTCACCCGGCAGTGCCGAGGCCCTGTGCGGGAGCTAGTCGGACGCGGCGCTCGAAAAGGAGGAGGCGCCGAGGAGGCCCGCGGCTCCGGCGTCCTCCATGTCCCGCGCCGGGGCCGCGGCCGGCGCGGGGGCCGGCGCCGTAGCAGGGGCGGGCGCGGGGGCCGGCGTCGTCGCGGCGGCGGGTGCCGGGGCCGGGGCCTCCGGGTCCGGGGAGGCGCCGGTGAGCAGGGCCAGCAGGCCCGCCACCTGGACTCCGGCCTCAGCCGGGTGCCGGAACACGGCGCCCGGGGAGATCTCGTACCGGTTGCGCCGCCCGTCGCGGACGCGCCGAAGGTACCCGTCCGACTCAAGGTCGGTGACGATCGTCTGAACAGTGCGCTCGGTCAGCGCGCAGACCTCGGCGACATCTCTGAGTCGTACGGCCGGGTCCCGGGCGATGGTCACCAGAACGCGGGCGTGATTCGTCAGGAATGTCCAATTCTCTCGTCGCGACATACTCCCCATGCACTCATGATGCGGCATTCGATTCATGTGATGCAAGACGCGAAACGTATTTCACGTATTGCTTGACGTATGACCAGAAGAGGGCCAACATCTACCGCAGTCAAGGTCCCGCGCCGCAAGCCGAGCAGCCCAAGGAGCGAACCCCATGCCGGTCCCTGCCCCGTTGTCCAACGCCGCCACCGCCACCACCGCCCCCGCGGTGGTGCCCCCGCCGAGTCGGCGCGCCCAAGCCGCGCAGATCGCGGGTGTCCCGCGGATCGACGAGCCCCGTGAGGTGGCCCCCGCGGACGCGAGGGAACTTTCGAAGGTCTTCTTCCAGCGACTGCACGAACTGGAGGAGGGCACCCCGGAGTACCAGTACGTCCGCAACACCCTCATCGAGATGAACGCCTCGCTCGTCCAGTACGCGGTGCGCCGCTTCCGCAGCCGCGGCGACGGCGGTGACATCGAAGACATCGTGCAGGTCGGCACGATAGGACTGATCAAGGCCATCGACCGCTTCGATCCGGCCCGCGAGAACGAGTTCTCCACCCTCGCCATGCCGTACATCACAGGCGAGATCAAGCGGCACTTCCGCGACACCTCCTGGGCCGTCCGCGTCCCGCGCCGGCTCCAGGAGCTGCGCATCGACATCGCCAAGGCGAAGGAGGAGCTGACCGCCGCGCTCGACCGTTCGCCCACCGTGGCGGACCTCGCCGAACACCTCTCCCTCTCGGAGGAGGAGATCATCGACGGGCTGGTCGCGGCCAACGGCCACACCAGCGGCTCCCTGGACGCCCCGCACGCCGAACACGGCGACGGTCCGGCCGAGGCGCACACGCTCGCCGACGTCATGGGCGAGGAGGAGCCGGCCATGGAGATGGTCGAGGACATCCAGACCCTGGCTCCGCTGCTGGAGCAGCTCACCGACCGCGAGCGCCGGATGCTGCAGATGCGCTTCGGCGAGGAGCTCACCCAGGCCCAGATCGGCGCGGCCCTCGGTATCTCGCAAATGCAAGTTTCCCGCTTGCTGAGCCGGCTCCTCGCTCACCTGCGCTCCTCCATGCTGGAGGACCCCGCGGAGCCCGAGGGTGCCGCTCGGACCGCCCCGGGCCAGCGCTGAAGACCGCCCGCAGTCGTTGTCGGGTCGGTCACACCGGGCGCCGCGCACCCCTTTGCGGCGGGCCTCGACGGGGCGCCTGGTGCGTGAGGTGGGTCACCTCAACGTTTGCTGTGGCGAAGGCAGGGCATCGTTGCAGCTGGAGCGGACCCTGACCCTCCGGGCGGACACCCGGAGGGTCAGGCGCATGCGGGCAGATCCCGTCCCGCTCCGCGGCCCGCCGGCCCGTCCGGGCGCGCCGCACCCGTTCGACCCACGAGGTGTTTGTGTCCACGCTCCAAGCCGATCACGTGTACAAGGTGTTCGGAAGGCGTCCCGGCGACGCCGTCCGCGCACTCAAGAGCGGCACCGGCCGCGACGAGCTGCGCGCAGGCGGTACGACTGCCGCGGTCATCGACGCGTCCTTCCGCGTCGATCCCGGCCAGATCTTCGTCGTCATGGGCCTGTCGGGCTCCGGCAAGTCGACGCTCCTGCGCATGCTCAACGGATTGCTGGAACCCACCTCGGGCCGGATCCTGTTCGACGGTGAGGACCTCACCGCGCTGAGCCCGCGCGAGCTGCGCCGCGTACGGTCCAAGAAGATCAGCATGGTCTTCCAGCACTTCGCGCTCTTCCCGCACCGCAACGTCCTGGAGAACGCTGCCTACGGGCTGGCCGTCCAGGGCGTCCCCCGGGCCGAGCGCGAGGAGCGCGCCGCCGAGGCCCTGGCGCTGTGCGGGCTGTCAGGGTGGGAGAAGTCCTGGCCCGACGAGCTGTCCGGCGGCATGCAGCAGCGCGTCGGCCTCGCCCGCGCCCTGGCCACGGACGCCGACCTGCTGCTGATGGACGAGTCCTTCAGCGCGCTGGACCCGCTGATCCGCCGGGACATGCAGGATCAGCTGCTGGAACTCCAGCGACGGCTCAAGAAGACCATCGTGTTCATCACCCACGACCTCAACGAGGCCATGCGCCTCGGCGACGGCATAGCCGTCATGCGCGACGGCCGCATCGTCCAGCAGGGCACCGCCGAGGACATCCTCACCCGCCCCGCCGACGATTACGTCGCCTCCTTCATCCAGGACGTCGACCGCTCGCGCGTGCTCACGGCCGACGCCGTCATGGACGAGCCGCACGCCGACGCGGACGCCTGCGCCTGCCCCACCGTCACCGCGGACACCCCGCTCGCCGACCTCTGCGCCGTCAGCGCCCGCGTCCCGCACGCGGTCGCCGTCACCGGCCGGGACGGTGAAGTCGTGGGAACCGTCGCCCAGGACCGGATCGTCGCCTTCATCGGAGACGAACAGCGGCCGCCGGTGGCCTGCGCGGAGGTGGCAGCCTGATGCCGCGCCTGACTCTCGGAGCCTGGGTCGACAGCGGAGTCGACTTCCTCCAGCGCCACCTGTCCTGGCTGTTCGACGCGATCAGCTCGCTGGTGACCGGCCTCTACGACGGCATCGACGCCGTCCTGTCCGCCCCCGCCCCGCTGCTGTTCGCGGGCATCCTCGCCGTCGCGGCCTGGTGGCTGCGCGGCCTGCTGGCAGGTCTGCTGGCCTTCGCCGGTTTCGCGCTCGTCGACTCCGTCGACCTGTGGGCCGACGCCATGTCCACCCTGTCGCTGGTCCTGGTGGCCACGCTGGTCACCCTGCTGTTCGCGGTGCCGCTCGGCATCTGGGCCTCGCGCTCCGACCGCGTCAGCGCCGTGCTGCGGCCCGTACTGGACTTCATGCAGACCATGCCGGCCATGGTCTACCTCATCCCGGGCATCATCTTCTTCGGTGTGGGCGTCGTGCCCGGCATCATCGCGACCATCATCTTCTCGCTGCCGCCGGGCGTACGGATGACCGAGCTCGGCATCCGCCAGGTGGACGGGGAACTGGTCGAGGCCGCCGACGCCTTCGGCACCACCCCGCGCGACACCCTCTTCCGCGTCCAGCTGCCGCTGGCGCTGCCCACCATCATGGCGGGCATCAACCAGGTCATCATGCTCGGCCTGTCCATGGTCGTCATCGCCGGCATGGTCGGCGGCGGAGGCCTCGGCGGCGCCGTCTACCGCGCCATCGGAAACGTCGACATCGGCCTCGGCTTCGAGGCGGGCGTCTCCATCGTCATCCTCGCCATGTACCTGGACCGGATGACCGGGGCGCTCGGCCGGCAGGTGTCCCCGCTCGGCCGGCGCGCGCTGGCCAAGACGCGGGCCGCCGCGACCGGCGCCACCAAGCTGTGGAACCACCGCCCGCAGCCCGCCCTCGCCGTCACCGGAGCCGTCGTACTCGCCCTCGTCGCGGGCGGCCTGGCCACCTTCGGGGGCGCCGCCCGCGACGACGCCCCGTCGGGCGCCGCGAACATCGGCAAGGGCCGCACCGTGTCCCTCGGCTACATCCCCTGGGACGAGGGCATCGCCTCCACCTTCCTCTGGAAGGAGCTGCTGGAGCGGCGCGGCTTCAAGGTCGACGCCCGCCAGCTGGAGGCCGGCGCGCTGTACACCGGCCTGGCCGGCGGCCAGCTCGACTTCCAGACCGACGCCTGGCTGCCGGTCACGCACGCCCAGTACTGGGAGAAGTACGGGAACAAGCTGGAGGACCTCGGCTCCTGGTACGGCCCCACCTCGCTGGAGCTGTCCGTCCCCTCGTACGTGAAGGACGTGCGCTCCCTCGCCGACCTCAAGGGCAAGTCGGGGCAGTTCAAGGGCCGGATCATCGGCATCGAGCCGAGCGCCGGCGTCATGTCGATCCTGAAGGACAAGGTCCTCAAGGAGTACGGCCTGGACGCCGAGTACCAGGTCGTCGACGGCTCCACCCCCGGCATGCTCGCGGAGCTCAAGCGGGCCTACGACAAGCAGGAGCCCGTGGTCGTGGTGCTGTGGTCGCCGCACTGGGCTTACTCCACCTACGAGCTGACCAAGCTGGAGGACCCGAAGGGCGTCTGGGGCGCGGGTGACGGCATCCACACCCTGGCCCGCAAGGGCTTCGCGGCGGACGAGCCCGAAGTCGCCGAGTGGCTGCGCTCCTTCAAGCTCACCGAGGAGCAGCTGACGAGCCTGGAGGCGAAGATCCAGCAGACCGGCAAGGGCAAGGAGCAGGAAGCCGTGCGCGCCTGGCTGGCGCAGAACCCGGAGATCGACCAACTGTCCTGACCTCCGAGGCGCCGGCGGGCGCGGGAACCCTCCAGGTACCGCGCCCACCGGATGGCTCTCTGCCGGTTGGTCACCAAGTGCCCGTAAGAAGACCGGAATGCTTCTGGTGACCGCACCTCTGACCAGCCAGAACCCTGGATGATCGGCCCGTGCGGACCGGGGCCGGTCCGTGGCACAGTGCGGTGAGCCCAACCGCACGAGCAGGGAGCCTCCATGCGCGATCCGCACTCCACGCCGCTCGCGGCCGCCCCCGAGCGCCCGCCGGAACCGGGTCCGCTGCCCTGCTGTCCGGTCTGCGCGGGCGCGCCGGAACGCATCTCCTGGCGTCAGCGCCCGGGGCGCGCCGTGGTGCTGCTCTTCGACCCCTGCGGTCACCGGTGGTCCTCGCCCACCCCGCCGGTGCTGGCGGTCACCGCCCCGGCCGCGGTGCGGTAACCGCGCCCAGCCGCAGGCTGCCGGGTGCGCGCGGACGGCCGAAACCCCCGCAACTTCCCCCGGTGAAGGGGCAATCCCGGCCTTCGCGGAGGGAAGCGTGCCGAAACCTCGTACGCTTCGGGAGGGGCGAAGGTCGCGGAGGGGGAGCCACATGTCCATGCAAAAGGGTGCCAACGTACCGGTGGCGAGCAGCAGGGTGCGGGTGGAGCTCGGTTGGCAAGGAGGTCCGGGCACCCCTGATGTGGACGTGTCGGCTCTGTTGCTGACGTCGGCCGGCAAGGTGCGGTCGGACGATGACTTCGTCTTCTACAACCAGCCGGTTCACCGCAGCGGTGCCGTGCGTCACGAGGGCAGGCGCCAAGGCGGCGCGGGCGCGTTCGAAACGATCGAGGTGGCGCTGTCCGCGGTGGAAGGGGAGATCGGGACCGTGGTGGTCGCGGCTTCCACCGACGGCACGTTCGGTCAGGTGTCCGGGCTGTTCGTGCGGGTGCTGGATGCGGAGAGCGGCGCGGAGACGGCGCGGTTCGATGCCACGGGCGCCACATCGGAGACGGCGTTCCTGCTCGGGGAGCTGTACCGGCGCAACGGCACCTGGAAGTTCCGGGCCGTGGGCCAGGGATACGCCTCCGGCCTGGCGGGGCTCGCCACCGATTTCGGTATCACCGTCGACGAACCCGCCTCCCCGCCGCCGGTGCGGCACGCGGCGCCCCCGCCCCAGGCCCCGCCGCCTGCGCCGCTTCCGTCTTCGCCGCAGGCCCCTGCGCCACCCGCGCCTGCGCTTGCGCCTGTACCCGCGCCCGCGCCCGCTCAGCCGGTGCGGCTGTCGAAGATCACGTTGACGAAGGCAGCGCCCGCGGTGTCGCTGACCAAGCAGGGGGCCACCTCGGGAGCCATGCGGGTCAATCTCTCGTGGAGCGTCCCCAAGCCGCCGCGTGGCTGGATGAGGAAGGGGAAGGGCGCCGTCCGGCTGGAGGACGTCGACCTGGACCTGTCCTGTCTGTGGGAGCTCCAAAACGGCGCGACGGGGATCGTCCACCCCATCAACAACCAATTCGGTTCCTTCGACCAGCCGCCCTACATCCGGCTGGACCAGGACGACCGGACCGGCGCCAGCGAGGCCGGTGAGAACCTCATGATCAATCTTGACCACGCGGCCGAGATCAAGCGCTTGCTGGTGTTCGTGGTCATCTACACCGGGGCGTCCAGCTTCGCCGGCCTGCACGGGGTCGCCACGCTGTATCCGCCCAGCGGTCCGCCGATCGAGGTTCGCCTGGACGAGTGCACCGTTCCTTCGCCGGTCGCCGCGATCGCGCTGATCGAGAACGTGCGCGGAGAGCTGATCGTCCGGCGGGAGGCGAAGTACCTCTTGCTGCCGCCCGGCATCCTCAAGCAGCAGGCCGCGGACCTCGCGTACGGCTGGGGCATGACCTGGCACCCGGCCGGCAAGGACTGACCGACTGTCGCCTCGCCAGGGCGGGGCCTTCGGCAGGACCGGCGCGGATCACGAACCGTACGAGTTGTACGAGTGGAGACGAGACGGGTCGTCTCGCTATAGTGGGCGCATGGCTTCCTTCCGCTTTCTCTGAGTCCGGGCACGGCCGACGCCGCCGTTTCTGCCGCCCGTAGACACTCGCATCCCAGGGAAAGCCGCATGCGCGAACGCGCCCGTACCGCTGCGCCCGCCGCCGTGGCGCAGCTGTCCGTCAAGAACGTCACCAAGTCCTACGGCACCCGGACCGTCCTCGACCAGGTCTCCTTCACCGTCCGCCCGGGCGAGAAGGCCGCCGTCATCGGCGAGAACGGCTCCGGCAAGTCCACCCTGCTGCGGCTGCTCGCCGGGGCCGAGGCGCCGGACGCCGGGGAGATCACCGTCAGCTTCGCCGGCGGCACCGGGCACCTCGCCCAGACCCTCGACCTCGACCCCGACCGCACCGTGCAGGACGCCGTCGACCTCGCCCTCGGCGAACTGCGCGATATGGAGCGCCGGCTGCGCGCGGCCGAGGAGCGCCTCGGCGAGGCGTCGGAGGAGGAACTCGCTGCCTACGGGGAGCTGCTGATCGCCTATCAGGAACGCGGCGGATATGAGGCGGACGCCCGTGTCGACGCCGCCGTGCACGGGCTCGGGCTCGCCGGGATCACCCGCGACCGCGCGCTCGGCTCGCTTTCCGGCGGCGAACAGTCGCGGCTCGCGCTCGCCTGCGTACTGGCCGCCGCGCCCGAGTTGCTGCTCCTCGACGAGCCGACGAACCACCTCGACGCGGCGGCCGTGCGCTGGCTGGAGGAGCATCTGCGCGCGCACCGCGGCACCGTCGTCACGGTCACCCACGACCGAGGCTTCCTGGAGCGCATCGCCACCACCATCCTGGAGACGGACCGCGATGCGCGCACGGTGCGCCGGTACGGCAACGGCTGGGGCGGCTACCGCGCGGCGAAGGCCGCCGCCCGCCGCCGCGCGGGGCAGGAATACGCGGACTGGCTGGAGGAGGCCGCCCGTACGGAGGAACTGCTCGAAGCCGCCGCGCAGCGACTGGTCACCACCGGCAAGGACCCGCGGCAGGGCTTCGGCAAGCACCGCCGCTCGCACGAGGCGAAGCTCGGCGGGCAGGTGAGGGCGGTCCGGGAGCGGCTGGCCCACCTTCAACGCGATCCGGTCGCGTCCCCGCCGAAGCCCCTGCGGTTCAGGGCGGCGCCGTCGGCGGCAGGCGGCGAGCATCCCGTCGGCCTGCCTGCCCCCGAGCTCTCGGCTTGACTCGTACGGCGGAGGCCCCATCGCCGAGCTCGACGGCGTAGCGGTCGGCGAGCGGCTGCGGCTCGACGGGGTACTGGCGATCGCGCCCGGG
This sequence comes from Streptomyces sp. NPDC003034, assembly GCF_053591375.1. Taxonomy (NCBI): domain Bacteria; kingdom Bacillati; phylum Actinomycetota; class Actinomycetes; order Kitasatosporales; family Streptomycetaceae; genus Streptomyces; species Streptomyces sp. NPDC003034. The sequence goes on from NZ_JBSFTS010000006.1 coordinate 116,292, forward strand.
CAGCGCCTGCTGGTCACGGGCGAGAACGGGGCGGGCAAAACGACTTTGCTGCGCGTCCTGGCGGGCGACCCGGAGCCCGATGCGGGCGCGGTACGCCGCCCGGCCCGCATCGGATACCTGGCGCAGGAGCTACCCGCGCGCTCTCCGGGGCTCCCGCTGCTCGCCGCCTTCGCGGCCGGCCGTCCCGGACTGCCGGAGGAGCACGCCGAACAGCTGCTGGCGCTGGGCCTGTTCCGCGAGGAGGACCTGCGCGTCCCGGTCGCCGCGCTGTCCGTGGGGCAGCAGCGGCGGTTGCAGATCGCGAGCCTGGTGACCCGGCCGGCGGATCTTCTCGTACTGGACGAGCCGACGAACCACCTCGCGCTCGACCTGGTCGAGGACCTGGAGGCGGCGCTCGCCGCGTACCCGGGAGCGGTGGTCGCGGTCTCCCACGACCGTGGCTTCCGCGAGCGCTTCCCGGGGGAGCGGCTGGAACTCCACGGTGGCCGAAGGCGCTGACCCCCCGGTTCGATACACCGGGAGGAAGCACGAGCGCCGCCCGGGGGCGCGGTCCTCCGGAGCGCCCGCACGCGTCGGACATCATCGCCAACGTGCCGACTGCCTGATGCGGGCACTCCGGTGGCGCGCCGATGCGCGCCGTGGCGGGCCCGGCGGGAGGGGGGAGTGCCACGCCGTACCGCACGAGCGCCGCCGTCGCCGTTCCCGTACGCAGGGCCGCATGTGCGCGAAGATGCGCGAGAGGCGGCGACTTCGAGCAACTTCCTTCAAAGAGCCGTGCCGGAGCGCTATCTTGCCGGGTGCATGCCAAAGCGGTGTGTCCGTGATCCGGACCGCACGAGGAGCTGCCCCATGAGACTGCCCAGCATCCGCAGGAGCCCAGCCCGACCGGCGGGGACCGGCCGGCGCCGCGTACCGGCCGCCGCCCTCCTCGCCGGCGCCCTCGCCGTCGCAGGCCTGGCCGCCGCCGGGCCGGTCGCCTCATCCGCCGCCGCAGTGGCTCCCTCCGCCCCCTCCGCCACCTCGTCCCCCTCGTCCCCGTCCGGGGCGGCGGCCACCGCCGGCAGCGTCACCGGCTTCGCCCAGTCCGGGAACACCTTCACCGTCACGGCATCCAGCGGCGCCAAGGCCCGCGTGGTGGTCGCCCGCGCCGACATCTTCCGCCTCTGGCTCTCGCCCGACGGAACCTTCACCCACGACCCGGCCGGCTCCGACCTCGCCCCCACCACCGACTTCGGCTCGGTGGCCACCACGTACTCCGACGCCGGCGGCTACTACCGCATCACCACCGGCGCCCTGTCCATCCGCGTCAACAAGGCGCCCCTCCAGTTCTCGGTCTACCGCGCCGACAACACCACCCTCGTCTGGCAGGAGACCCAGCCCACCAGCTGGACCGGCAACCGCACCACCCAGTACCTGGCCCGTGGCGCGGACGAGCAGTTCTACGGCACCGGCCTGCGCCTCGGGGAATGGGCTTTGCGGGACAAGACCGTCCCGGTCGCCGTCGACAACAAGTGGCGTGAGAACGACAACGCCAGCCCGGCCCCCTTCTACATGTCCACCAACGGCTACGGGGTCATGCGCAACACGTGGGCGCCCGGCAGCTACGGCTTCCACGCGCCCAGCACCTTCACCCACGACGAGAGCCGCTTCGACGCCTGGTACTTCACCGGGGATTCGCCGAAGGCCGTGCTCGACGCGTACACCGACGTCAGCGGCAAGCCCTTCCTGGCGCCCATGTGGGGCTTCGAACTCGGCAACGCCGACTGCTTCAATGCCTCCAACCCCGACTACCAGGGCGATCACAACCGCCCGCGGCACCAGACCACCCCGGACGTCGTCGGCTACGCGGCCGACGCCCGCGCCGCCGACATGCCGTCGGGCTGGTTCCTGCCCAACGACGGCTACGGCTGCGGCTACACCACCCCCCTCAAGTCGACGGTCGACGCGCTGAAGGCGAAGGGGTTTCAGACCGGACTGTGGACCTCCACCGGCCTCGGCAACATCGCCGACGAGGTGGGCACGGCCGGCACCCGGGGTGTGAAGACGGACGTGGCATGGATCGGCAGCGGCTACAAGTACGCCTTCGACGGCGTCCGGCAGGCCGTCGACGGGATCGAGAAGAACTCCGACGCCCGGCGCTACGTCTGGACGGTCGACGGCTGGGCCGGCACCCAGCGCAACGCGGTCGTCTGGACCGGCGACACCTACGGCACCTGGGACGACATGCGCTGGCACGTGCCCGCGATCACCGGCGCCGGCCTGTCCGCCCTCAACTACGCGGCCGGCGACATCGACGGCATCTTCGGCGGCAGCCCCAAGACGTACACCCGCGACCTCCAGTGGAAGGCCTTCACCCCCGCCTTCATGACCATGTCGGGCTGGGGCGCGACGGGGCCCACGGCGGGCTACCACGACAAGCAGCCCTGGCGTTTCGCCGAGCCGTACCTCTCCATCAACCGCAAGTACCTCCAGCTCAAAATGCGGCTGATGCCCTACCTCTACACGATGAGCCGCGTCGCCCACGAGACCGGTGTCCCCAGCACCCGGGCGATGGTCCTGGAGTATCCGCACGATCCGGTGGCACGCGGGAACCTGACCAGCGGCCAGTTCATGGCCGGTGACTCCTTCCTCGTCGCACCCGTCGTCTCCGACACCTCCGTCCGGGACGGCGTCTACCTCCCCGCCGGGACCTGGACCGACTACTGGACGGGCCGGACGTACGCGGGCCCGGGCTGGCTGAACGGCTACCACGCGCCCCTCGACACCCTGCCCCTCTTCGTCAAGGGCGGCGCGATCGTGCCGATGTGGCCGCAGATGAACCACACCGGCGAGAAGCCCGTCTCCACCCTCACCTACGACATCCACCCGCGCGGCGACTCCTCCTTCCACCTCTACGAGGACGACGGCCTCACCCGCGCCCACCAGAGCGGCGCGTACGCCCGCCAGCGGGTCGACGTCACCGCCCCCACGGCCGGCTCCGGCACGGTCGGCCTCTCCGTCGGCGCCCCCACCGGCGACTACACCGGCAAACCGGCGTCGCGGGGCTACGAGTTCAGCCTCCATGTCACCTCCGCCCCGGCCACCCTCACCGCGGACGGCGCCGCCCTGGCCCGCCTGACCTCCAAGGAGGCCTACGACGCGGCCACCTCGGGCTGGTACTTCGACGCCTCGGACCGCAAGGGGATCCTGTGGATCAAGACGGGTCCGAAGTCCGGGGCGTTCAGCGTCTCGGCCACCGGCGTCACGATCCCGTCGGCCGAAGCGCTGCCGTCCTCCGCCCCGATCGCACAGTCCGCCTGGTCCCTGGTCTCCGCCGACAGCCAGGAGACGGCCGCTGAGAACGGCGCCGCGCGCAACGCCTTCGACGGGAACCCGGCCACGCTGTGGCACACTGCCTGGTCCTCGGGCCGGCCGGCCGCGCTCCCGCACGAGGTCAGCATCGACCTCGGCGCCCGCCACAGCGTGGACGGCCTCGGCTATCTGCCCCGCCAGGACGGGGGCGCGAACGGCCGGATCGGCGGCTACGAAATCTACGTGTCCGACACGACCACCGACTGGGGGGCGCCCGTCGCCAGCGGCACCTTCGCCGACACGGCGGCCGTCAAGAACGTCTCCCTGCCCCCGAAGGCCGGCCGCTACCTGCGCCTCAAAGCGCTGACCGAAGCCGGCGGTCGCGGTCCCTGGACCAGCGCCGCCGAGATCACACTCACCGGCCGGGCCGCTCCCTTCCCGGCCGACGCCACACTCGTCAACGCGGCCTCCGCGACCTGCCTCGACCTCCCGCACAGCGCCACCGCACCAGGCACCGAACCCACCCTCTACACCTGTCACGGCGGCCCCAACCAGCGGTGGACCCTGCGCGCCGACGGCCGCCTCACCGGCCTCGCGGGCGTCTGCCTGGACGGTGCGAAATCCTCCCGCGTGACGATCCAGACCTGCGACGGCAGCGCCGGCCAGAGCTGGCAGGCGGGCCCGGAAAGCACCCTACGCACGGGCGGCCAATGCCTGACCCCGGCCGGCTCCGCCACCGCCAACGGCACGGGACTCACCCGAAGCGCCTGCGACACAGGCCCCGCCCAACGCTGGACCTTCACCTTCTAGGTCCTGTCGGGGCGATCTTCGTGGTCAGACCGCGTTGTCTGGTGCGGTGCATCGCAAGGCGGAGGGGCGCAGCTCGTACGTTGCCGTACTCGCGCGCTCCGACAACGCAGGGAGGTGCCGTGCCAGGCAGCGCGGGCCCGCGGAGATCGGCCGGGCAGGGCCTAGCCGCCGAGCACGGCCTGGCACTCCCGCCAGGCCGGCTCGCTCAGCAGCCCCCGAAACCGCCCGAACAGAGCCAGGAGTCCGGCTCCCGACGCCTGACGGAAACCGGGATCGATCCGCGCGAGGTCGAGCTCGTTGGCCGCCGACAGCTCGGCGAAGTCCCGCCGCGACCCGACGGCGGGGGAGTGGACACGGCCGGTGAACCGGTCCCGGAAGGCCGCCTCCTCGCAGGCGAGCGTCGGATACGAAGCCGCCCGGTCGCAGGCGGCGTACAGGTACACGATCCGCTCGGCCTCCTCGCCGATCACGGCAGCCAGCTCGGCCCGCCGGGCGAGCGGCAGCAGGGCGCTGGGAAATCCGTCCGTACCGTAGAAGGCGTGGCACAGCCCCGCCCGCCGGAGCGCCGGCCGCGCACCCCACGACGTGAGCAGGTGCTGTACGCGCTCCAGGTGCGCGAGGAGGGTCCCGCCAGGGTGGGCGAGATCCTCCGCACCGAGCTCCCGCAGCCATGCGACGGCGCGATCCGACACGACGTGCCCCCTGATCGTGTTGGTGGGTCGGCACCCGTCCCCGCCCGTGCCCGGGGTCCGGACCCCGTGGCGCGAAGGCGGGGACGGGTTGCCGCCCGGGCCCTGCACCGAGCTTGATCCACCCGGAATCCCAAGTCAATCCACAGATCTCGTCCGCAGATCCAAGCAATAGCTTGGGGCTCATGACTCTCGACGATCTCCGCGTGTTCGTGGCCGTCTGCCGCGCCGGCAGCCTCAGCGCCGTCGCCCGCGAGCTGGGCCGTACCCAGTCGGCCGTCAGCCAGCACATCCGCAGACTGGAGAAGCGGACCGGCGCCGGCCTCCTGGTGCGCCACGCACGCGGAGTGGTCCCCACCGAGGCCGGCCGCATCCTCCAGGCGGCCGCCGCCGAAGGGATCGCCGGCCTCGACGGCGCCCTGCGCCGCCTGGACGACCTCGTACGGGGAGCCGGCGGATCGGTACGCGTCACCACGGGCGCCACGACCGTCCGGCACTTCATGTCCGAGGCCGTCGTCACCTTCCGCCGCAGCCACCCCGGGGTGAGCCTGGAATTCCAGACCGAGAACTCCAGCCGCAGCTGCTTCGACGCCCTCGCCGCCGACGACCTCGACCTGGCCTGGATCACCATCGGCGGCCCGGTGCGCGGCATCGAGCAGCGCCCCGTGATGGAACTGCCCTGGGTGCTCGCCGTGGGCGCCGGCGACCCCCTCGCCGCCCGGACCCGCATCGAGCCGGCCGACCTCGCCGGAATCCGCCACATCCGGCTGCCGGAGCACTCCGCCTCACGTGCCCACCTCGACGCCGCCTTCGCGGAATCCGGCCTGCGCGTGCGCTCCGACACCAGCGTGGCGGACTGGGACACCGCGCTGCTGCTCGCCGAACTGGGCGTGGGCCACGCCGTCCTGCCGGCCCTGCCCGGCTGGCGGGTTCCCGGCACCGAGGGCCCGTTGCGCCTCGTCCCCATCCCAGCCCTGCCGCCCCTCGCGGTCGGCTGGGCGGTCCGCCGCTGGACCGCCCTCGCCCCGCCGGCGCGTGCCTTCGCCGACGAGGTCGCCCGCAGCTGCACGGCGCGCGCCGCCGGCCGGCGGGCTGCCCCAGGCCGCGAACCAGACCCCGACCTCTAGGGCGTGTCTTTCGGATCTTGTCGGCCGAGCCCGCGTTGCCCGGTGCCGTGCATCCCAAGGCGGAGGAGCTTGCCTCGTACTGGACGTACTTGGAAGCCCCGACAACGCAGGGAGGTGCGGTGCCGGGCAACGCGGGCCCGGCAAGATCCGAAAGACCTAGCCCCCGAGTCCCGTGCCGGACGCGGGCTCAGACTGTCCACGCGCGTCTTTCGCCTCAGGCGGGGTGGCCGGGAGACACGTCCTCCACATCGCTGTACCGGAGCAGTGCGGGCGTACTCCCCGTCGGCGGTGACTCCTCGACCGGGGCCAGCAGGAAGCCCACGTGGTCGCCTCCCTCGATGCGCCCCTCGATCCGGCCGACGAACCACGCACGGGCGTCGGCCAGCACCGGGCTGCCGTCCTGGCTGGGCCGCCAGGCGACCTGGGAGAGCTTGTCCACCCGGTCGCCGGTCTCACCGCCGAAGAGCTCGGCCAGCGCCCGCTGATCGCGGCCCAGCAGGTGCACCGCCAGGTGCGAGGCACCACGGGCGACCCGGTAGGTGTGGTTGGCGGTGGACAGCCACACCACGAAGCGCGGCGGCTGGATCGAACACTGGGAGGCGAAGGCCAACAGGCACCCCGCCCGTTCGCCGTCGGCCGCGACCGTCACCACGTACATCGGGCCGTCGAGCACATCGGTGAAGGTGTCCAGCTGCGTCACGGTGAGGCTCCCTCGGATCCAGCAGGCGGTTACCCCGCCCATCGGTGTCGAATCCTCCCCGCTTGAGGCGCGCCGCTCCGGGCAGGCGCAGGGCGTGGCCGAGAGTGGTACGAAAAGTCCACGCGAGAGGTGAACCACATGCAAGGGACCCGCGAGATCGAATGGACCACCGAGCCGGAACCGGAAGGCCCCGGCCCCAAGCCGTCACGCCCCGATCCGCTGCCTCGCGATCCCGATCCCCTGGAGCCCGGCGAGGCACCCCGCGACCCCCACCCCGCTCCGGACCAGCCGACCCCGAGCGAGCGGCCGGCGGTCCCCGAACCCCCCGACTGAAGGAAGTGACCCAGGTGCGCATCGCTTTTCTGATGGCTCCCGAGGGCGTCGAGGAGATCGAACTCACCGAGCCCTGGAAAGCCGTACTCACCGCCGGCTGGAACCCCCAGCTGGTCTCGACGAAGCCCGGCCGGATCCACGCCCTCAACCACCTCGACAAGGCGGGCACTTACCCCGTCGACCACGTCCTGGCCGGTGACACCTCGGACGCCTACGACGCGCTCGTACTGCCGGGGGGCGTCGCCAACCCCGACGCGCTGAGGATGGACGAGCGGGCCGTCGGCTTCGTCCGGAGCTTCTTCGAGGCCGGCAAGCCCGTCGCCGCGATCTGCCACGCTCCCTGGACGCTGGTGGAAGCCGACGTGGTCCGCGGCCGGACCCTGACCTCGTGGCCCAGCCTCAGGACCGACATCCGCAACGCGGGCGGCACCTGGGTGGACGAGGAGGTCCAGGTCTGCCACGCCGAGCCGGCCACGCTGATCACCAGTCGCAAGCCGGACGACCTGGAGGCCTTCTGCCGGACGCTGATCAGGGAGTTCGCCGAGGCCCAGGACGCCGAGGCCCAGGACGCCGAGGCGCAGAACGCCGAGGCCCAGGGCTTGGCGGAGTGAAGCCCACGCAGCCCACGGAGCCCGGGGACGAGACCACGGAGCCCAGACCAGAGGGCGCCCGGGCGGCTTGCGGACCCGGCGGCCAGGAAAGACAGGGAGTCCCCATGACCACCCCATCGCACCAGCCCTCCCAGGAGGTGGTGGTCACGGTCAGCGACTGCTCCGAGAAGGCCGGCCGCACCGTCCTGGACGTCCTGGAGCACGCCTTCTCCACCGATTCGCGGCCGCCCACGGGAAGCCGCGCCACGGTGTGGACGGCAACGCTCGACGTGACCAAACCGCACGTACGGGCCGCCCCGGCCCATCTCGACGGCCGTGTGAGCGTCGGCCTCCAGGGCGGCTACCGCGCGGTCGACCAGGTGCTCGCCGCACTGGCCGAGGCCTTCACGGTCGACATGGGCGGGACCGCGGCCGGAGACCAGGAGAAGGACGTCCAGCTCTGGGTCCGGTCCGGCTGACGCGGTGGCGCGCGGATCCAGGCGGGATCCCGTCGCACATCTTCTCGCGGGATCCCGCCGACCGGGTGTTTCCCCCGTCAGGTTGCGGGCAGCCGCACACCAAATCGACGAGGCCCCGGAATGGAGGCCGCCATGTCAACAGGCACGCTCATAGCCATCATCGTCCCCGCAGCGGTCGTATTGATCGCCCTCGCCGTCGGACTGTGGATGCTGTCGCGCAGACGGCACCTCCAGGAACGGTTCGGGCCGGAGTACACGCGTACGGTCGATGAGGAAGGCGGTCGGCTGGCCGCCGAGCGCGAGCTGCGCGCCCGTGAGGAGCGCCACGCCGACCTCGACATCAAGGAGCTCCCGGCCGAGCGCCGCCGCGAGTACGCGGACGAGTGGAGCCAGGTCCAGGAGCACTTCGTGGACCGTCCCGAAGGGGCCGTCGCGCAAGCCGACGAGCTGGTGGGGCGGCTGATGGGCGAGCGCGGCTACCCGACCGACGGGTACGAGAACCAGCTGCGGGACCTGTCGGTGGCACACGGCAACACCCTGAAGCACTACCGCGCCGCGCACGACGTGAGGGTGCGCAGCAGCGAAGGAAAGGCGACCACCGAGGAGCTCCGCGGGGCGATGGTGCACTACCGCGCCCTGTTCGAGGAACTGCTCAGTGAGCAAGGAGGTCGATGACATGCAGGACCATGGCGACCCTGACGCCCTCCCGGGCGAGAGCGGTCTGACCACAGAGGACCTGGCGCAGCCGGAAGCGACGGACACGACCGGGCAGAGTGCCGTCTTCCCGGGCGAGGCGACGGCCGACCGGGACGCGGAGCAGGCGGCGGCGGACGAGGAGCCGGCACAGGAGCCGGCCGGGGAAGGAGCCGCGGACAAGGAAGGGTCGGTGACCGGCTCGCAGGCCCAGGACGAGCCGCTCCTCAGCAGCAGCGAAGCGGAGGAGTACCGCAGGACGTGGGGTGAGATCCAAGGCAGGTTCGTGGACGACCCGCAGGACGCGGTCAGGTCCGCGGACACGCTGGTCGCCGAGGTGATGCAGACGCTCGCCAAGACGTTCTCGGAGCACAAGCAGGGGCTGGAGGGCCAGTGGGACCGGGGCGAGCAGGTCGCCACGGAGGACCTGCGGCTGGCTCTGCAGCACTACCGCTCGTTCTTCGACCGTCTGCTCAAGACATGAGCCGACACCTGAGCAGCAAGGAGGTACACGTGCCATGACGGAGCAGGACGGCGGGCCGGAGGCGCGAAACCTGGAGGAAGGCCGACTGCTCAAGGAGCTGGAGGCCATCCACCGCACGCGCCACGAGACCCTGCTGTACGGGTCGGACGACGCGTTGACCACCCATACGCGGCGGATGAACGAATTGGAGCACGAGTACGTACGCCGGCACCCGCAGCGGGCCACGGCACCGGCACGTACCCGCTCGGGTGCCCGCGCCCGTACGGGTGACGACGACGAAGCCGGGGGCGCCCCTGGCTAGAGAGCTCCCGGCCCGGGCCGGGAGCTCCCTGCCCTACGATTCGCCCGCCCCGCGGCCGGGCTGCTCTTCGTCCGCCGCGCTCGGGTCCTCGTCAGCGCGGCGCCGCGTGGACTCCTCCTTGCTCCGTGCGCGGTCCGGCCGGTCCGGAGCGGGGGTCGGCCGCACCTGCTCCTCGCGGCCCTTGCCCGTCCGCTGGGCCTTGTCACCCATATCGCCCGTGTTCTCCATGACACCGCTCCTCTCGGTATTGGGTGGGGCGCCGTCGTCAGTCCCCAGTGGTGTGGCGCATGCGGGCCCACAGCGGCAGGACGAACCAGCACAGCAGGTACCACAGCAGAACCCCCGCCACCAGCCAGGGCGCGACGGCGTTGTGGGTGGCCACCCGCACGACCAGGAAGAGCGCTGAGGTGAGGGTGGCCAGCAGCAGGAGCAGACCGGTGAAGGTGAGGCGCGAGGCCCAGGCGACCGCCTGCGGCTTGAGGCGGCGGCCCGACACGATGCGGTGGAAGGCCACGGGGCCTATCAGCGCCCCCGTCGCCATGGAACCGAGGACGACGGTGACGATGTAGATCGTCTTGTCGGTCTGGGGGAGGCCGTGGAAATGCGGGGTGAAGACGACGGTCAGCAGGAAGCCGAAGAGGATCTGCACGCCGGTCTGCGCCACGCGTATCTCCTGCACGAGCTCCTGCCACCGCCGGTCCGCTCTTTCGTGCGGGCTCTCGTCCCGGCCGTCGTCCGGGCCGCTGGCTCCGCCGTCGCCGCCGCTTTCGCCGCGCTGCTCCCGCCGCATGCCGGCTACCTCCCGCATGACACCTCCCTGGTAATGGTGCACCTCGCCTACCCGGGGGCCCCGCACTCATGCCACGCCGTTAACGCGGCGCTTCGCCGGGTACCCGCAGGGCAGCCGAAGGACAGGCCCCAGGCCCGAACCCCACGGAGTACGACATGGCACACGGCGGAGACGTCATCGCGGAACTGACCTCCGACCACCGGGAGGTGGACGATCTCTTCAGCAGGATCGAGCACACCACGCCGGCCCACGAACGGCAGAAGATCGCCGAGCAGCTGACGATCGAACTGGTCCGGCACTCCGTCGCGGAAGAGGAGTACCTCTATCCGACGATCCGGGAGCACTTTCCGGACGGCGATCTCATCGCGGACAAGGAACTCGCCGACCACCGCCGGGTCGAGAGGATGCTGAAGGATCTCGAAGGGGTGGACGGCGCGGGGCCGGATTTCGACCACCGGATCGCCGAGCTGAAGGCCGAGATCGCCAGTCATGTGCGGGACGAGGAGGAGAACCTCTTCCCGCGGCTGCGCAAGGCGTGCTCGCCGGAGGCGCTGATGGCACTGGGTGACAAGGTCCGTCGCGCCAAGAAGTTCGCGCCGACGCGTCCCCACCCGGGCGCCCCCGACACCCCGCCGGCCAACAAGCTGCTGGCTCCGGGCGTCGGTCTCGTGGATCGGGCCCGCGACCTGGTGACGGGCCGCGGGGAGTAGGGAGCCCCCCGGAAGCCAGAAGTCGGAAAGGCGAGGCGGGCTCCGGCGGCCGTACGGCTTCAGGCCGCCGGAGCCGGGCTCACCGGCCCACGTACGGCAGCAGGGCCATCTCGCGGGCGTTCTTGATGGCCGCCGCGAGCCGCCGCTGCTGCTGGGCGCTGACGCGGGTGACACGGCGGCTGCGGATCTTGCCGCGGTCGGAGATGAACTTCCGCAGCAGGTCGGTGTCCTTGTAGTCGATGTAGGTGATCTTGGCGGCGTCCAGCGGATTGGGACGGGCCTTGACGGGCTTGCGGACCTCTTGACGGCGAGCCATGCGGATTCCTCGGTGTCTGCGAAACGAAACGAAACCAAACGAAACGGTGCGGTACGAACCGCGCGGTGAAGCGGGGGAGTAGAGCAGGCGGTCCTACGAGACGGGGTCGAGCAGGGCGTCGAAGGCGGCCGGCAGGCGCTTCCACGCCTCCCGCCCCGCGGTGTATTCGGCGTCGGTCAGCAGGCACGACTCCAGGAGCTGCTCCAGCCCGTCCCGGTCCAGGCCGGGCGAGGTGAAGACCAGGTGCTGGCAGCAGTCACCGTGCTCCGGATGCCAGCCCAGCGCGGCTGCGGCCCGGCGCACGGGAGGCACCATCTCCCAGGCGGCGTCGGGGAGCGACGCCAGCCAGGGACCGCTGTTCTCCACGCACAGCGCGCCGCCCGCGGCGTCCCAGGCCAGCAGGGTGTCGGGACGGTCCGCGACCCAGAACCGGCCGCGGCTGCGGGCCGCGGCGCAGGTGAGGTCCTCCAGCGCCCGGTAGAGCCGCTCCGGATGGAAGGGGCGGTGCCGGTGCCAGACGAGAGTGGCCACCCCGGCCTCGTCCGCCTCCTGCGGAAGGAGCGCGCAGGCCGGGTGCTGGGCGGCGGCGGCCGCCTCGGGGTCAATCCGGCGAAGGCGAGCCGGGCCAGTTCGCCCGTCCCGGCGCCCACGGTCGCCCGGCGGGCGGTCGGGTGGAGCTGGGCGAGCAGCGCGTGGTCCTCGTCGTCCGCGTCCGCGCTGTCGACGAGCGCGAGGACGGGCGCGTATTCGAGCTGCCGGGCCCAGGTGTCGCCGACCGTCCGCTGATCCGTGGCCGCCGCGGCGAGACCGGCTTCCGCCAGGTCGTCGCCGTTGGCGAGGTAGGGCAGGACGAGGGCCGGGTCCACTGCGGTGATCACGTTGGTGAGGTCCAGCGCGTCACCGCCGTGCGCCGCGACGACCTCCGCCATGGCCCTCGGCTCGACGGAGTCCCACAGTTCCACCACGGCGAGCGGGGTGAGCCCGTCCGCGGCCAGCCGCCACAGCTCCGGTACGAGGTCCTCGCGCAGGGCGCAGCAGGCGCAGTCGTTGACCAGCGGCGCCTCGCCGGACCCGACGGGGCCGGAGGCATCGCGCACGGTGCGCCGTACGGTGCCCTCGCCCGCGGTGGAGAGGTCGTGGTGCAGGGCGACACTGCCGGGCACGGAGGCGAGCAGTTCTTCGACGGTGGACCGGCGGGCGTCGGAATGGAGCCCGCCGACGATGACGACGGCCAGGGTCACGGCTTGCTCCCGTACCGGCGCTCGAAGCGCTCGACGCGCCCGGCGGTGTCGAGGACGCGGGCGGTGCCGGTGTAGAAGGGGTGGCTCTGCGAGGAGATCTCCACGTCGATCACCGGGTAGGTGTTGCCGTCCTCCCACTCGACCGTCTTCTCGCTGGTGGCGGTCGACCGGGTCAGGAAGGCGAAGTCGGCGGCCTTGTCGCGGAAGACGACGGGGCCGTAGGCGGGGTGGATTCCGGGCTGCATGTCGGTGTCCTTCGAGAGAGGGGCAGGGCGAGGGGGAGGGGCAGTCAGCGTTCTTCGCGGAAGTCGACGTGCCGGCGGACGACCGGGTCGAACTTGCGCAGCACCATGCGGTCCGGGTCGTTCCGGCGGTTCTTGCGGGTGACGTAGGTGTATCCCGTGCCGGCGGTGGAGCGGAGCTTGACGATCGGGCGTACTTCGTTGCGTGCCATGGGGCTAGTATATGGCAATGATTTCCATTACCAATATGGGAGCCCATGAGAGGCAGGTAACACCGTGTCCGCCCACTGCCAACTGACCGGCGCTCAGCCCGGCTTCGGCAACAACATCTCCCACTCGCACCGGCGTACGTCGCGCCGCTTCGACCCCAACATCCAGCGCAAGAGGTACTGGCTGCCGAGCGAGGGGCGGCACGTCCGCCTGACGCTGAGCGCCAAAGCGATCAAGACCGTCGACGTCATCGGCATCGAGAGCGCCGTGGCGCGCATCCGGGCGCGCGGGGTGAAGGTCTGATGGCCAAGCGGAGCAAGATCGCACAGAACGAGAAGCGCAAGGCCCTCGTCGCGCGGTACGCCGCCCGGCGCGCGGAACTGAAGGAGATCATCCGGCGGCCCTCGTCGACGGAGGACGAACGGGTCGCCGCGCTCGCGCAGTTGAGGCGTCAGCCGCGCGACGCCAGTGCCACCCGGGTGCGCAACCGCGACAGCGTCGACGGGCGCCCGCGCGGACACCTGCGCAAGTTCGGGCTCTCCCGCGTGCGGATGCGCGAGCAGGCGCACGCCGGCTTCCTCCCGGGGGTCACCAAGTCCTCCTGGTGACGGGAGGGCGCCGCGCGGCTCTGCCGGTGCCGGGAATCCGTGCCCTGCTGGTGCCCGCGACCCAGGCCCTGCCGGTGCCGGGAGCCCGGCCCTGCCGGTGCCGGGAGCCCGGCCCGGCAGGGCATCTTTCCGGCCACGTGTGGTGCGGCGGGGACGGGGTAGCCGCTGGGTGATCAGTCGCGCCCCCCGATGGAGGTCCTGGATGTCGCTCGCACCCGCTCACCGGCCGACGGGCCCCGGCCGGACCGTCGCGTCGCCGCGCCTGCCCCGGCCGCGCGGCGCCCTCTCGGAGGCGGTCCTCGCGGCGCTGCGCGACGAAGCGCGCGCCCTTCCGGGGCGTGCGCTGATCCTCGCCTCGGATCCGTACGGGGACGACGCGCAGCTGGCCCTCTACGTCCTCTACGAACTGCACTACCGCGGTTTCGCGGAGGTGGGCGAAGCCCGCGAGTGGGACCCGGAGCTGCTGCGACTGCGCCGTTCCCTCGAAGACCGCTTCCTGGCCGCCCTGCGGGAGGACACCGCGCGTGACCGGTCCGTGGACGAGGCCTTCGCCGAGCTGCTGGCCGAACCGGTGGACCACACCGGCAGCGTCTCCGGCCACCTCGAACGGCACGGCGAGCTCTGGCAGATGCGTGAGTACGCGGCCCTGCGCTCCCTGTACCACCTCAAGGAGGCCGATCCGCACGCGTGGGTCATTCCGCGCCTGCGCGGCCGGGCGAAGGCCGCCATGGTCGCCATCGAGTACGACGAGTTCGGCGCCGGGCATGCCGAGCGCATGCACGCCGTCCTCTTCGCCCGCCTGATGGACGACCTGCGGCTGGACTCCGCGTACGGCCACTACCTCGAAGCGGCCCCCGCCCAGGCCCTCGCCGTCGTGAATCTGATGTCGCTCTTCGGCCTGCACCGCGCCCTGCGCGGCGCCCTCGTGGGCCACTTCGCGTGCGTGGAGATCACCTCTTCGCCCGGCTCCCGGCGACTGGCCGCGGCCATGCGCCGGCTCGGCGCGGGGCCCGCCGCGGAACACTTCTACGCCGAGCACGTCGAGGCCGACGCCGTACACGAGCAGCTCGTGCGCCACGAGGTCGTCGCGGGTCTGCTGGAGGACGAGCCCGGCCTGGAACACGACATCGCCTTCGGCGCGGACGCCACCACGCTGCTGGAGGACCGCCTCGGCGCCGCCCTCCTCGACGCCTGGGGGCGGGGCGTCTCCGCCCTGCGCGCCCCGATCGCCTGACGAGTCGGCGCGCGCCCGGCGAACCGCCGACGGCTCAGCGCACGAGGAAGGCGGGGGAGGCCGGGGCCGGGCCCAGCGTGGTGGTGCCGGGCGCGGCCCGATGGCCCAGTCCCGTGCGGTACACGTCGAGCGCCGCCTCGGTCCGGCCGGTACGCCGCAGCAGGTCACCCAGCAGCCGGCACAGATCGGCCACGTCGCCCGTGGCCCCGCTGCGCTCCAGCAGGGCCAGTGCCCGTACGTAGTGCTCCTCGGCGCCATCGTTCTCTCCGCGCTCTTCGGCGATGAGCCCGAGCAGCCGGTGGGCCCCCGCCGCGTGCACGGCGCCGTGGTGGTCGCCCAGCTCCAGTTCCAGCAGCGCGGAAAGGAGCTCGGCGGCCTCCTCCTGCCGGCCGAGCCGCCGCAGTACGTCGGCCAGCTCGACCTCCACCTGGGCGGTGTACAAGGCGGCGCGCCGGGCCGCCAGCATGTCCCGGGCCGTGCGCAGCTCCCGCTCCGCCGACTCCAGCCGGCCGTTCTGGGCCTGTACGTAGCCGCGCATCCAGTGGCAGTGCGCCAGGTCGGTCCGCAGCCGCAGCTGCCCGTAGATCGCCTGGGCCTTGGCGAGGGAGGCGTCCGCCTCGGCCACGCGCCCCTCGGCGAGGAACGTCCGCGCGACCTGCCGGTGCATGCCCGCGACCAGCGCCGGGTCGCTCACCTGCGGGGCGAGCGCGAGCGCGAGTTCGGCGGCGTGCGCGGCGCGGGCGTGGGCCCCCATGTCGATGTACGGGCCGATGACCGCGGCGTACAGCAGCACCAGCGCCTCCGGGTCGGCCAGCCCGCTCGTGCCCAGTTCGTCGATGGTGGATTCGAGCAGGTAGCAGGCGTACCGCAGTTCTCCGGCGAGCAGGTGCGCGACGGCCCGCCCGCGGATCGGGCGGGCACGGCGGGGGAGCGGCTCGTCGCTCAAAAGGCGTTCGGCCGCCTCGAATTGCCTTATGGCATCGCTTAGTTCGCCCGCCTCCAGGGCGCAGTCGCCGAGTCCGATCAGCGCCTCCGCCTGCTCGGGCGCGAGTCCGAGGCGCTCCGCGTCGCCGAGCAGGGACCGGTAGCGGGAGGCGGCCTCGTTCACTCCTCCGCCCTCACCGGTGGCCAGAGTCCGCTGGGCGCCGGTGAGGGCGAGTCGCAGCTCGGTGGCCAGATGGGCGGGGCGTCCGGTGGTCAGCTCCTCGTAGGACGTGCCGAGGCGCCCGGCGAGGAAGCGCAGAGCCGTCTCGGAGGGCCGTACCTTGCCCGACTCCAGGGTCGAGACGTATGCCGGCGTGTAGGCGGGCTCGGCCAACTGCCGCTGCGTCAGGCCGCGCTCCGTTCGCAAGCGCTGAACCCTGCTGCCGATCACGGCCGGTTCGTCCATGGAATCCCCCAGGTTGCTGGAACTCCCCAGTATTCAGGGGGAGCAGGCCATTGCGCACGCCTCGCGCGCCACCTAGTTTAAGCAGCCGATTCAGTGTGCTTATCAAGCCACTTAACTTCTTCCCGGGGGAGGACCTCATGGACTCAGCCCTGCGCGCGACCCTGCGCGCGGCCGTCGCGGCGGCCTGTGCGACCGCCGTGCTGCTGGCGGCCGGACCCGCCGGTGCGGCGGACACGGCCGAAAGGGCCGGCGCGCCCGCGGAATCCCGGGTGGAGGTCGAGATTCCCGGGCCGGAACACGGCGGAGACGCCGGCTCCGGCCACGTCCGCGTACCGGCCGGCGGCCGGGGCGGCGCGGCGCCCCGGCTCACCGAAGCCGAGCGGGCGGCCGACGGTGACGTGGTCAAGCTCGTCGACAACGGCTCCACGGCGGACCGCCTCGACGTCGTGGTCGTCGGCGACGGCTACACCGCCGGCGAACTGCCCCGGTTCCACGCCGACGCGCGGCAGAAGTGGGCCGAGGTGACGGCCGTCGAGCCGTACACGACCTATCAGAACCTCTTCAACGTCTGGACGGTGGACGCCGTGTCCGCCGCGTTCGGCGTCTCGGGCGACCCGGACGCCGGCACCGTACGCGACACCGCCCTCGGCTCGTACTTCTGGTGCGAGGGCATCGAGCGGCTGCTCTGCGTGGACCAGCCCAAGGTCGACGCGTACGTGGCGAAGGCGCCCGAGGCCGACCTCGTCATCGTCCTGGCCAACAGCGCGAAGTACGGCGGCGCCGGCTACAACGAGCCCAGCGCCACGCTCGGTTACGAGGGAATATCCACTGCTTCGTCCGGCCACCCGAAGTCCGGCCAGGTCGCCATCCACGAGACCGGGCACTCACTGGGCAAGCTCGCCGACGAGTACTTCTACACCGGCTCCCCGGAATACGAGAAGTACACCGGCCGCGAGCCGGCCGACTCCAACAGCTCGACGCTCACGGCCGACCGGATGGCCCGGCAGCGGGCCAAGTGGTACCGCTGGCTGGGTGAGGAGTCGCCCGACGGCGGCACGGTCGGCGCGTACGAGGGCGGCGGCTACTTCGTCACCGGGCTCTACCGGCCCACCGAGAACTCGATCATGCGGGGCCTCGGCAAGCCGTTCAACCTGCCCGGTACCGAGGCGATGATCGCCGGCTTCTACCAGCACGCGCGGATCGCCACCGCGCTCACCCCGACCGACCGCACGCTGCGGACGGGCCACACGGCGAAGGTCGCCGTGCCCCGGCTGAACGGCGGCGACGGGCGCCAGCCGGTGGTCCGGTGGTACCTGAACGGCAGGGAACTGAGGTGGCTGGAGGGCCGCACCGAGGTGCGGGTGGCCGAGCTGTGGCCGCTGGGGCCGCCGCGCACCCACAGGCTGTCGGTCACGGCCGAGGACCGGACCTCGTCGGTCCGCGACCCCCAGATCTCCCGCACCTTGCGGTCCACGGTCGGCTGGAACGTGCGCCGGTAGCCGCCGGGGGGTGTGAAAGACGGACGGGCGGCGGGCGCATCCCACCGCCCGTCCGCCCCTTCGCCTGTCCGTACGCACCCCGCGCGCCCGGCCGTCGTCGCCGGCGGGGTGGGAGAGGCCGCGGCAGCCGCCGGCGCCGCGCGCGGAGGGGGGCGGGGTTACATCGGGTCCATACCGCGGTCGTCGATGTCCTTCTCGCGATCGCTCTGCTCCTGGAGGCGGCGCGCCTTGTCGTGCAGCCGCTGGCGCTCGTTCGGGTCGGTGGACCGCTCGGCCGCCTCGTTCAGCTCTTGCGCCTTGGCACGCATCTGCTGGGACCGGCCGCGGGATTCATCGCCTGAAACACTCATGATCGCTCCTTGGATCAATGGGGAGAGCGGGCGGATCCAGACAAACAGCAGCGCCGCGCGGGCGCATCCGGAAGCCGCGTGCGGAGTGACCCGCCCCCCCAAGACACCGTTAGCCGACGCCCACGGCCACCAGGCAGGTGTCGTCCTCGTGCTCCTCGGGCGAGTAGGCCGCCATGATGCGGTCGAGGGTGTCCTGCGGGCTGAGGCCGCCGCAGCTCATCAGCACCTTGCGCAGCAGGTCGATGCCGTACGTGATGTCCTCGCCGCGCCGTTCGACCATGCCGTCCGTATAGAGCAGCAGCAGATCGCCGGGGTGCAGGTCGACGGTGGCGGTCGCGTACTCGTGCCCCGGCAGCAGCCCGAACAGCGGGCCCCGGTGTTCCGTGTCCAGCGCCCTGGCCACGCCGTCACGCATCAGCAGCGGCGCGGGATGGCCGGCGCACGACCACCGGAAGTGCCGCCCGGCGTCGATGTGCCCAATGATCCCGGTCGCCGTCTCAGCGGTCGGGTCCGCGCACAGCAGCTCGTTGAGCCAGGTGGTCAGCTGGCCCGCATGGGTTCCGGGCGAGTGCGCGAGGCCCGCGAGGGCGTGGCGCTGCTGCGCCATCCGGGCGACCGCGCTCAGGCCGTGACCGCACGCGTCGCCGATGGCGAGCAGGGCCCGCCCGTCGGGCAGCAGACGGCACTTGTACCAGTCGCCGCCCACCGCGGGCTCCGTGTCGGCGGGCAGGTACGAGGCGGCGACGGACATGCCCAGCTGCGCCAGTTCCGCCGACAGGCTCGGTACGAGTGCTTCCCGCAGGGCGGAAGCCACCCGCCGCTCGGCGGCCGCCTCCTCGCGCAGCTGCTCCCGCTGGCGCCGGGTCGCCGCCAGCCGCTGCCGGCTGCGCACCTGGGGCGTCAGATCCCGCGCGATGAGGTGCACCGACCACGGCAGCCCGTCCGTCGCGATGACCGGATGTCCCACCAGGTGAAGGGTGCGGACCTCGCCGAGCACGCTGAAGCGGATCTCGGCTCCGGGCGGCTCCTCCCCGTCGACCAGCGCCATCAGCAGTTTGCCGAAGCGCGGCACGTCCTCCAGGAGGACGGTGTCGCACAGCTCGCCGAGGGACAGGGGACGCACCGTATCCGTGCGGAAGATCGACGCCAGTCCCTCGGACCAGGTGATCTCCCCGGACAGCAGGTCCCAGGTGCCCCAGCCCATGGAGGCGATGTACTGGGCGTCGAGCGAAAGCAGTTCCATACGGTTGTGGGCGGGCCGCCACGTCGCCAGGACCTTGTCCCCGCAGGTCGCCGCGTAATAGAGCAGCTTCGTGCGGTGCAGGCCGTCACTACGCCGCTCGGTGTAGTCCAGTGCGTACCCCTTGAGGGCGCGCCCGGTCGTCAGCACCTCGTCCAGAGCACCGACCAGTCCACCGGCCGCCGCGCCCGGCTGGACCTCCAGCAGCCGGCGGCCGATCTGCAGATCCGGGGCGTCGAGCCACTCCGCCGAGCGGACGTGGTTGCCGGCCCTGACGATGAAGTCGACCGTCCGGCCGGAGTCGTCGCGTACGGGGACGAGCAGCGCAGCCGACAGGGGGATGGCGGGAAGCGCGGCGCAGACGCACGCCCACGGATCATGCCCCTCGGCGCCGCCGGTTCCCTCGGCGCAGGCGTGCCCCGCGCCCTCGCCGCCGCCGCACGCACAGCTCTCCCCGGCCCCGCCCGCCGAGGACCGCTTCACGTCCTCGTCCACCCGTATGCCCGCTTCGCGGCTCGCGGCCTCGCGCAAGGCCCTCACCTCGCGTGCCAGGAGCTTCTTGAGGGTTTCCGGGTCCTGGGGGATCAGCGGCGTCATCAGTCCTCACCCGTTCGAAAAGGCAGTACCGCCCGTGGCTACGCGGCGAGCATGCCCGTGCGCAGCCCGGTCAGGATGCGTGTCAGGATGCGCGACACCTGCATCTGACTGATACCCAGTTCACCGCCGATCTCGGACTGCGTCATCTCCTGCCCGAAGCGCAGGTACAAGATCCTCCGGTCCCGTTCGCCGAGCTCCCGCAGCAAGGGGCCGAGCGCGTGCATGTCCTCGAAGAGTTCGATGGCCCGGTCGCTCTCACCCGTGACATCGGCGAGCGCACGCGCCGTGCGCCCGGACGGGGAGTCCTCCTCACCCTGGGCGGGGGCTTCCAACGGCTCGGAGGAATAGCCGTTGGCCGCGACGAGTCCCTCGATGACCACCTCCTCGTCCAGACCCAGGTGACCCGCGATCTCCTTGACGGTGGGGGACCTGCCCAGGGTCGCGGAAAGCTCGTCGCGGCCTTTGGCCAGGTCGATGCGGAGTTCCTGCAGCCGGCGGGGGACGCGCACCGCCCAGGTGGTGTCCCGGAAGTGCCGCTTGATCTCACCCGTGATGTAGGGAAGGGCGAGGGTGGAGAATTCGACCTCGCGGTCGGGTTCGAAGCGGTCGATCGCCTTGATCAGGCCGATCGTGCCCGCCTGGATGATGTCCTCCATCTCCGCGCCCGCCCCGGCCCCGGTTCCGGTACGGCTGCGGAAGCCCCGCGCGGCGAACTGGACGAGGGCCATGTTCATCTCGATGAGCGTATTGCGCGCGTACTGGTACTCGGCCGTGCCCTCCGGCAGGCTCCGCAGACGCACGAAGAACAGCTTCGAGAGCTCCCGGGCGTCGGCCGGCGCCACCTGGTGGGCCCGGGTGATCCGGGGCAGCTCGCCACCGGTCGGCGGCGTGCCGGGCCGAGGCCCGTCCGTACCGGTGCGCGGGGGGACGTAGGGCCCGGTGGCGGGCTGTGCGGCTGCGGGGGAACTGGGCACGATGCCTTCCTTCCGTCGGCTTCAAGGCTGCCTGCACCTGCCCCGTTCGCCGCCGTCCAAGCACGCCGGAAAGCGGCGAGGACGTCCGGCCCGCACCCTGAGGACCTTCGCCCCGCCGAGGTGCGGCCCTTCGCCCCCTCCTGCTCCCGCGTCTTATGCCTCCTGTGCTTCCTGTGCCACCGTGCCCGCCGGTTCAGCCGGCCGGGTTCGCCGGGCGGATCTCGCGCAGGGCCGGCAGCAGGGTCGACGCGGCCCAGTCGAGGAACGGCCGCTGGTGGGCGCCGCCCACCTGCACGAGCGCGACTTCGGTGAAGCCCGCGTCCACATAGGGGCGTACGGCCTCGACGAAGGCCTCCACGTCGTCGCCGCACGGAATCGACTCGGCCACGTCCTCCGGGCGGACGGACCGGGTCGCCTGCTCGAAGGAGGCGGGACCGGGCAGCTCGGCATTGACCCGCCAGCCCCCCAGTGACCAGCGGAACTGCTCGTGGGCACGCTTGACGGCCGTGTCGCGGTCGGTGTCGTAGCAGACCGGCAGCTGGCCCACGCGCGGCTTTCCGCGGCCGCCCGCACGGTCGACGGCGTCCAGGAGATCCCCGTCGGGCTCGGTCGCGACGACCAGGTCCGCCAGCCGGCCGGCCAGCTCGCACGAGCGTTTCCCGGAGACGGCGATGCCGATGGGCGGCGGCTCGTCCGGAAGGTCCCAGAGCCGCGCGTTCTCGACGTCGAAGTAGGTGCCGTGACGGCTCACCGAACCGCCGTCGAAGAGCGCGCGGATGATCTCCACCGCCTCTTCGAGCATCTCCAGCCGGACGTGCGCGGACGGCCAGCCGGGACCGACGACGTGCTCGTTGAGGTTCTCGCCCGACCCCAGGCCCAGCCGGAAGCGCCCCTCGGACAGCAGCTGCATCGTCGCCGCCTTCTGCGCCACCACCACCGGGTGGTAACGCATCGTCGGGCACGTCACGTACGTCATCAGCGGAATGGTGGACGTCGCTTGCGCGGCGGCGCCCATGACGCTCCACGCGTAAGGGGAGTGCCCCTGGGACTCCAGCCAGGGAAAGTAGTGGTCGGAGGTGACGGAGAAGTCGAATCCCGCCTCTTCGGCGCCCACCACGTGCTGCACCAGCTCGCGGGGGCCTGCCTGCTCGGTCATCATCGTGTATCCGAATCGCACCATGCGCCGCGCCTTACCGGTCTTCCGCCCCCGAAACCCGAGGCGTCCGGAGGCGGCGCGGATGCCGTGGCACATGACATGGACGAGGCTGGACATGCGATGGGACATCCGAGGTCCCCAACAGCCGAGGTCCCGAGCCTCCGAGGCTTCGTCCATCCGAGGTCTCGGGGGACAGCCAGGTCCCGAACGGACATCCGAAAGGAGATCGCCGTGGTGCGTGGAACAGACCCCGTCGGCGACGCCACTCCGCCACGTGCGCGGGCCGCGGCCGCCCGCACGGCATCGCACACCGCCGCCGCTCCGGCCACCGTGGTCACCGTGTCCGAAGACACCGCCTCCCACACCTCGCGCGTCACCCTGCGCGTCAACGGGACCGACCACGTCCTCCTGCTGGATCACCGCGTCACCCTCCTCGACGCCCTGCGCGAGCACCTGGACCTGACCGGGGCGAAGAAGGGATGCGACCACGGCCAGTGCGGCGCCTGCACCGTGCTGGTCGACGGGCGGCGCGCCAACAGCTGCCTGCTCCTCGCGGTCGCCCAGGACGGCGCGGAGGTCACCACGGTGGAGGGCCTCGCCGATACGGCGGAAGGCGGCGCCCCCCACCCGCTCCAGCGGGCCTTCCACGAGCGGGACGCCTTCCAGTGCGGCTTCTGCACCCCCGGTCAGCTGTGCTCCGCCGTCGGCGCCCTCGCCGAAGCCGCCGCCGGGCACCCCTCGCACGCCACCTCCGCCGAGGACCTCGCCGAACCCGGCCCGGTGACCCTGACCCCGGCCGAGATCAGGGAGCGGCTCAGCGGCAACCTCTGCCGCTGCGGCGCCTACCCCGCCATCGTCGAGGCCGTCTCGGACGTGATCCCGTGAAGCCCTTCGCGTACGTACGCCCCACCACCCTGCGGGAAGCGGCCGAGGCCCACGCCGCGCACCCGGGCTCCCGCTACCTCGGCGGCGGCACCAACCTCGTGGACCTGATGAAGCTCGGCGTCGAGACCCCGGCGGCCCTGGTCGACATCTCCCGCCTCCCGCTCGACGGGATCGCGGAAGACCCCGGGGGCGCAATGCGCATCGGGGCCATGGCCCGGGGCAGCGACGTCGCCGCCCACCACCTCGTCCGCTCGCGGTACCCGGTCCTCGCGCAGTCGCTGCTCGCCGGCGCGTCCGGCCAACTGCGCAACACCGCCACCACCGGCGGCAACCTCCTGCAACGCACCCGGTGCACGTACTTCCAGGACGTGACCAAGCCGTGCAACAAGCGCGAGCCCGGCTCCGGCTGCGCCGCCCTCGACGGGGTCAACCGCGATCACGCCGTCCTCGGGTACTCCGCGCACTGCGTCGCCACCCACCCCTCCGACATGGCGGTGGCGCTCGCCGCCCTCGACGCGGACATCGAGCTGTACGGCGAACAGGGCACCCGTACGGTGGCGGCCACCGCCTTCCACCGGCTGCCCGGAGACCGGCCCGAGCAGGACACCGTCCTGCGCCCCGGGGAGATCATCACCGCCGTGCTGCTGCCCGCCCCGGCCGCCGGCGCGGTCTCCGGCTACCGCAAGGCCCGCGACCGCGCCTCGTACGCCTTCGCGCTGGCTTCGGTCGCCGTCGTCCTCGACCTCGACCGCGACGCCGGCCTGATCCGGCGGGTAGCCATCGCCTTCGGCGCGCTCGCCCACCGCCCCTGGCGGGCCGGCACCGCCGAACGTCTGCTCACCGGCGCGGCCCCGGCCTCCGACACGGTCCGCCGGGCCGTCGAGGAGGAACTGGCCCAGGCCCGGCCCCTGCGCGACAACGCCTTCAAGGTCGAACTCGCCCGCAATCTCGCCTGCGACACGATCGCCGGCCTCGCCCGGCGCGCGCACGGCCGCGCCCCCACCCCGTAGCACGGCCTGACCGTAGCCCGCCCGCACCCGAACCGCCCGCACCACGAAGAGGAGCAGGGAATGCGCCCCCACACCGCACTGGGTTCCCCCGCCGTCCGGGCGGAGGGCCTGGAGAAGGTCACGGGATCCGCGCGATACGCCGCCGACCACACCCCACCGGGCTGCGCCCACGCCTGGCCCGTACCCGCCGCCGTCCCCCGCGGCCGCGTCACGGCCGTCGACACCGGCGCCGCCCTGGCCCTCCCCGGCGTACTGGCCGTCCTCACCCCGGACAACGCCCCCCGCCTGGGTCCGGCCGACGACCCCGCCCTCCGGATCCTCCAGGACACGGCCGTCCCGCACCGCGGCTGGTACGTGGCGCTCGCCGTCGCCGACACCCCCGAGCGCGCACGGGCCGCCGCCGAAGCGGTACGCGTCACCTACGCCGCCGAGGACCACGACGTACGGCTGAGCGGCGACCACCCCGGCGCCTACACGCCCGAAGAGGTCAACGGCGGCGAACCCGCCCACCGCGAACACGGCGACCCCGACACGGCGCTGGCCGCCGCACCCGTACGGGTCGACTGCGCCTACACGGTGCCGCCGCTGCACAACCACCCCATGGAGCCGCACGCCGCCACCGCCGCCTGGGACGCCGCCGGCGGACACCTGACCGTGTACGACTCCAGCCAGGGCGCCGGGCCGGTCCGGGCGGCCCTGGCCTCGCTGTTCGATCTCCCGGAGGACCGCATCACCGTCGTCTCCGAACACGTCGGCGGCGGCTTCGGCAGCAAGGGCACCCCGCGGCCGCACGTGGTCCTGGCCGCCATGGCCGCCCGGCACACCGGCCGCCCCGTCAAGCTCGCGCTGCCGCGGCAGCACCTGCCCGCCGTAGTCGGACACCGGGCGCCCACCCTGCACCGGATCGCGCTGGGCGCCCGGCCCGACGGCACCCTCACCGCGCTCACGCACGAGGTCACCACCCACACCTCCCGCATCCGGGAGTTCGTCGAGCAGGCCGCCGTACCCGCCCGCGTCATGTACGCCGTCCCCGACAGCCGCACCACCCACCGCGTCGTCGCCCTGGACGTGCCCACCCCCTCGTGGATGCGCGCCCCGGGCGAGGCACCCGGCATGTACGCGCTCGAATCGGCCATGGACGAACTGGCCGACGCCCTCGGCATCGACCCCGTCGAGCTGCGCGTCCGCAACGAGCCCGCCACCGAACCCGACAGCGGCCGGCCCTTCAGCAGCCGCCACCTCGTGGAATGCCTGCGCGAGGGCGCGACCCGCTTCGGCTGGGACCGCGCGCGCACGCCCCGCCGGGCCGGGCCGCTCCTGGTCGGCAGCGGGGTCGCCGCCGCCACCTACCCGGTCTACGTCGTCCCCTCCACCGCCCGGGCCCACGCCCGCCCCGACGGCAGCTACCTCGTGGAGCTCAACGCCACCGACATCGGGACCGGCGCCCGGACCGTCCTCGCCCAGGTGGCCGCCGACACCCTCGGCGTGCCGCTCGACTCCGTCACAGCCTCCATCGGCCACACCGGCCTGCCCCATGCGCCCCTCGCCGGCGGCTCCTCCGGCACCGCCTCCTGGGGCTGGGCGGTCCACAGCGCCTGCACCGCCCTGGCCGCCCGCCTGGCCCGCCACCACGGGCCGCTGCCGGCCGAAGGCCTGTCCGCCTCCGCCGACACCACCCAGTCGGCCAAGCAGAAGTCCCCGTACGCCCGCCACGCCTTCGGCGCGCACTTCGCCGAGGTGGCGGTCGACACGGTCACCGGCGAGGTACGGGTCCGGCGCCTGCTCGGGGTCTTCGCAGCCGGCCGCATCCTCAACCCGGTGACGGCGCGCTCCCAGCTCGCCGGCGGCATGATCATGGGCCTGGGCATGGCCCTCACCGAGCACAGCACCGTCGACCCGGCCTACGGTGACTTTCCCCAGAGCGATCTGGCCGCCTACCACGTGCCCGTCAACGCCGATGTCCCCGCCGTCGAGGTCCACTGGATCGACGAGCACGACAAACACCTCAACCCGACCGGCGGCAAAGGCATCGGCGAGCTCGGCATCGTCGGCGCGGCGGCCGCCATCGGCAACGCCGTCGCCCACGCCACCGGGCACCGCCTGCGCGAGCTCCCCCTCACGCCGGACCGGGTCCTGGCGGCGCTCGGCCGGCCCCGGTGAGCGCGCCCCCGGTGACCGCCGCCCCGGCGACCGCGGCTCCGGCGGTGACGGGCCGCCACGCGGGCCCGCCCGCCCCGCATGGCGGCCGGTGCGGAAGGGCAGTCAAGCAGCAGTGGTACGACGTCGGACCCGAACCTGGAGGGTGGGGCGTGCGAAGCGTAGGCGTGGAGGAGGAACTGCTCCTCGTGGAAGCCGGGAGCGGGCAGCCGCTGTCGGTTTCGGCCGCCGTCCTGGCCGCGGCCGCGCGCGACACCGCCTGCGGTACGGACCACATCTTCGAGAAGGAGCTCAAGCGCGAACAGGTCGAATTCGCCACCCGTCCGGTGATCACCATGGAAGCGCTGGCCGACGAGATCAGAAGATGGCGCGCGGTGGCCGCCCGCCATGCCGAACCGGCCGGCGCGAAGGTGGCCGCGCTGGCCACCTCACCGCTGCGGGTGGTCCCCTCCACGACCCCGGGGGAGCGCTACCAGTGGATGGCCGAGCGGTACGGTCTGACGGCGCAGGAGCAGCTGACCTGCGGCTGCCACGTCCACGTGTCCGTCGGATCGGACGAGGAGGGCGTGGCGGTCCTGGACCGGATCCGGCCCTGGCTGCCCGTCCTGAACGCGATCAGCAGCAATTCGCCCTTCTGGCAGGGCCAGGACAGCGGCTACGACAGCTATCGCAGCTGCGTGTGGAACCGCTGGCCCTCGGCCGGTCCCACGGAGATCTTCGGCTCCGCCACCCGCTACCACGAGCAGGTGGCCGCCATGGTGGAGACCGGCGTGCTGCGCGACAAGGGCATGATCTACTTCGACGCCCGGCTGTCGGCGCACTATCCGACCGTGGAGATCCG
The DNA here is from genome assembly GCF_053591375.1 of Streptomyces sp. NPDC003034. NCBI lineage: Bacteria > Bacillati > Actinomycetota > Actinomycetes > Kitasatosporales > Streptomycetaceae > Streptomyces > Streptomyces sp. NPDC003034. The sequence goes on from NZ_JBSFTS010000006.1 coordinate 143,239, forward strand.
CGTCGCGGACGTGTGCCTGCACCCCTCCACGACCGTCCTGGTGGCCACCCTCGTACGCGGCCTCGTGGAAACGGCCGCGCGCGCGTGGCGGGCGGGCAGACCCCCGGCGCGGACCAGCGTGAGCCTGCTGCGCCTGGCGGCGTGGCGGGCGGCCCGCTCCGGCCTGGACGGACCGCTCATCCACCCGGCGACCATGCGTGAGGTGCCCGCCCGGGTCGCCGTGGACACGCTGTACGAGCACGTCCGCGAAGCGCTGGAGGACCACCGGGACGCGGCGGCCGCCCGGCAGGGCATCGCCGAGCTCTTCGAGCACGGCAACGGGGCACGCGTACAGCGGGCACTGCACCGCACCACAGGAGACCTCGGGGCCGTCGTGCGGGAGTGCGCGCGCCTCACCACCACCGCCGCGTAGAGCGCGGCGCCACGTCAGCCGACCGGCCCGCCGACAGGGCTTCGGGTGCCTGCTGGGCTTAGGCTCGGACCAGGCTGAGAAGGGATGATCCGTCATGTGCCGCTGGCTCGCCTATTCGGGTTCGCCGATGCTGCTCGACTCAGTGCTCTACCGCCCGGAGCACTCGCTCATCGACCAGAGCCTCCACGCGCGGATGGGTGTGGAATCGACGAACGGCGACGGCTTCGGCATCGGCTGGTACAGCGCCGACGGCACCGGCGACGGCACCCCGGCCATCTTCCGCGACATCGCACCGGCCTGGAGCAACCGCAACCTGCGCGAGCTGGCCGGGCACGTCCGCTCGCCGCTGTTCTTCGCGCACGTCCGCGCCTCCACCGGTTCGGCGATCCAGCAGACCAACTGCCATCCCTTCCGGCACGGGCGCTGGATGTGGATGCACAACGGGGTCATCACGGACTTCCACCGGCTGCGGCGCGACCTGTGCATGGCCGTCGACCCGGCCCTGTTCTCCTGCATCGAAGGGTCCACGGACTCCGAGGTCATGTTCTACCTGGCCGTCACCTTCGGCCTCGACCAGGACCCGCCGCGTGCGGTGGCCCGGATGGCGGGTCTGGTGGAGCGCCTCGGCAAGGAACACGGCGTGGCGGAGCCCCTGCAGATGACGGTCGCGGTGAGCAACGGCGAGCGGCTGTGGGCCTTCCGCTATTCCAGCCAGGGCAGGTCCCGGTCCCTGTACTACAGCAGCAAGGCGAAGACCGTCCGCCACCTCTACCCCGAGCTGGAATTCCTCCGGGAGGTCTCCGACGCGACGCGGCTCGTGGTCTCCGAACCGCTGGGGAACTTCCCCGACGTGTGGAACGAGATCCCCGAGGCCAGCTACACGGTGATCCCCGGCGACCCCGGGGAAGAGGACCACCTCCCCTTCATTCCGGAACCCCCGTGGTGACGGACGTCGTCAGCGCGAACAGCGCCCCGTCCGGATCACGCAGCGTCACCCATCGCTCGGTGGCGTTCGACGTGACCTCCGTTACGGTGCTCCCGCCGAGCGCCACCGCCGCCTCGACCGCGGGCTCAAGCCGCGGCACGCGGAAGTGGACGTGCCAGCGGGGCCTGATGTGCGAGGAGTACGCGGCGATCTCGACGGGACCGCTGTTGAGACGGGCGACCGGTTCACCGGCCTGCCGCAGGACGACCTGGTCCTCTTCGTAGGAGACCTCGCAGCAGCCGGCCCGGCCGGTGGCCCACTCCAGCACGCCGCCGTAGAAGATCGCCGCGTCGAAGGCGTTCCTGGTCCGCAGCTCCAGCCAGGCCGGCGCCGGCCCCCTGCCGACACGCCAGTCGGCCGACACCGCGCCCTGCCAGACCCCGAAGACGGCGCCGTCCGGATCGGCCGCGAGAGCCCCGCGGCCGCCCGAGGCGAAGGAGACCGGCCCGACCGCGAGCGTGCCGCTGCGCTCCCGGATGCGGGCCGCCGCCACATCGGCGTCGTCGACGGCGAAGTACGGGGTCCACGCCACGGGCATCGCCAGGTCCCCGGCCAGCGCGCCGATGCCCGCCACCGGCACCCCGTCCAGCTCCGCCACCGAGAAGCCCTCGCCCAACCGGGCCGGGCGGAAGGTCCAGCCCGCGACCGCCCCGTAGAAGCGCTGCGTCATCTCCAGGTCACGGGCCATCAGGCTCACCCAGCACGGAGCCCCGAAGACCTCCCCGGTCGAAATCTCCACGCCCGATCGCTCCGTCCGTCGTGCGCCGCGGTCGGCGGCCCGTCCGAGTACAAGAAGTAGCGCCCCGCCCCCACGGGGGTACGCGCGACGCGCGGGGGACGCCGCGCGTACCCGCGCCGGTCCGCTGACCGCTCGCCCCCATGCGTCCGCCCTGCTCACGGGGAACGGCACCCCGATTACCGCTGGGCACCGGTGTTCGGCAGGATGGCCGTATGACCGAGATCCTGACCCCCCGCCTCATCCTCCGCCGCTGGCACGACGACGACCTCATCCCCCTGTCCGAGATCAACGGGGACCCGGAGGTGATGCGGTGGATCGGCGACGGCTCGGTCCGCGACCTGGAGGAGACCGCCGAGGACATCGAGCGCTGGGAAGAGGAGTGGGACGAGGAGGGCTTCGGGATCTTCGCCGTCGAACTCCTGGCCTCGGGCGAACTGATCGGCTGCACCGGCCTTTCCCTGCCCGAGTACCTGCCCGAGGTGCTCCCGGCGGTGGAGATCACCTGGCGGCTGGGCCGCTCGTACTGGGGCCAGGGCTACGCCTCCGAGGCCGCCCACGCCACCCTGGAGTTCGCGCTCCAGGACCGCGGCCTCGACCGGGTCGTGGCGATCAACCGGGCGGGCAACGACGAGTCCGAGAACGTCATCCGCAAGCTCGGCATGGTGCACGAGCGTGACGCCACGCACCCCGAGTACGGCCACCTCCTGAACATCCACAGCATCGACCTCACCGAGTACGAGGCCTGAGCGGCGGGGCGGCTCCGGACCCGGGCGCTGGGCGGCCGCCGCTCAGGCGGGGCCGGTGCCGGGGGCGCGGGCTTCGCCCCCGGCGCGGATCGCCGCGAGGGCGGCGCCGTGCAGGGCCGCCGGGTCGCCGCCGTCGGGGAGGGGACTGCCGGTGAGGGTGTACCACTCGTCGGCGTCGGTGTACTGCACGTCGAACCGGACCCGCCCTCCGGGCAGCGCGGTGGTGCGCAGGGTGAGCGGGCCGGTGATGACGCCGACCTCGTCGGTCATCGCGCCCCCCGGCCCGGCGAGCACCTGGTCCTGCCACTGCTGTGGTGAGTCGTTCCGGGAGGTCATGACGCGCAGCTGTCCAGCATGGTGGTGAGCATCTTCTTCTCCGGCTCCGTGACGGTCAGTTCGTAGGTCGACTTGACGGTGGTCCAGGCCCGGCCGTACAGGCACCAGCCGGACCGCTGCGGCGGCTGCCACAGGTCGGGGCTCTGGTCGCCCTTCGAGCGGTTCGAGGAGGCGGTGACCGCCAGCAGCTGAGGTCGGGTCAGGTCATTGGCGAAGGCCTTGCGTTTGGCGGCGTCCCAGCCGGCCGCGCCGGAGCGCCAGCCCTCGGCGAGGGGAACCATGTGGTCGATGTCCACCTTCCCCGCGTCGGTGACGACCTCGCCGTCGTACAGGCTCTTCCAGCTGCCGGAGACGGCCCGGCATTCGGAGTCCCGCGTGACGTCGGCGCCGTCGCGCTTCAGTACCGTCTCGCGCGTATCGCACTTCTCGCCCTGCTCCGCCCAGTGCGCGAACTTGGCGCGGCTGTACCCCGACATCGTGCCCACCGGCGCCACCTTCAGCGCGGCCAGCTGCGTGCGGGCCACGGCGGCGGACACCATGCCGGGCAGCGCGTCGCCGGCGGGCTTGCCCTCACCGGCCGGGGCGGGGGCGGCCGAGGAAGCCCGGCGCGAGGCGGAAGGCGGCTTCGGGTCCCCGCCGGAACCGCCCGCGTCCCCCGGACCGGAGCAACCGGCCGCGCTCAGCAGCAGCGACACCGCCAGAGCCGCACCGGACACCCGTATCTGACGCTCCATGACCCCACCCCGAACCGACTGCGCACGCTGTTCCGGGAAGACTACCCAGAACCGGATGCGATCACCGGAAGGCCAAGGAGCCGACACGTAGCGCACGTAGCATGGGGTGATGCGACCTACCGTGCACGAGCGGGACTCCGCGGGCGGGTGGGAGGTCGCGCGACCGTCGCGGCCCAGTCGGCTCGCGGGGGTGGGCATGGCCGGGTTCCGCGATCACGGGACCGGACCGGTCGCCCTGCGGGCGGTTCCGCACCCGGCCGTCACGCTGGTGCTGCAATTCGGCGACGGCTGGCTCGTGGTGGACGACACGAGCGGCTGCCGGCAGCGGGGAAGCCTCGTCGCCGGGCTCCCGGCCGGCGGGATCCGTACGCGGGGCGAGGGCATCGAGTGCGTGGAGGTGCGCCTGTCCCCGGTGGCCGCGCGGGCGGTGCTCGGCGTCTGCCCGGCGGAGCCGGACCGCACCGTGGTGGCCCTCGACGACCTGTGGGGCCGGGACGCGGCACGGATCCGAGAGCGACTGGGCGCTGCCTCGTCGTGGGAGGAGCGGTTCGCCCTGACGGACGCGTTGCTCACCCGGATCGGGCAGGCCCTGGCGGCCCGCCTGGCCGCCCGTGGCGGTGAGATGGTGCTCACCGGGCGCCGCGGCGACCTGCTGGAGGCGATGGCCGGGAAACTGGGCGGGCGGGCCGTCCCCGCGGACCTGGCCGACCGTGACGCGATCGAGGAACCTGCTGGCCGCGGCGGGCCAGATCGACGTGCTCGTGGCCAACGCGGCGCTGCGCCACAAGCGCTGAGCCCGGGCCTCTGCCACCGACGACAGGCCCGCATCGGACCGTGCGCCGCAGTGGGAGACCCCCCCCGTTTGCCCGCCCCGAATGGCGCAGTGGGAAGAAGTGGCACTAGATGTAACAAAGCGTGCGCTTCCCGTGATGCACGATGACCGGCGCGCGATGGTGCACACCCGTGCGGCGGCGAACGGAGCCTTCGATGAACGACCCCACCACGCTCGCGGCGATGGATGACGCAGACGGCCACGAGCCCCCCGATGACACCGCTCCGGGCGAAACGGGCGCGGAGCCCATACACACCCTGCTGGAAACGGTGGCCACCTGCCGTCCGCTGGAGGAGGTCACCGCGCTGGTCGCCCTCCTGAAGGAGACCGGCCAGCACCCCAACCCCGTACACGAGGCGCTGCGCACGGCCGCCGTCACCCGGCCCGTGCAGGAGGTGCGGCGGCTGGTCGCCCTGCTGGGGGAGTCCCCGCAGGAGGTGGTCGAAGCCGACATCACCCTGCGCGCGGCCGCCGTCGGACGGTCCATCGAGGACGTCGCCCTGCTGGTGAGCATCCTCGCCAAGGAGGAGCCCGAAGAGGCAGGGGCCGAGGACCAGGACTCCGCCGAGGCGGCCGGGTCCTCCCAGGAGCCGCGCGAGCAGCAGGACCAGGACCCGGACGGCGCAGCCGACGGCGCGCAGACCCCGGCGGCGGACGCCCGCACCGCGCGCCGCCGCCGCACGCCCCGCGCGCCCCGGCCCCCGCGCACCCTGCGGCAGGCCCTGCGCTGGCCCGTGGCGCTCACCCTGCTGGCCGGCGGCGCCCTCCACCTTCCCCAGGACCTGACGAGCCTGCCGCCCGCCACACCCGGCCACCTGCTCCCGCTCCTCGTCACCCTGCTGTGCCTGGGATTCGGCCTGCTGCTGGCCGTGCGGGACATCACGGCGGTGTGGCGGGCGGGCGCCCTCACCGCGATCGGCGTCGTCGCCCTGCACCTGCTCGGGGGCGCGGTGCACCGCAACCCCCTGGCCCACGCGCTGGGCTCCTCGCTGCCCTGGGCGAGCGTCGTCGCGGTGGTGTGCGCCGCGATCGGCGCCCTCCTCGCCGGTGTGGCCCTGCGCCCGGAGCCGGACCGGCAGACCGTGCCCGAGCGCACGTGAGGACCGGCTCAGGCGGCGCCCCGGGCACCGCGCGGGCCGCCGCCGCACGCCCCGGCGCCCGGACGGGGCCTACGCGAGCAGGTTCACCGCCCCGGTGAACACGCGGGGGAGGCGGGCGGCCAGCGGGACGATCCTCGGTGCGAGCCGGGGCCGGGCCCGCGCCCACAGCAACGACGCGGTGAGGGTGCGGTAGCTGCGCGACAGCTCGCGCCAGGCCCGCTCGTACGCCTGCGGCCGCCCGGCCCGCACACAGCGGACGAGTTCGCCGGCCGCCGTCACGGCCAGGGTGAGCCCCTCACCGGTGAGGGCGTCGATGTACCCGGCGGCGTCACCCACGAAGAGCACCCGGCCCGCCACCCGTACGCGGGCCTCCTGCCGCAGCGGCCCCGCGCCGCGCACCGGGGAACCGGCAGCCGGCGGCAGCCGCGCCGAGAGCAGCGGGAAGCGGGCGAGCTGTACGTCGAAGGGCGCGTGCTCCGTGGTCAGGACGGCCACGCCGATCAGGTCGGGCGCCAGCGGGGTGACGTAGGCCTCGCAGCGGTCCGACCAGTGCACCTCGATCAGATCGGTCCAGGGCGCCACCGCGTAGTGGCGGCGCAGGCCGTAGCGCGCGGGCCGGCCGGGCGCGGCCGGAGCCGACAGGCCCAGGCCCCGCCGGACGGGGGAGTGCAGGCCGTCCGCCGCCACCAGGTACCGGGCGGTGAGCCCGGCCGCGGTGACGCGGTCCTCGTCCTGCCGGACCTCGCCGACGCGCCGGGGGACGACCCGTACGCCCAGCTCGGCCGCGCGCCGCGCCAGCGCGCCCTGCAGGACGGTACGGCGGGTGCCGAGGCCGGGGCCGGAGCGGAACAGCCCCTGCGCGTGCCGGCCGCTGACGGCGTCCAGATACCGGATGCCGTCGAACGGCTGTCCGGCCACCGGAACGCCCAGCTCCAGGAGGCGGCGTACGGCCCCGGGCATCAGGCCTTCGCCGCAGGCCTTGTCGATGGGGGTGGGCCTCGGTTCCGCGACCACCACCTCCAGCCCGGCGAGGGCGCCGTGGATGGCGGTGGCCAGCCCGGCCGGTCCGCCCCCGGCGACCAGCAGGTCGATCACGGCGCGCCGCCCGATGCCGCTACGGCGGCGGGCGGGGAGGCGGCGGGCCGGCCCGCCTGCGCCAGGGCGGAGTCCTCGCAGCGGATCCGCACGCGCAGCAGCCCGAGGTTGAGCACGGTGAAGCCGAGCGCGGTCCACCAGGCGCTGTGCACCAGCGGCAGCGCGGCGCCTTCCGCCACGACCGCCACGTAGTTGGGGTGGCGCAGCAGGCGGTAGGGTCCCGCCGCCACGAGCGGCAGAGCGGGGACGACGAACACCCGCGTGTTCCAGCGCGGTCCGAGGGTGGTGACGCACCACCAGCGGAGCCCCTGGGCCGCCACGGCCACGCCGAGAGCCGGCCAGCCCAGCACGGCGACGAACGGGCGGTCAGCGGCCCACGGTTCCACCAGGCAGCCCACCAGCAGCGCGGTGTGCAGGGCCACCATGGCCGGATAGTGGCCGCGGCCGTACTCGCGGCCACCGCGCGCCAGACTCCACGCGGTATGGCGGCGAGCCATGACCAGTTCGGCGAGACGCTCGGCCACGACGAGGACGATGAGCACCAGGTACCAGGTCATCGACGTCCACGAGGTCATCGACGTCCACGAGGTCATCGACATGAGGTCACCGGTCACCGGTCACCAGCGGAGCAGGACGAGTTCGGAGGCGAAGCCCGGACCGAACGCGATCATCAGACCGACCGCTCCGGGCGGAGGCGGCCCGGCCGTCTGGATGCCGTTCAGGATGTGCAGGACCGAGGCCGAGGAGAGGTTGCCGACGGCCGCCAGGGAGCGCCTGCTCGCGGCGAAGGCGGCCTCGGGCAGCCCGAGTGCCTCCTCCAGGACGTCCAGGATCTTCGGACCGCCGGGGTGGCAGATCCACGCGTCGACGTTCGCTGGCTTGAGGTCGTGGGCGGCGAGGAACGTCTCGACCTCCTCGACCACGTGCAGCCTCACCAGCTCCGGGACTTCACGGTCGAGCACCATGCGGAAGCCCCAGTGGCCGATGTCCCAGCCCAGCAGGTGCTCGGTGCCCGGGTAGAGACGGCTGCGCGAGGCCACCACCGTGGGCCCCGCGCCCGCTGTGTGCAGCGGGTGACCGCTCCCGACCGCCAGCAGGGCGCCCGCCCCGTCGCCGAAGAGGGCGCCGGCCACCAGGTTCGCCATGGAGGTGTCGGTGGACTGGAGGGTGAGGGAGCAGAGCTCGGTGGACAGCAGGAGGGCCGCATGGCCGGGCCGGCCCGTCAGATAGTCGTGGAGATGGCCGACCCCCGCGGCGCCGGCCGCGCAGCCGAGGCCGAAGAGCGGCATCCGCTTCACGTCGGGGCGCAGGCCGGCGCGCGTGGCGAGGCGGGCTTCGAGGGAGGGCGTGGCCAGGCCCGTCACCGTGGTGGACATCACGAAGTCGATCTCCCGTGCGGTCAGACCGGCATCGGCGAGGGCCAGTTCGGTCGCCGCGGCGCCCAGCTCCAGGGCCGTTTCCACGAAGAGCGCGTTGGTGGCGCCGAAATCGTTGGACGGCCCGTACCGCGCCAGCGGGAGGGCGAGATGGCGGGTGTCCACGTGTACGGAGGCGTGAACGCGGCGCAGGAGGGCGGGGTCGGAGCCCGGCGGGAGGAAACGGGAGAGCGCTGCCGTGATCTCCGACTGCTGATGGCGATGCGGCGCCAGCACGCTGCTCACTGCCAGGACACGTGTCATTGATTCACCATAGGAAGAAACTGACACTTCATAAGGAATCACGTGAACCGGGCGCGCCGCCGCATAGCGTGGCACCGTGTCCGCCCGAACCACCGACCCCCGACGCCCGCCCGGCCCGCCCACCTCGGCCTCGGCGTCCCCCGCCCCCGCCCCCGCCGCCGCACCGTCCGTCTCCGCCGACGCACGCCGCGCCCGACTTTCCGGCCTGGTGGTCGCGTGCCACCCCGTACCCGCCGCGGCCGTCACCCTCCTCGCCGCCGCACTGACGGCCGCCGTGGGCCGCGGTCTGCCCGGGGCCGCCCTCACCGTGGGCGCCGTCGCCGTCGGCCAGCTGTCGGTGGGCTGGTGCAACGACCGGGCCGATCACCGGCGCGACCTGGCCACGGGCCGCCGGGACAAACCGCTGGTGGCCGGTACGGTGGGCCCCGCCACCGTGGCCGGGGCCGCGGCTTTGACCCTGCTGCTCTGCGTCCCCCTGTCGCTCGCGTGCGGGCCGCTCGCCGGCGCCGTGCACCTCGCCGGTGTGGCGGCCGCCTGGGCGTACAACCTCGGACTGAAGAGCACGCCCTTCTCCTGGCTCCCGTACGCCCTGGCCTTCGGCCTGCTGCCCGCTTTCGTCACCTTGGGCCTGCCGGGCGCGCCCTGGCCCCCGCCGTGGCTGACGGCCGCCGCGGCCCTCCTGGGAGCGGGTGCGCACTTCGCCAACGTCCTGCCCGACATCGACGACGACCTCGCCACCGGGGTCAGGGGTCTGCCGCAGCGGCTCGGAGCCCGGCCGGCGGCCGTCCTCGCGGGCCTCCTCGTCCTCGGGTCGACCGTCGCCCTGGTGACGGGACCGCCCGGGCGGGTGACCGCGTACGGCTGGATGCTGCTGGCGGTGACGGCCGCGGCGCTCCTCCTCGCCGCCTTCCGGCCGGGCGGTCGCCTCCCCTTCCTCGCCACGATGGCGGTCGCCGGAGCCGATGTGGTGCTGCTCCTGATGGAGCTCCGCCGTTAGGGGGTGCTTCGGGTGCGGGTCCAGGTCAGCAGTTGGTCCGCGGTCCAGGTGTTGATGACGCGATCGGCCGGAACGCCGCACTCCACCGCCCGTTCGCAGCCGAGGATCTGCCAGTCCAGCTGGCCCGGGGCATGCGCGTCCGTGTCGATCGCGAACAACGCGCCGCTCTCCACGGCCAGCCGCAGCAGCCTCCGCGGCGGATCCAGCCGCTCCGGCCGGCTGTTGATCTCCACCGCCGTACCGGACTGCGCGCACGCGGCGAAGACCTTCTCGGCGTCGAACTGGGACTCGGGGCGGCCCCGGCCGGTCACCAGCCGCCCGGTGCAGTGGCCGAGGACGTCCATGAGGGGGTTGCGTACGGCTGTGAGCATCCGGCGCGTCATGGCCGGGCGGTCCATGCGCAGCTTCGAATGGACGGAGGCGACGACGACGTCGAGCTGGTCCAGCAGCTCCGGCTCCTGGTCCAGGGAACCGTCAGGCAGGATGTCGCACTCGATGCCGGTGAGCAGCCGGAACGGCGCCCACGTCTCGTTCAGCTCCGCCACCACCCGCAACTGTTCGCGCAGCCGCTCCGGCGAGAGCCCCCGGGCGATGGTCAAGCGCGGCGAGTGGTCGGTGAGCACCGCCCAGGAGTGGCCGAGGTGGGCCGCGGCCCGGCCCATGGCCTCGATGGGGCTGCCCCCGTCGGACCAGTCCGAGTGCACATGGCAGTCACCGCGCAGAGCCGCCCGCAGCGCGGCGGCGGCCGGTGTGGCCGGCGGTCCCTCGGGGAGCGCCGCGACCTCGTCCTCCAGCTTCCGCAGATAGCTCGGGACCGCCCCGCCGAGCGCTTCGACGATGACCTTGGCGGTGGTCGGACCGATGCCCTTCACCGCCTCCAGCGAACCGGCACCGGCCCGCTCGGCCATCTCGCGCTCGCCCATTCGGACGAGGGCCGCGGCCGCCGTCCGGAAGGCCCGGACCCGGTACGTCGGCGCCTGCGCGCGCTCCAGCAGGAAGGCGATCCGGTCCAGCGCCGCAACCGGGTCCATCGCGTACCTCCTGGTCCCAGTGTGACAAGGGGCGGGGTGCCCCGCAGCGGAGCACGCGGGAGCGCGCCGACGGGTGCCGGGGCTCCGCCCGAGCCTACGGCTGGGCTACGGCTCCTGCGGGACCGCGGCGTCGAGGGCGGTGGTGAGCCGGTTCAGGCGCGCCTGGAGGTCCTGGATCTCCGAGAGGTCGAATCCGGTGGCGGTCGCGATCCGCCGCGGCACCTCCTGCGCGCGGGCGCGCAGCGCCCGTCCCTCCTCGGTGAGGTGGGCGTGCACGGACCGCTCGTCCTCGGCGCTGCGCTCGCGGCGCACCAGACCGGCCGCTTCGAGCCGCTTGAGCAGGGGGGACAGCGTCCCGGAGTCCAGCCGCAGGTGCCGCCCGATCTCCTTGACCGGCATCTCGCCGTGCTCCCAGAGCACCAGCATGACCAGGTACTGGGGGTAGGTCAGTCCCAGGTCCTTGAGGATGACGCGGTAGAGCCCGCCGAAGGCACGGCTCGCGGCGTTGAGGGCGAAGCAGATCTGACCGTCCAGGCGTAGGAAGTCCTGGTCGGGGTGGGTTTGGGCCGGCTTCTCGCTCATGGGGTCCAGTGTACCCGTGGTGCGCTTGTGCGGCATTGAATTGTGCACAACTGAATTGCGTGCTCTACTTGTGAAGCGCGGTCGGGCCACGGCCGCACGCCTGGACCACCGTGTGAGAGGAACCCCGATGGACGCGCTGTACACCGCCACCGCCACCGCCAACGGCCGCGAGGGCCGCACCGTCAGCTCCGACGGCCAGATCGACCTGGCGCTGGCCATGCCCCCGGCCCTCGGCGGCAACGGCCAGGGCACCAATCCCGAGCAGCTCTTCGCGGCGGGGTACGCGGCGTGCTTCGCCAGCGCGCTCGGCCTCGTCGGCCGGCAGGCGAAGGCCGACACGAGCGAGGTGTCGGTGACGGCGGAGGTCTCCATCGGCAAGGACGGCGCCGGCTTCGGCCTGGCCGCCACCCTGCGCATCGAGCTCCCCGAGTCCCTGGCGGGCGAGACGGGCGCCCTGCTGGTGAAGCAGGCGCACGAGGTCTGCCCGTACTCGAAGGCCACCCGCGGCAACATCGCCGTCGAGCTCGTCATCGAGTAGTCATCCCGGCAGGGAGGTGTCCGGTCGATCGTGCGCGCACCGGCCGGACACGTCCCGCACCCCGGCACGCTGCGGCCGTCGGACGGCAAGACGGCGCCTCCGCACCGCGACGCGGCTACGCGCGCGGCGAACGGCCCCCCTCCAGCCGTGCGTCCTTCACCGTAGGGAGCATGCTGAGCCGAGTCGCCGTCCTCTCCGACATCCACGGAGTACTGCCCGCCCTGCAAGCAGTGCTCGACGAACCAGAAGTGCGCGCCGCGGACCGCGTCGTGCTCACCGGCGACATCGCGGCCGGTCCGCAACCGCCCCAGGTACTGGACCTGTTGACCCCGTTGGGGGACCGCGCCGTCCGGATCAGCGGGAACGCCGACCGGGAGCTGCTCGAATACCGCCGCGGCCAACGCGTCCGCTCGACGGCCCTTGACGTACTGGTCCCGGCCGCTAAAGGTGGCTGCGGCTGCCGTGGGGCTCGGCCCAGCGGCGGTGCAAGGCCGCCCGGGCGCTCTCCGGGAGCGTGCGGGTGATCAGCTCCATCGCCTTCGTGCGGGGGGAGCCGGCCACCTTCCGGGGCCGGCCCGCCATCATCGCCGCGTAACCCTGCCGGGCCACGACGGCCGGATCGTCCTTCTTCATCCGGCCGACCCGCGTGTCGAGCAGGCCCGCCCGTACGAAGAACCGCGTATCGGTGGCGCCCGGCATGAGGGCGGTGACGGTGACACCCGTGCCCTTCAGCTCGCCGCCCAGCGCGCGGGCGAAGGACTGCAGGAAGGCCTTCGAGGCGTTGTAGACGGCGTGGTGGGGACCCGGTATCTCCGCCGCGACCGAGGAAGTGATCAGCAGGCGGCCTTCCCCGCGTGCGGCCATGTCCGCCAGCAGACGCCTGGCCAGGTGCACCGTGGAGGAGATGTTGACGTCGATGACGCGCGCCTGATCGGCGAGGTCCGTCTCCAGGAAGGGCCCGCCCAGCCCGATGCCGGCATTGAGGACGGCGGCGCTCACCGGCCGGCCGAGGGCCCGCAGGTCGCCGTAGAGGGCCTCCACGCCGTCGTAGGTGGCCAGGTCGGTCCGCACCGCCCGCACCTGCGTACCGTGGACGCGCAGCCGCCGTGCCGCCTCGGACAGGAGCTCGTCCTCGGCGGCCACCACCAGGTCGTACCCGTGCCGCGCGCATTCCCGGGCCAGCTCGAAGCCGATGCCGCTGGAGGCGCCGGTGACCACGGCCAAGGGCCGCGAGGAGTCCGGCCGTGAGGTGTCCAGCCTTGAGGCGTCCGGCCGCGAGGTGTCCATACGCTGCCGCTACCCGCCCGGCGTCGCGTCACCGCCGCCGGGCAGGAATTCCTGGATTTTCGCCTTGACGCCCTGGCGGACCATGGAGGCGCGGTCACTGTCCCCGCGCAGCACGGCCGAGGCCGCCGCTTTGACCTGGTCGAAGGTGGAGTGCGGCGGGATCGGCGGCACGGCCGGGTCGGTGCGGAAATCGATGACGAAGGGGCGGTCGGCGGCCAGCGCCTTGCGCCAGGCCGGTTCCACGTCCTCCGGGCGTTCCACCCGGGTCCCGTACAGACCCAGCTGGGCGGCGAAGTCGGCGTACCGCACATCGGGCAGCGCCTGCGACTGCTCGAACTGCGGGGCCCCCTCCATGGCCCGCATCTCCCAGGTGACCTGGTTCAGGTCGTGGTTGTTCAGCACGGCCACCACCAGGCGGCGGTCGGACCACCGCCGGTAGTACTTGGCGATCGTGATCAGCTCCGCCATGCCGTTCATCTGCATCGCACCGTCGCCGACGAGGGCGATGGCCGGGCGGTCGGGATGGGCGAACTTCGCGCCGATGACGTAGGGCACCCCGGGCCCCATGGTGGCGAGGGTGCCGGAGAGCGAGCCGCGCATGCTGCCCCGCATCCGCAGGTGGCGCGCGTACCAGTTGGCGGCGGAGCCGGAGTCCGCGGCCAGGATGACGTCGTCGGGCAGCAGCGCGTCCAGCGTGTGGACGACGTACTCCGGGTTCAGTGGATCGGCGGGGACCGCGGCCCGGCGCTCCATCACCTCCCACCAGCGTTCGGTGCCCTGCTCGATCGTGTCGCGCCAGGACCGGTCGGTCTTGCGCTCCAGCAGCGGGATCAGCCGCTTGAGCGTCTCGGCGGCGTCGCCCACGACGTTCACCTCGAAGGGGTAGCGCAGTCCGACCAGCGCCGGCTCGATGTCGATCTGCACGCCCCTGGCCTGGCCGAACTCGGGGAGGAACTGGCTGTAAGGGAAGCTGGAGCCGATCACGAGCAGGGTGTCGCAGTCACGCATCAGCTCGTACGAGGGCCGGGTGCCGAGCAGGCCGATCGAGCCGGTGACGAAGGGCAGCGTGTCGGGCAGCACGTCCTTGCCCAGCAGCGCCTTGGCCACGCCCGCGCCCAGCAGCTCGGCCACCTCCTCCACCTCGCCGCGAGCGTGCCGGGCGCCCTGGCCGATCAGCATCGCGACCTTCTGGCCCGCGTTGAGGACCTCCGCGCAGCGCGCGAGCTCCTCCTCGGCCGGGACGGGCGCGAAGCGCCCCACGCCCTGGCTGGAGGGGACCATCTTGAAGGAGTGGGAGGGCGGCTCGTACGGCAGGTCCTGCACGTCCCCGGGAATGATCACCGCTGTGACGGTGCGCCGGGCCGTGGCCACGCGCATGGCCCGGTCCAGGACGTTGGGCAGCTGCTGCGGGACGGTGACCATCTCGCAGAAGTCCGAGGCCACGTCCTTGTAGAGGGAGAGCAGGTCCACCTCCTGCTGGTAGGAGCCGCCCATCGCGGTGCGGTCGGTCTGGCCGACGATGGCGACCACCGGGACGTGGTCGAGCTTGGCGTCGTAGAGGCCGTTGAGGAGGTGGATGGCCCCCGGGCCGGAGGTGGCCGCGCACACGGCCGTCCGGCCCGAGAACTTCGCGTACCCGACGGCCTCGAAGGCCGACATCTCCTCGTGCCGTGACTGGATGAACCGCGGATCGTCATCCGCCCGGCCCCAGGCCGCGAGAAGGCCGTTGATCCCGTCTCCGGGGTAGGCGAAGACGTACTCCACGCCCCACTCCCGCAGCCGTTCCAGCAGATGGTCCGAGACCTTCATCGCGCGGACTCCGTCCGTAGCCGTTCGTATCCTTCTTCTGGTCGCCCGTATGCGCCCATATCTGGCTCGCATCCGCTCGTATCCGTTCGCATTGCGTCATATCCGGCTGCTCCGGACCGAGCGGGAGCGGCGGCGCGCTGCGCACCGTACCCCGCGGCTAACCCGTCCGCCGCCGCACAAACGTCCCCGTGCCCGGGGGCGGCCGTGTCCGTACCGCAACAGGTCCACTCCAGCCGCGGCATTGCTCCACCAGGTGCCGTCCGCGCAGACGTACGGGTGATTCGTGCGCGAGGGTGAAGGAGCGGGCGGCGGGACCCCCGGGTGGCCGCGGCATGCGTTGCGACCGGCGAGGCCAATCCTTTCTGCGGAGTCCGCGAACCGGTACTCCACACGGCGCCGACCCGCCCTCCGATGGCCGTGCGGGGTGGGTGGGCCGAATGAGCCATGCCCTCTCAAGCCCCGGCCGAGGGCAGTCCGATGGAGGGGGAGGCCGCCCCCGGAACGAACACCTGAGTGGGAGCGGCCGTCCTGTGACGACTGCCCAACCCGAGGGAGTTCTCTCCATGCGCATGCTCGTGCGTCTGACCACCGCGGCCCTGATCGCGATGACCCCGGCGCTCGCCGGTACGGCGTCCGCGGTGCAACCGTCCCCGGAGCCCGCGCCGCTGCACACCTCCGCCAACGCGGTGCCCGGCAAGTACATCGTGACGCTCGACAAGACGGTCGACGCGGTCAAGCTGGCCGAGAGGCTGAAGCTGAAGCCCAGCTTCGTCTACAAGGCGGCGATGAACGGGTTCGCCGTTCCGCTCAGCCCGGCGCAGCTGACGATCGTCCGCAACTCCCTCGGCGTGAAGGCTGTGGAGGAGGACGCGAGCATCACCGCCCTGCCGAGCCCGGCCACCCCGAGCACCCTGCGGGGGCCGGCCTCGACGTGGGGCCTGGACCGGATCGACCAGCAGAGCCTTCCGCTGGACAACAGCTTCACTCCCCGGGGCAACGGCGCGGGCGTGACCGCCTACATCCTGGACACCGGCATCGACTACAAGCACGCGGAGTTCGGCGGCCGTGCCGTCCCGGGCTTCGACGCCATCGGCGACGGCAAGAACGGCCTGGACTGCCAGGGCCACGGCACGCACGTCGCCGGCACGGTCGCCGGCGCGACGTACGGCGTCGCCCGCAAGGCCAACCTCGTCAGCGTCCGGGTCCTGGGCTGCGACGGCAAGGGCACCTGGTCGGGGATCATCGCCGGCATGGACTGGGTCGCCAAGAACGCCAAGCAGCCCGCCGTCCTCAACGGCTCCCTCGGCGGAGCCAAGTCGGAGGCCGTCAACAACGCCGCCGACGCCCTCTCCGACGCGGGCGTCCTCCCGGTCGTCGCGGCCGGCAACGAATCCCAGGACGCCTGCAACGTCTCTCCCGCCTCCGCCCGGAGGGTGCTCACCGTGGCGGCCAGCAACAAGTGGGACGAGGAGACCTCCTTCTCCAACTACGGGCAGTGCGTCGCGGTCTACGCACCCGGTCAGGCCATCGACTCGGCCAAGCTCGGCGGCGGTGCCATCGCCCTGAGCGGCACCTCCATGGCCGCCCCGCACGTGGCCGGCGTCGCCGCGCTCTACAAGGCCAACCACCCGGCGGCGACCCCGGCGGACATCTACACGTTCATCGCCAACCAGGCGACGAAGGACGTCCTGCACAGCGTCAGCAACTCGTCCCCGAACCAGATCCTCTTCACCAACGGCCTCTAGGTCCTGTCCGGGCGGTCTTCGTGGATCAGGTCGCGTTGTCTGGTGCGGTGCATCGCAAGGCGGAGGGGCGCAGCTCGTACGTGGCCGTACTCGCGCGCTCCGACAACGCAGGGAGGTGCCGTGCCGGGCAGCGCGGGCCCGCGGAGATCCCCGGACAGGGCCTAGCAGACCGGACACCCCTTTGACCCCGTGCGGGGGCGCATTCGGTGCGCCCCCGCACGGCGGACGTACGGGACGGCCGACGGTGCGGAAGGGGCCACGGCGTTCCCGGAACTGCCGGATCGCGTCCGCTAGCCGAGCCGGGTGAGCCGGGTACCGAGCGAGGGCTCGGACAGCTCGCCCCGCACCGCGACCGGCACGCTCTTGGCGCCTTCCCCCTCGCCGACGGTCAGTACGCCCACTTCTGTCCCCGCCTTCGCGGTGCGCGGCGCCGGCTTCCTGCCGGTGTCGAGGGAGAGCCGCAGGGTCTGGCCCGGTACGCCGACCACCTTCAGGTCCGCCGTGGCCACCAGCGCGGTACGGCCGCCGAGTCCGTCGTCCACGTAGCCCACCGTCTGGCCCTTGCGGGCGGCGGTGACCTGCGCCAGTGCCTGCCGTACGGCCTCGATGACCTTCTTGCTGTTCTCCTTCACCAGGAGCAGGCTGTTCGCCGCGTTGGGGTCGGGCCCGTCCACGCGCTGATCCATCATCGTGCCGAGGATCAGCGGGGTCTCGTCGCCGACCGACTTGTACGCCGCCCACATCAGCGTGCCGCCGGCGGGCGAACTCGACCCCGTCTTGATGCCCTTGATGCTGAGACCGGGCGCCGTCAGCAGATTGCCGTTGTTGTTGTAGATCGGCTTGGGCAGTCCCTTGATCCTCGCGTCGGGCAGGGCGACGATCGCGCGGAAGGCGTCGTCCTTCATGACCGCCTCGGCGAGCTTCAGCTGATCCACCGCGGTGCTGACGGTGCCCGCGTCCAGACCGCTGGGGTCCGTGTACGTGGTGTCCTGCATCCCGAGCTCCCGCGCGGCGGCGTTCATCTTGGCCACGAACGCCGTTTCGGAGTCGGTTCCGGTGTCCCAACGCGCCAGCAGGCGGGCGATGTTGTTGCCCGACGGGATCATGAGCATTTTGAGCATGTCCTGCTGGCTGAACCTCGTCCCCACGCTGAGGCCTTCGATCCGGGACTCGTTCTCGGACGTACCGTCCGCCACGGTCTTCGCGTCGACCTCGATCTCCGGTCCCGGATCGTTCTTGCGCAGCGGATGGTTCTTGAGGATCACGTACGCCGTCATCACCTTGGCCACGCTGGCCGTGGGCACGGGCTTCTGTTCGCCGAAGGTGCCGATGTCACCGGAGCCGGAGACGCGGACGGCCCCCTGGCCATCGGCCGGCCAGGGGATGGTGAACTGCCCCTCCACGGTGTGGACGGGCGCGGCGGCGACGACCTGCGGCGCGGGCAGGGGACGCAGCAGCTGGGCGCCCGCGAGGGCGCCGGCCAGCAGGAGTACGACCGGCGTCCACAGCTTCAGCCGCCGCACCGCGGTGCGGCGCGGAACCTGCGGCGGCGCGGGGGTGTTGGTGAGCTCGGTCGGCAACTCCAGCGGGGCCAGCGGCGCCTGCAGGGCCGGTTTCACGACGGCGGACGGCGGCCGCGCCGCCGCGCCGGCCGGGGACGCGGCCGGGGCGGGGGCGGGGGCGGGGGCGTCCAAGGCATCGAGGACTACGGACGGACTCGTCCGGTCCGCAGCCGACTCGGACTGCACCCGCTCGGCCGGCCGCGTACCGGCGCCCGCCGCGCCCGATCCCGCGCCCCTGGCCTCCGGTCTCGCCGCAGGGCCGTCCTCCGCAGGGCCGTCCTCTATCCGGGGAGACTCCGCCTGAGGAGACTCCGTGCGGGGCGGTTCCGATCCCTCGGGCTTGGGCTTGGGCTCGGGTTCGGGTTCCGACTCCGGTGCGGGCTCGGGCTCCGGCCTCGGCTCGGGCACCAGCTCGGGCCGGGATTCCGGCTCGGGCTGCGGCTCCAGCTCCGACTTCGACTTCGGCTCGGGCTGCGGCTGCGGCTCCGGTTCCGGCTCGGGCTGCGGCTCCAACTCGGCTTTGGGTTCCGGTTCGGGCTCGGGCTGCGGCTCCAGCTCGGCCTTCGGTTCCGGTTCGGGCTGCGGCTCCAGCTCCGACTTCGGCTTCGGCTCGGGCTCCGGCTTCGGCTGGGGCTTGCGCTGCGGCTGGGGTCCGGCTTCGGCCGGCTGTGCGCGGGGGTCGGCCTTCTCCGTGCTCGTGGTCCTGGTCTTGGTCGCGGATGCGGGAGCCGCCTCCGGTTCGTCACCTTCCGTCCCCGGCGGGTCCATGTCCGCAGGCCCGGCCTCGGCCTCGCGCACAGCCACCGGGCCGGTGTCTTCCCCCGTGCCCACGGTCTCCGCACCGGCCTCCCCCTCCCGTGCGTCGGAGCCCGCGGGCCGTTCCCTCAGATCGGCCTCAGTGCCGGGACCGGCCCCCGGCTCGGGTACGGGTTCGCTCCGGGGAGCCTCCGCGGCCGCCGCCCCCGCCCCCGGTTCGTCCGTCCGGCCGCGCTCCGGAGTGCCGGAGGGTCCGTCCGTCACCCTTACCGCTGTCATCCCATCCCCGCCTTGCTCTTAACACCCGGCCGCCAGCGCGCCGGTTCTTGCCGATGAGGTGCGGCGACGCTCCCCCGGAACCTCGCCGAACCTCTAGATGACCGCCGTGCTCCCGCCGTTCCGTACGCGGGAGGCTGTGACCGTTCGGTCATATTTCCCGGCGCGGTCAGCGGCGGGGAGTCCTGGACGGCTTAGACAGTACCGATTCATCCCGCTACGTCCTGGTACGGCGCGCATGGCAGGCAGCCGTAGCCCCGCACCTGCCGGTGTCGCCGGTTCGCCGCTCTCAGTGGGTGGTGTGCGGCAGGGACACCCGCGTCGCGACGGACCGGTCGGCATCGGTGTCGATGAAGGACACCATCAGCGGGCTGCTGCCCGTGGCTCCGCCTGCGGTCGCGCGCAGACGGTACCGCTCCACTCGGACCGCCTCGCGGCCCAGCGCCGTGCCGCCCGTCAGCAGGGACGCCGGTGTGACGTCGTTGGCGATGCGCAGCGCGGTCGCCCGCCAGGTTCCCGATGCCTGGTCGAAACGTTCCAGCAGGAAGCCCGGTCCGCTCCCGGGCCGGTCACCGGGCTCGCCGACCAGCGATTCCATCTGGAAGGCGACCAGCAGGTGACGGTACTCCTCCGTGTTCCCGTTGCGCAGGGTGACGGTGAACTCCTGTGCCGCGCCTCCGCGTCGGAGGGCGAGCCCGCCGTCGCGGGTCTGGACCGCCGGGGTGAGGCGAGTGGGAGCGGGCGGCGGCGTCGCCGTCCGGCTCGCGGGCGGCCCCGGTACGGCGCCCTGGGCGGCCGGTGTCCCGGCCACGGACGCGGCCACGGACGGCGAGGCGGAGCCGGGAAGGGAGGGGGAGGGAGAGGGGGTCGCCGACGCGGAAGGGGACGCGGACGCGGAAGCCCCTGCCGTCGCCGGGACGGAGGCGCCGCTCACGCCCGCACCGCCCTTGTCGGAGCACCCGACGGCCCCTGCCAGCAGTGCGGTGGCTACGACGGCGATGGACAGGACCCGGCCGGGTCTGATGTGCGTGGGCATGCGTGTGGTTCCCCAAGAGTCGACTGAGGCAGGAACCTAGCAACCACGTGCGGGGGCGAAGAGTCCGAGCGGGCTTCGGACCGGCGACGGTTCGGTAACGGCAGGTGGGCAGCCAGGTGGCCAGGGGGCCAGGTGGGCGGGCCTTACGCGGACGGCAGGCGGCCCGCCACCGGGTCAGTCGAGCGGCTTGGAGAAGTTGAAGGCGGTCACGGCCATCCGCTCCCGGAAGTAGAAGCGGTGGGCGTCGGTCCGCTGGGTGCCGGAGTCGAGGGTGAGGTCGGTGCAGCCCGCGGCCCTGGCGTGCTGCTCCAGGTGGGCCAGGAGCGCGTGGCCGACGCCGGTGGAGCGGGCGGTGGCCGTGGTGACCAGGTCGTCCACGTACAGCTTGCGCACCTGGAAGGTCGTGGCGACGATCCGCCAGCCGGCCGCGCCCACGCAGGCGCCCTCGGCGTCGTAGGCGGCGGTGAAGCGCAGCCCCTGGCTGTGCCCCTCGGCGAGGATCGCCCGGAACAGGTCCTCCGTGAGGTGGGGGCGCAGTTCCTGGAGTACGGGAAGCAGGTCGTCGGTCAGACGGGAGTCGGCCGGCTCAAGGTCAATGATCTTCATTGGTTCAGCCTAAAGGGCGGCCATGCGCACCGGCGGCGGTCAGCTGACGCGCGGCACCCGGGTGACCCTGTCGCCGGCGTCCACGAACAGCCGTACGCGCTTCTCGTTGAAGTCCATCGTCACGGCCGCGTCCTCGGGGACCACGTGCACGACCAGCGTGGGGTCGGCCCTGTGCAGCGTCGCGCGCGCGGCCTGCGCGTCCATGCCCATCAGCGCGGGCCACTCGGAATCCGCCATCGCCCCTCCCCGGGAAACAAGACTTCTGACGGACGGTATCAAAGGCCGCCGCGCACCGGACCCGCCGTAGCGCGGACGGCCCTCGCCCGCGTCCTCGCCCGCGCCCTCGCGCCGCCACGCCCGACGTGTCGAAATGGGAGGGGGCTTGCGATGCGTGATGCGAGAGGCCCCTCCACGGGGGTGCGAACAGAAGTGAGGTGCACGATGAAGTACATGCTCATGCTTCTCGCGAAGCAGGCCGACTACGACGCCATGGGCGGCAAGGCGAGCGACGGCAACCCGGCCTGGTCGGAGGCGGACCTCAAGGCCATGTTCGACTACATGCGCGCGCTGAACGACGAGCTCACGGAGGCGGGCGAGATGGTCGACGGCCAGGGCCTCGCCGAACCGAAGCAGGCACGCCTGGTCACGGCCGGACCCGACGGATCCCCGGTGGTCTCCGACGGAGCGTACGGGGAGACGGGGGAGGTGCTCGCGGGGTACTGGATCGTCGACGTGCCCGACTTCACCCGAGCCGCCGAAATCGCCGCCCGCGCCTATGCCTGTCCCATTCCGGAGGGTTCGCCGAACTACCCGGTCGTCGTGCAGCCCGTCGGAGAAGAGCCGGCGACCGAGGCGTGACGGTCCACCCACCGCCGCGCGAGGACCCGCCGCGCCGGCCGGCGCCGGAGGTCCTCGGGTGCGCTCATCCGGTGTTACGGAGCCTCGACACGCCGCGCTTGTGGACGCCGTACGGGAAGCCCGGCCGGGCGGCCGGGCGGCGATCGAGGTCGACCGGGGCCGGACCAGCTGGACCGCGCCGCTGGCCGCTGCCGGGCGTCCGCATGACGGACAACGGTCACGGCTGTCAGACCGCGCGCTTACCCTTGATCACGTGAGCCCGACCCACGACAACGCGACCGGTGAACGCCCCCTGTCCGAGATCAACGCCGACATCCGCGGTCTCTTCGCCCGCGCCAGCGGCCGCCTGACCGACGCGGAGCGCGTCCGCCACGCGGTCTTGCTCCAGGAATGGGCCGCGGCGATAAGGGCCTCGGTCGTACCGGCCGCATAGGGCGCGTCTTTCGGATCTTGTCGGCCGGGCCCGCGTTGTCCGGTGCCGTGCATCGCAAGGCGGAGGAGCTTGCCTCGTACTGGACGTACCTGGAAGCCACGACAACGCGGGGAGGTGCGGTGCCCGGGCAACGCGGGCCCGGCAAGATCCGAAAGACACGCCCCCGGTTCTGTCCGGGCGGTCTTCGTGGATCAGGCCGCGTTGTCCGGTGCGGTGCATCGCAAGGCGGAGGGGCGCAGCTCGTGCTTGGCCGTACTCGCGCGCTCCGGCAACCCGGGGGTCCCTCCCAGCGGTAGCTGGGGGAGAGGTGCCGTGCCAGGCAGCGCGGGCCCGCGGAGATCGCCCGGACAGGGCATAGACGACCTGCGGGTCCCGCCCCGGCTACGCCGGAGCGTCGGCACCGGACTCCGCACCGGGCCCCGCACCCCCACCCCCACCGGACCCCGGACCCGCGGCGGCGGCCGCCGCTTCCGCCCGCAGCCGCCGCTTGTCCGGCTTTCCCCGGCCCGTCAGGGGGATCTCCCGCACCCAGAACACCGCGGTCGGCCGGTAGGCGGGAGCCAGCGCCTCCGCCACCAGGTCACAGGCCTCGGCAGCCGCCGCGGCACCGGGCGTGCGGCCCTCCGCCGGCACGAGGAAGGCGCACACCTCCTCGCCCGTGCGGTCGCTGTGCCGGCCCACCACCGCGGCCCGCGCCACGGCCGGATGCCGGGTGAGCGCCGCCTCGACCGGTACGCAGTACACGTTCTCGCCGTCGACCATCACCACGTCCTTGACGCGGTCGTCGAGGTAGAGGTACCCGTCGGCGCCGACGTGTCCGAGGTCCCCCGTCCGCAGCCACCCGTCGCGCAGCACCTCGGCCGTCAGCGCGGGCTGGTTCCAGTACTCCGCCATCATCGCTGCCGACCGGATCCACACCTCCCCGGTGCGGCCCGCGGGCACCTCCGTGCCGTCCGCGTCCCGCACCCGGACCTGCACCCCCGCTACCGGCCGCCCGACCGACGCCAGCAGCTCCGGGCGGCCGGTGACCGCCGCCGCGTGATCGGCGGGGGTGAGGCGGCAGATGACCGCGGCCTCGTTCATGCCGTACCCCTGCTGCCAGCGCCCGCCCCAGCGGGTCACGGCCTCCCGCAGCCGCTCGGCGTGGACGGGGGAGTCGCCGTACGAGATCAGCTCCAGCCCCGGCACGCCCGCGGCGGTGGCGGGATGGTCCAGCAGCCGGTACACCATCGAGGTCGTCAGGTACGTGGACACCCGGCCCAGCCGCCGGCACGCGGCGGCGAACTCACGGGGCCCGAAGGGTTCGAGGATCTCCACCCGGCCGCCCGCCCGCAACTGCTCCAGGCATCGTCCGCCGGACCGCTGCGCCAGCGAGGTGACCGACAGGTAGACCGCCTCGGCCCAGCCCGCGCCGCGGACGTCGTTGCGCGCCGCCATCGCCCCGAAGGTGGACGCCACCCCCTTGGGCCGTCCCGTGGTCCCCCCGGTGTAGGTCACCCGCGCCACGTCCTCGTCCCGCGCCCGCACGGCCACCGCCGTCCCCGGCCGGTCGGCGGCCAGCGCGGCCAGCTCGTCCAGGCCCAGCCGGGGGGCACCGGTCTCCGGTACCGGAACGTCGTGCAGGACCAGGTCGGGCCGGCAGTCCCGGAGGATGAAGTCCAGCCCGTAGGCGGCCGGCCCGGCGACGACCTGGGTCAGCCGTGCGCCCAGGAGGTGCGCGGCGAGCCGCACCAGCACCACCTCGGGCCGGTTGCGGCCCGCCACGCAGGCCACCCCGGCTCCCCGCCCGACCCCGGCCTCCGCGAGCACCCCCGCCAGGCGGTAGACGGTGTCCAGCACCTCGGAATACGGCATGACGCTCCGGCCGACGCCGAGGGCCGGGCGCTGCGCGTACCGCTCCAACGCCTCGACCAGATCCGTGACATACCGCGCGGCCACCACGTGCGCCCCCTCTCCGTGCCCCGCGTCGACCCTACGCCCCGGCGAAGGCCGAGGCCGTCGCGGTCGCACACGCGGCGCCGCACCGCTGAACGGGTGACACCCCGCAACTTGCCACGCGGGCAACCGTTGATCAAGGCGCTACACCATTACGCCATCGGGCACTCGTGGAACAGAAGGACCAATAATGATCAAGAAGATGATGGCCACCGCCGCCGCCACCGCATCGATCCTGGGCGCGGGCGCCGCCGTGGCCGCTCCGGCCATGGCCATCGGCAACGACAACGGCATCAACACCGTGAACGGCAACGGCGCCTCGCAGGTCTACGGCAACCAGACCACCCACGGCGCCATGAGCCCGCAGCTCAGCCTGGTCCAGGGCACCCTGAACAAGCCCTGCATCGGCCTGCCCGCGAAGATCAACGCCCAGTCGATCGCCGCCCTGGTCAACGTCGGTGTCCAGGACATCAACGTCCTGGCCAACCCGCAGCACCAGCAGTGCACCGAGAACTCCACCCAGGCCAAGGGTGACGAGCCGCTCTCGCACGTCCTCAGCAACATCCCGGTCCTGTCCGGCAACTTCTCGTCCGGCAGCTGACGCACCCCTCTTCGAGCCGGGGCCTCCGACGCCTGCGCGAGTGCCCACGGGGCCCCGGCTTTTCCGTCCCGGATCCGTGGATCCGGATCTCACGCGGGCGCGTCGGCCGGAAGGCCGTCCCAGTGGGCACCGATTCGCATACAGAGCCTCCCGCCCTGACGGGCAGGAGGCTCTGTGTGTGCGGGTGCGTTTCGGCGCCCCCCGGAGCGCCGGGTGTCGTACGCCCGCCGACCCGTCCGCGGTCGTACCGTACGGGGGTGCGCCTCACCCCCACCCCCACCGCCCTGGCGGCGGCCGTCGTCCTGTGCGTCACCGGAGCGTCGTGTACCGCGGCGCCGCCCCGCATCCGGTCGCAGGCCCCGATCCCCGCACTCGCGGCCGAGGTCGTCCCCGTGCCGCCGGAGAAGATCGGCCCGACGCACCGGCCGGGCTGCCCCGTACCGGTCCATCGGCTGCGGCTGATCCGGATGAACCACTGGGGATTCGACGGAAAGGTCCACCGGGGAGAACTGGTCGTCCACGAGGAGGCCGTCCGGCCCCTGCTGCAGGTCTTCGGCAAGGCCTTCGAGGCGCGGTTCCCGATCCGCCGGATGCGCGTGATGGCCGAGTACGACGGCAACGACGCGCGGGCGATGGCCGACGACAACACCTCCGCCTACAACTGCCGCCGCGTCACCGGAGCGCCCGCGCTGCTGTCCCGGCACGCGTACGGTGACGCCGTCGACATCAACACCGTGGAGAACCCGTACGTGGACGGGCGGGGCGCCGTGCATCCGCCGGAGGGCCGCCGCCACCTGCGGCGGGATCGTCCCGTTCCGGGCATGATCCGCGAGGGGGACGTGATCCTGAGGGCCTTCCGCGACGTCGGATGGCACTGGGGAGGCCGCTGGTCCAACCCGGACTACCAGCATTTCTCCGCGAACGGCGAGTAGCCGCGGCGACACGGTCTCTTCGACGTCAGCTTTGCGACGACATGTTCGTTGTCATCCTTTGGACGACATGCTACAAGGGAAGTACGTTGTAGCACATGGGAGGTGTTCGTGATGCTGATGCGCACTGACCCGTTCCGCGAGCTCGACCGGCTCACGCAGCAGCTGATGGGTACGGAGGGCACCTGGTCGCGGCCCACCGCGGTGCCGATGGACGCCTTCCGGGAGGGCGACACGTATGTGATCGCCATGGACCTGCCGGGCGTGTCCACGGACGCGATCGACATCGACGTCGAGCGGAACATGCTGACGGTCAAGGCCGAGCGGCGGCCCCGCGGCGAGTCCGACGCCGTGGAGATGGAACTCTCCGAACGCCCGCTGGGGGTCTTCTCCCGCCAGGTCATGCTGGCCGACACCCTGGACACGGAGAAGATCGAGGCGGAGTACGAGAACGGTGTCCTGACTCTGCGCATGCCGATCATGGAGCGGGCCCGGCCTCGCAGGATCGCCGTCAGCGGTGACGCCGGACCCCGGCAGATCAGCGGCTGACCGGCGGTAACAGGCGGCGGAGGTACCGATGGTCATGCGAAAGGAGGCGTTCCTGGACCACGTCCAGGAACGCGGCGAGTACAGCACCCGTGAAGAGGCCGACCGCGCGGCCCGCGTCGTGCTCGGTCTGCTCGGCGCGCACCTCGTGGGAGAGGACCGGGTGGAGACGGCGGCCCGCCTGCCCGAGACCTTCGCGCTGATCCTGCTCAATCCGCTCAGGGCGGCGGAACCGCTGAATGCGGAGCGGTTCGTACGGGCTGCCGCCGCCTGGATCGACGGCGCCACGGAGCAGACCGCCAAGTGGGACGTGAGCGCCGTGCTCAGCGTGGTGGCGGATGCCGTGGACGAAGATCTCATGCGGCGGATCCTGCTTCAGCTGCCCCCCGGATACGACGTGCTCTTCGGCCGGCCCCAGCCCGTCTGACGGGCCGGGGGCGGCCACTTCCACGGGGAGGCGCGGGCCCTCAGCCGTCCGCCCCGGGGCGCGCGAGCCGTTCGACACGAGCCAGGAACTCGGTGGGGTGGAAGGGCTTCGCGAGACATTCGTTCACACCGGCCTCCAGCGCGCGGACGGTGCACTCCGGATCGGCGGGCGGCAGCGCCAGGATCGGCACGAGCCGGTGGGCGGGGTGCCGGCGGATCTCCTCGAACATCGACACCTCGTCCAGACCGGGCCCCGTCCGCTCGCAGACCACCAGGGCGACGGGCGCGTCCCGGTCCAGCAGCGCCACGGCGTCCACGCCGCTTCCGCCGTCGACCACGGCGAAGCCCCTCCCCACGAGGAGGCGCTCAAGCAAGGTCCGGAGCGTGCGCTCCTTCGCCACCAGGAGGATCTTGGCGGGGGAATCGCTGCTCATGGTGTTCGGTGTTCCTCTGCATCGGGTCCATCGCCTCCCTCGGGTCCCTCGCGTCCATGTGGTGCATGCGGTGCATGTGCGCGGGGTTGGGCCGGCTCGCCGTAGAGCCTACGAGAGGGATGCCCGGGCGACGCGACGCGGCCGACGCCACCACGGTTCTTGCATCGCCGGAGCCCGGATGTCTAGCGTCGGGGCATGACCACTGAGCCGCAGCGCTTCGAGATCCTGTTGGTGCCCGAGCACGTCAAGAACCAGAGCGGCGGCCCCAGCCCGGACCACCCCTTGCGCTCGGCCGTGGTCGAGGCGACCGGCCAGACCGGTGCTTCGGGCTACCCCCACTACGCGGGGGAGGGAGTGGAGGCCGACATCGACCCCGCCACCCGCACGGTGGAGGCGCTGCTCATCGACGGCGCGGAGCTGGACCCGGGACTGACGGCCCTGATCGCCCCCGAGTCCCGGGGCCGGGCCGGAGGCTGATCAGCAGCAGGCGCCGGGCGGCGTACGGGCCCCCGTCAGGAGCCGTCGGCGAACACCGCGTACACATCGCGCTGCCCCGCGTACTCGCTGAGGTTCCAGATCACCGACTCCCGGTACGCCCAGCCGGTGGCGGTGCCACTGTGGAAGCTGAGGTCCTCGCAGCCGGTGGCCAGGCGGACCACGGTGGTGGGCGTGTCGGCGCCCGAAGTGAGGCTGCGCAGGCTGCCGTTGGCATCCGGGCCGTTGCTGGCCGACAGGTAGTGCCGGCTGTCGCGCGAGACCACGCCCTGGATCTTGCCCTGCGTCACCGTGACGGCTTCGACCGCCGTGGTGGAGGCGAGCCTGCGGGTCGTGTAGTCGAGCGGCCACCGGACGATCTTCGGGGTTTCGATCGTGGTGCCGTTGCCGTTCCACCCGGGACCGGAGTAGTCGACGGCGGGGGAGGTGAGGCTGGTGGCGTACTCGCTCACCGTGAGGCTGTCCGGGCTCGATTCGCGGTCGAGGCCGATCGCCGAGAAGCGGACCAGGGTGCCGGTGTTGTCGTAGGCGCCGATCTGCGGGAGGACGAACCGGTAGTCGTACGCGTGGTAGCGGCCGTCGGTGTGCAGTCCGCAGACGTCCGGGAGTCCCGTACTGACCTCGAACAGGCGGTCCATGTCGAACACCCGCAGGCCCTTGTAGGTGTCCACGACGTAGAGCCGGTTCCCGTACCACATGATGCCGCCGGCGTGCTTGCGGATCGGCTCGTAGGTGTACGTCCCGTCGGCCGTGCGGACCGGTTCCACGAGCAGGACGTGCCGGTACACCGGGGCGACGGCCGACGTGTAGTCGACGAAGCTGACGCGGATGCCCTTGTCGATGGCCAGCTCGTGGACGTCGTCCTGGTTGGGGTCGGTCTCGAAGTACCAGGACACCAGCACGACGCGCTTGCCGCCGGCGGGCCACAGGCCGGCGCCCAGCGCGTCGGCACTGGTGGTGATGCCCTGCGGAATCCATTCGACCGCGTCGCGGTCGCTGTTGTTCCAGGTGAAGCCGTGCGAGAAGCCGCCCACGCCCGCCGGCGCGGCGGACAGGCGCGTCGCGACACGGTTGGCGGTCGCCAGCACGCCGGTCGTCGTGTTGACGGGCAGTACCCGGGCCAGCCCCGCGACGAGATCCGTGAACTGCCCGGACGCGTTGGAGGTCCGCTCGGCGAGTGTGAACTGCCCGGGGTCGATGGTGGCGGCCCGGGCCGTGCTGGGGGCCAGCGCGGCGCCGGCCACGGTGATGAACGGCGCGGCGGCCATTCCCTTGATGATCGTTCTGCGTGACATGGCCATGGGGCGAGAATCTAGGGCTCCGGTCACGTCGGCGCAAACAGGCGAACCAACGCCCGCGCGGGTGCGGCTGACGGGGTGCCAGCAGGGCGGCGCGGCCTCACCCGGACCGCTCCGGAAGAGGCCGCCCCCGATCGCGGCGCGGCGCGGCGATCAGTGGAAGAGCATGGTGGCGCCCCCGGCCGCCGTGGCGACCGAGCCGGGACAGAGGAAGCTGCCGGACGTCTTGGTGGCGGTGAAGGGCCGGTTGACGTACTTCCTGCTCGTCCCCTCCCGGTCCCACACGATGTTCGTCGCCTTGTAGCGGCAGGAGACGAAGCTCTGCTGTCCGGTGATGTCGATGAGGTCGGTCTTCGCCACGCCGCCGGCGTCGTCGAAGGTGAAGACGGGGTTGTTGTTGAGGGCCGCGGTGAGGCCGCCGTCGCACGCGAGATTGCCGCCGGGCCTGTTGATCGTGGTGCGGTCGACGGTGAGCGTGCTCGGTGGCGCGGCGCTGGTGTTCGCATTGGTCCAGGCGCAGGTGGAGCCCGATACCGCGATCACCCCGTCCACCTTCATATCGGCCGCGGGTCCTGACGCGACGGCTCCCGAAGTGCCGCCGACGGTTGCCGCGACAGCCAGCGCCGCCAGTCCTGTGAGCCGGGAGATGTACCTCATGTCGCTCCTCCTTGCCACGTCCTTGTGGGGGTCTGAACCCGGTTTCGGCCGTCTGGCGGAGGATCCCGGATTCGGAGTGCGCCAGGAGAGTGGCACAGGGATGTTGAAATGTCATGCGCAGATCAAGAGGCGTCCGAAAGTCGCCCCGGCTCCGACCGGTTCGGCGTACGGTCCGACCGGTTCGGCGTACGGTCAGCCGCTTCGGTGGGCCGTGAGGAGGAGGTACTCCCACTCCATGACGCCGTTCTCGGTGTGCTCCCGGGCGAGGGCGTCGAGGTCGCGGTCGAGGGCGGCGGTCCGTTCGGGATCGCCGGCGATGTTGCGGTAGACGGCGATGGTGGGGCCGTAGCAGGCCTTGAAGAACTCGCGGAAGGCCGAGGGCTGCCCGAACCGGTCCACGCGCACCGTCCGGCGGCGGGCCTCCACGTCGGTGACGCCGTCGCCGAGGAGTTCGTGGACGTGCTCCTCGTCCCCCCACAACGGGGGCGGGAGGGCGTCCGGCGGAGGTGGGGGAGCGTAGGGCTTCATCGTGGCGAACATCCGGCCCAGGAAGCCCTCCGGCGTCCAGTTGATCAGGCCGATCGTGCCGCCGGCGCGGCAGACCCGGAGCAGCTCGTCCGCGGCGGCCTGATGGTGCGGCGCGAACATGACGCCCACGCAGGACATCACGACATCGAACTCGCCGTCCGCGAAGGGCAGCGCCTCGGCGTCCGCCTCCCGCCACTCCAGTTGGACACCGCGCACCGCGGCCCGCTGCCGCCCGACCTCCAGCAGCTCCGGCGTCAGGTCGGACGCCACCACGTCGGCCTCCGCCATGGCGGCCGGAAGGGCGGCGTTGCCGGCGCCGGCGGCGACGTCGAGCACCCGGTCACCGGGCTTTACACCGCACTCCTGGACGAGGAGGGGCCCCAGCTCGGAGATGACGTGTGAAGCCACCGACGGGTAGTCGCCCAGAGCCCACATCGCGCGGTGCTTGGCCTTCAGGGCGCGGTCGGCCAAGGCCGCCGCGCCGCTCGCCTCCGTCATGACAGCGCCCTTCATGCGTCGGAGCGGCCCCTTCTCCGAGCATAAGGAGATTTCCCGGCACCGGCCTGCCGGAGCCGCCGCGCACGCCCGCCTCCCCGGCACCGGTCGTCCCGGCTCGCCGCTCCGCCGGTCGCTCGATCGGGTGAATGGCCGCCGCCTACGAACAGACCGGCTCCCGCACCATCGCGGGGCCCGCCGGGTGCCCGCCCGAGGGGCGCTGCGGGAGCGGGATCTCGAAGTGGACCGTGCCGAAGCCGCCGTGCTCACCGGTCGTACGGGCATCGCAGACCTCGGTGGCCAGACTGCGCCAGAACGCCTCGGCGCCGGGGATGTCGACATTGGTGTGGAGGTAGATGCTCTCGTAGCCGGGGACCCCCGCCGCGAACTCGCAGGCCGCCCTCACCATGGCGCGCGCCAGCCCGTGCCTTCGGTGGCCGGGGCGTACGTACACGCGCAGCAGCTGGGCCGTGCGCCCCGACGGGTAGCGCTCCGCCAGCCATCTGGGATGCGGCGGGTGGGCGGGCCCCCGGGAGTGGAGCGCGGTCGTGCCCACCACCTCGCCGTCCTCGCGTACCGCCACCACCAGGGTGTGGCGCGGGTCGTCGAGGTACGTGGCGCGGAGGTCGATCACGTCGGAGTGCCACTCGGGCACGTATCCGTAGGCGAACTCCCGGTAGAAGGTGTCGAGCATGACGCTGCGCGCTCCGCGTACGTCCTCCGGCCCGGCGTGCCGTACCTCGTACGGCCCTGCGTTTCGGTGCTCGGGCGCCCGAAGCGGCGGCGCCTGATGCTGTCTCAGATCCCTCATCGCTTCACCGTATCGGAAAATCGACGTATTGGAAATGAAAACGCTTTCAGATAGCGTCCCTCTGGGTCCGGTCGGACGCCTCCTGACAGCCGCCCGCACCCGACGCGTACCCAAGAGCTGTGACGGCGGTCTGAGAGGAAGTCCCGTGGGACATCTGCTGGTTATCGAAAGCTGGGTGGGGTCGATGAGCAGGCTCCTGCCGAGGGCGATCCGCGAGAGCGGACACGAGTTCAGCTTCCTCACCCGCGACCTGCACCACTACCTGCGTTCAGCCCCCGCCGGCGGACCGCACCCGCTGCTCGCGGCGCGCAACATCATCACCGCGGACACCAACGACGTGGAGTCGCTGCTGCCGCAGGTCGAGCGGCTGCACGCCGTGCTCAGCTTCGACGGGGTGGTGTCCTCCTGCGACTACTACCTCCCCGCGGTGGCGCGCACCGCCGAGCGGCTGGGGCTGCCCGGCCCCGCCGCAGAAGCCGTCGAGAGCGCCTGCCGCAAGGACCTGACCCGCCGGACGCTGGCCGAGGCGGGGGTGGGCGGGCCGCGTTTCGCCGTCTGCACGGACACGGCGCAGGCGCTGTCCGCCGCCCGTGAGATCGGCTACCCGCTGGTCGTCAAGCCGGTGGACCTGTGCGCCGGGATGCTGGTCCGCCAGGTCCACGACGAGCACGAACTGGATCTGGCCTGCCGGGCCCTGACCGAGTTCCCCGTCAATGCCCGGGGCCAGGAGCGGGCCCCGGTCTTCCTCCTCGAAGAACTGCTCACCGGCCCGGAGGTCAGCGTCGAGACCGTCTCCTTCGGCGGCGCCACGCACGTCGTCGGAGTCACCGACAAGAGCATCGGCGGCGCGCCGGCCTTCATCGAGACCGGCCACATGTTCCCGGCGGACATCGGCCCGGCCGAGGCCCGGGAGGCCGCCGACAGCGCCGTACGGGCCGTCAAGGCCCTCGGCCTGGACCAGGTCGTCTGTCACACAGAGATCAAGCTGACCCCCACCGGGCCCCGCCTGATCGAGGTCAACCCCCGCCCGGCGGGAAACCGCATCACCGAACTGGTCCGCCACGTCACCGGCATCGACCTCGCGGCCGCCTGCGTGGACGTCGCACTCGGCCGCACACCGGACCTTGACCACCGCTCCACCGGGGTGCGCAGCGCGGCCATCGCCTTCCTGCTGCCCGACTCCGCCGGGACCGTGACCGGCATCGACGGCGCCGAGGAGGTACGGGCCACGCCCGGGGTCGTGGAACTCACCCTCGCCGAACCGGGCCGTACCGTCCGGCCCGCGACCAGCAACAACGAGTACCTGGGCCACGTCATGACCACCGACACCGAAGGCGGTGGCGCGCGACGGGCGGCCGAGCGGCTGATCGCCGGCCTGAGCCCCCGCTACGAGCTGCCCGCAGCGGTGAGCGCATGAGCGCCCCCACCCTCCACGAGCCGTCCGTACGCAGCGTCGAGGACCTCATGGAGCGGGTGCGCACCGGTTTCTACGGTCCCGACCCCGCCCGGGAACGGGTGGCGCTCGCCTTCACCACCGCGCAGGCCGTACGGCACGAAGGCCGCTCCGGCGGCTACCGCAACGAGGTACTGAGCCTGCGGCTGGCCGCCGCCGTCGGATCCTGCGCGGTGGAACCGGGCACCCTGCCCGCCGCCTCGCTGGACGAGTGCGTGGGCGCCACCGTCGCCAGCCTGCTCGACCACCCGCTGCTGCCCGTGCGGATCGCCGCGCTCGACGCCTACCTGATGCACGTCCGCCCGCACACCCCCGAGCACGGGGCCCGCCCGTACGCGATCGCGGCCGGCAGCTCGCTGCACCGCTCCCGCGCCCGAGCCCGCGCCGTGGCGGACCTCCTGCCGGCGACCGGCCTGCGCCGGGTCCTGGTCGTCGGGGTCGTCAACTCGCTGCTGGAGCAGCTGCGCGAGCGCCGGACACCGTACGCCCCCTGCGACCTCAAGGGCGGCGCCACCGAATGGGGGGAGCCCGTCCTGACGGACGCCGCCTCGGAGCTGGAGCACTGCGACGCGATCCTCGCCTCCGGCATGACGCTCGGCAACGGCACCTTCCAGCCCCTGCTCGACCATGCCGCCGCCACCGGCAAGCCGCTGGTCATGTTCGCCCAGACGGGCAGCGCCGTCCTGCCGCGCTTCCTCGGGGCGGGCGTCAGCGCCGTGTCCGCCGAGCCGTACCCCTTCTTCTGGCTCGACGGCGGCCCGGGCGTCGTCCACCGCTACGGAGGAGGCCGATGACCGTCGCACCGATCCTGCCCCGCCCCGCGGCCACGGCCGCCAATCCGGATCTGCTGCCCCTGGTCGGCCGTACCCCGCTCGCCAGGATCCGCACCGCATTACCGCACCGGCACCCCGGCTTCTGGGCGAAGCTGGAATGCCTCGGCGCCGGCGGTATGAAGGCCCGCGCCGCAGTCTCCATGCTGAGCGGCGCCCGCGCGCGCGGCGAACTGCTGCCCGGCTGCCCGGTGGTCGAGTCGACCTCCGGCACGCTGGGGGTGGGGCTGGCCTTCGCCGGCCAGGCCCTCGGCCATCCCGTCGTCCTCGTCGGCGACACCGAGCTCGAACCGTCCATGCGGCAGCTGCTGCGCGCGTACGGGGCCGAGCTGGAGCTCGTCGACCGGCCCGCGGCGGAAGGCGGCTGGCAGGCGGCCCGGATCGCCCGGCTGCGCGAGGTCCTGCGCCGCATGCCGCACGCCTACTGGCCCGACCAGTACAACAACCCGGACAACGCCGCCGGCTACCTCGCCCTCGCCACCGAACTGACCGACCAGCTCGACCACCTGGACGTCCTCGTGTGCAGCGTGGGCACCGGCGGCCACAGCGGGGGACTGGCCGGCCCGCTGCGCCGGCGCTGGCCCCGGCTGAAAGTGATCGGAGTCGACTCCGTCGGCTCCGCCATCTTCGGACAGCCCGCCCGCCCCCGGCTGATGCGGGGTCTGGGCAGCAGCATCCATCCGGACAACGTCGTCCACGAGGCCTTCGACGAAGTGCACTGGGTGGGACCGGCGGAGGCGGTCGACGCCTGCCGCAGACTCGCCCGCTCCAATTTCGTCAGCGGCGGCTGGAGCACCGGAGCCGTGGCCCTGGTCTCCGCCTGGGCGGCGCGGGTCGAGCCCGGCGCGGTCGTGGCCACCATCTTCCCGGACGGTCCCCACCGCTACCTCGGCACCGTCTACGACGACGACTTCTGCCACGCCCACGGCCTGGACACGGCCGTGCTCGCCGTCCGCCCCCTGGAGATCCCGCACCCCCGCGCGGTCGAGGCGGCCGGCTGGGTCCGCTGCCGGACCGTGATCGACCCGGTGGCCACCGACCGTTCGCCGCTGCCCGAGCCGCCCCACGCGCCGCTGTCCGTCAACGGCCGCCCGCCGCTGCCCGCACCGACCCGCGGAGGCGCGGAATGAAGCTCACCTGGCACACCACCGACCTCGAACTGGCCGAACCGCTGCGCATCTCCCGCTCGGTGATGGCCCGCCGCGACGCCGTCTGGGTCGCGATCGAGCACGGCGGACTGCGCGGCTGGGGCGAAGCCGTCAGCAGCGACTACCTCGGGCTGCCCACCACGGCCATCGTCAAGCACTTGGAGGCGTCCCGCACCCGGACCGAGCGCTTCCCCGACCCCGAGACCGCCTGGGCCGAGACGGGCGCCGGGAACACGGCATGGGAGGGCCTGCCCGCCGGAGTCCTCGCCGCACTCGAAGCCGCCCTGCTGGACCTGGTCGGCAAGCGGGCCGGCGAACCCGCCCACCGGCTGCTGGGCACGCACGCGGCACCGGCCGCCGCGACGGCTCGTACGATCGGCATCATCGCGCCCGTACCGGCCGCGGCGCAGGCCGCCCGCCTCGCGGTGAGCGGCTTCACCGTCCTCAAGGTCAAGGCCGGATCCCCCGATCCGGCGGAGGACCTCGCCCGCGTCGAAGCCGTACGCACGGGAGCGCCCGAGGCGAGCCTGCTGCTGGACCCGAACGGCGCCTGGACCGAACGCCAGGCCCTCGACCTGCTGCCGCGCTTCGCCGCCCTCGGCGTCACCGCCGTGGAGCAGCCCATCGCGCCCGGGCGCCCCGACGCACTGGCCCGGGTCGCGAAGCAATCACCGCTGCCCGTCATCGCCGACGAGGACGCCGTCTCGTACGAGGACGCCGTGGCGCTCGCCGGCCGGGTCCACGGAGTCAACGTCAAACTCGCCAAATGCGGCGGGGTGCGGGCCGCGCTGCGCATCCACGCAGCCCTGCGCGGCAGCGGCACCGAGCTCATGCTCGGCTGCCTCACCGCCAGCTCCCTGGGCATCGCCCCCGCCGTGCACCTCGCCGACCGGGCCCGCTGGGTCGACCTCGACGGGCACCTGCTGCTCGCCGACGACCCGTGGACGGGCATCGGCGGAGCCGACGGAACCGTACGCGCCGCGAACCGGGCCGGCCTCGGCGTCAGACTCGCCCACGCGGAGGGCGCACGGTGAAGACCCTCGCCGCCGTACGGAGCTTCCCGCTCGCCGTACGGCTCCTGCTCGTCAACCAGCTCGGCGTGAACACCGGCTTCTACCTGCTCATCCCGTACCTCGCCACCCACCTGTCCGAAGACCTCGGCCTCTCCGCGGCCGTCGTCGGCGTGGTCCTCGGGGTGCGCAACCTCAGCCAGCAGGGGCTGTTCCTCCTGGGCGGTTCGGCCGCCGACCGGCTCGGCGCCCGCGGCGTGATCATCGCGGGCTGCGGCCTGCGGACGGTCGGCTTCGCGCTGTTCGCCCTCGGCGACACCCTGCCGCTGCTGCTCACCGCATCCATACTCAGCGGGCTGGCGGGCGCCCTCTTCAACCCCGCCGTACGGACGTACGTCGCCCAGGAGGCCGGAGAGCGCAAGGCCGAGGCCTTCGCGCTGTTCAACGTCTTCGCCACCACCGGGGCCCTGCTCGGACCCCTGCTCGGAAGCCTGCTGCTCCTCGTGGACTTCCGGGCCGCCGCCGTCACCTCGGCGGCCGTCTTCGCCGTCCTCACCCTCGCGCAGCTCCTGGTGCTGCCCGCCCGCACGGTACCGGCCCCCGAGACCCGCGTACTGGCTGACTGGCGTGAGGCCGTACGCAGCAAGGGATTCGTGGCCTTCTCCCTCGCCATGATCGGCATGTACGGCCTGGAGAACCAGCTGTACCTGCTGCTGCCCCACGCCGCCGTGCGGGCCTCCGCCTGGGACGGCTCCATCGGCCTGCTCTTCCTCGGCGGAACCGTCGCCAACCTCCTCTTCCAGCTCCGCATCACCCGCCGGCTTAAAGCCTCGGGCAGCCGCGCCCGCTGGATCGCCACCGGCCTGGCCGTCATGGGCCTGGGCTTCGTCCCGCCGATGCTCGTCTCCGGAGTCTGCGCTCCGCACCCGGCGCACCTGCTCCTGGTCCTGGCCGGCACCCTGCTGCTCCACCTCGGCGTGATGATCGCCCAGCCGTTCGTGATGGAGCTGATACCCGCCTTCGGCCGGGCCGGCCTGACCGGCACCTACTACGGCCTCTTCTACGCCGTGTCCGGCGTCGCGGCCGCCGCGGGCAGCGCGGCGGTCGGCTGGGCCATGGACACCGCCGGGCACACCGGCCTGGCCTGGCTGCCCTTCGCCTGCTGCGTCGCCCTCGGCCTGGCCTCCGCGGCGGCCGTCGCACGGCTGCACCGAAGACACGCCCTGCCCCCCGACCCCGGTCAGGACCCCGCCTCCCCTGCCGGTGCCCGCCCGAGAAGCGAGACCCGATGACCACCGGAAAGCTGCTCATGACGACCGGAAACCTGCTCACGGACCATCCCGGACTGTACGAACAGCGCTTCCCCGACCCGGACCACCGCGCCGCGCGCTGGGCCGAGGAGGTGCTGGCCCACCACGGCGCCGGCCCGCGCCTCCTCGACGTCGGCTGCGGCACCGGCCGTGACGCCGCCTGGCTGCACCACCGGGCGGGCCGCCGGGTCACCGGCATCGACACCTCCCCGGCCATGCTGGCGCACGCCCGCCGCCACCACCCGGGACCCGCCTACCACCGCGCGGACATGCGCGACTTCGACTTCGCAGCGGCCCGCTTCGACGCCGTCGTCTGCCTGGACAGCGCCCTGCTCTACTGCCACACCAACGAGGACATCACCGCCTTCCTGGCCCGCTGCCGCGCCCACCTCTCGCCCGGCGGCCTGCTCGTCGCCGAAATGCGCAACGGCGCCTTCTTCCTCGGCAACACCGAACTGCTCGACGGCCCGCGCTTCGCCCACGTCACCTGGCGCGGGGTCACCTACACCTCCCGCACCACGCTCTCCATCGACCACGGCGCGCAACTCCTGCGCCGGCGCCGCGACTGGACGGCCGACGACGGCTCACCCCCGGTGGAGCAGCACTCCGCCTGGCGCCTGCTCTTCCCGCAGGAGCTCCGGCACTTCCTGACCACGGCCGGCTTCGAGATGCTGGGGCTCTACGACGGGCCCGGCCCCCGGACCGAACCGCCTTGGAGCCAAGGCGACCTGCCGCATCCCACCGTGAGCTCCGACCGGCTCCACCTCATCGCCCGCCTGACGGCACCTCACAGCAACGGAGACAGCACCGCATGAACGACCGGCACCCCGATCTGGCCCGCCGAGGCTTCCTCCTCGCCGGCAGCGCCACCGCGCTCGCCCTCGCCGCCGGCTGCGGCACCACGGGAACCCCCGCCACCGACGCGAAGAACGGCGGGGGGACCACCCCCAAGTCAGGCGGCCGTCTGCGCGCCGCCTTCGCGGGCGGCGGCGCCGGCGAAACCCTCGACCCGCACGCGGCCAACCTGTTCGTCGACGCCGCCCGCGCCAAGGCCCTCTTCGACAAGCTCGCCGACTTCGGCGCCGACCTCGCCCCCGTACCCCGCCTCGCCGCCGGCTGGACGCCCAACGCGACCCTCGACACCTGGCAGATCACCCTGCGCCCGGCCGCCTTCCACGACGGCCGGCCCGTTACGGCCGAGGACGTCCTCTACAGCTACCGCAGGATCGCCGATCCGAAGGGCACCTTCCGCGCCAAGGCCTCGCTGGAGCCCATCGACCTCGCCGCCAGCCGCGCCGTGGACGCCTCCACCGTCGAGTTCAAGCTCAAGCGCCCCTACGCCGAATTCCCCAACACCCTCGCCGCCTTCGGCGCGTACATCGTGCCCAAGGACGCCACCGCCTTCGACCGGCCCGTCGGATCCGGCCCCTTCACCTTCGTCTCCTTCAAGCCCGGCAGCAGCCTCCTGGTCAAGCGCAACCCCGCGTACTGGGAAGGCGCACCCCACCTCGAAGAGCTCGAATTCGTCATCGCCACCGAGGAGTCCGCCCGCGTCAGCGCCCTGCTCGGGGGGCAGGTCGAATACGCCCACGAACTCAACCCGGCCACCGCCCGCGCCCACGAGGGCAAGGGCCGGATCGACGTCGTACGCCTGCCGGGCAGCGCCATGCAGGGCTTCGTCATGAAGACCGACCGGCCCCCCTTCAACGACAAGAGGGTCCGGCAGGCGTTCTTCCTCATCGCCGACCGCAAGGAACTCGTCGACGGCGCCCTCTCCGGAGCGGGCGAGATCGGCAACGACCTCTTCGGCAAGGGCTGCCAGTACTACGCCTCCGGCCTGCCGCAGCGCACCCAGGACCTCGACCGAGCCCGGGCCCTGCTGAAGGAGGCCGGCGCCGAAGGGCTCAAGGTCACCCTCGACACGGCGCCCGCGGCCACCGGCTTCATCGAGGCCGCCGGGATCTTCAAGGACCAGGCCGCCAAGGCCGGTGTCACCGTTGAGGTCAAGGTCGGCAACAAGGAGACGTACTGGAAGGACATCCTCTCCGCCGGAACCTTCGCCTCCTACCGCTCCGGCGCCATGCCCATCGAGTCCCACGTCTCCCAACGGCTGCTCACCGGCTCCACCACCAACGCCACCAAGTGGCAGCACAAGGACTTCGACGACCTGTACCAGCAGGCCCAGTCCACCGGGGACGAGAAGGAGCGCACCGCCCTCTACGAGCGGATGCAGCGCCGGCTGTACGACGAAGGGGGCTTCCTGATCTGGGGCTTCGCCGACTGGATCGTCGCCACCGCGCCCAAGGTGCGCGGGGTGTCCGCGAAGGCTCCCGCCAACACGCTCGACTGGGCGCGCTTCGACAAGATCTGGCTCGCGTGACGGGGGGCCTTCCCTGGATCGGCCGCCGCCTGCTCCTCGGCCTGGGGCAGACGGCGGCCGTCGTCCTGCTGATCTTCGTACTGACCGAGGCGCTGCCAGGCGACGCGGCGGTCGCCCTCGCCGGGGACCAGCCCGACCCCGAGCGCATCGCCCGCATCCGCGAGACCATGCGGCTGGACCGGCCCGCCACCGAACGGTTCCTGGAGTGGGTGGGCGGCATGCTCCGCGGCGACCTCGGCACCTCCCTGGTCACCGGGCGGCCCGTGACCGGCTATCTGACGGCGGGCCTCGGCTCCACCCTGCTCCTGGCGGCCACCACCCTCCTCGTGCTGATCCCGCTCTCGGTGGGCCTCGGCGTCCTCGCCGCGCGCCGCGAGGGCGGACCCGTGGACCGGACCGTCAGCGCCGTGACCCTGGCCCTGCACGCCGTACCGGAATTCGCCCTCGGCGTGCTGCTGGCCGCACTGTTCGCCCTGCACCTGGGCTGGCTGCCGGCGACCGCCGTCGGCGTCGACCCCGCCGTGGAGCCCGCCGTCCTGATCCTGCCCGTGCTGGTACTGACGGCTCGGCCGGTGTGCACCCTGAGCCGTCTGGTGCGGGCCGGCATGATCGAGGCGATGGCCTCCCCGTACGTCGCCCAGGCCCGCCGCTACGGCCTGTCCGGCGCCCGCGTCCGCTGGACCCACGCCCTGCCCAACGCCCTGGCGCCCGCCACCCAGCAACTGGCCCGCACCTGCGACTGGCTCCTGAGCGGAGTGATCGTCGTGGAGGCGCTGTTCGTCATCCCGGGCCTGGGCACCGTACTCATCGAGGCCGTCGCCGCCCGCGACGTACCGGTCGTGCAGGGCATGGCGGTCGTCTTCGGCGTGGTCACCGTCCTGGCCAACCTCGGCGCCGACCTCGTCGCCCGCCGCTTCGCACCGCGCTTCGAGGTGGCGGCATGAGGCATCCCGCACCCCGCTACTTCCTCGGCGTCGCCGTCGTCGCCGTACCGCTCCTGCTCGCCCTCCTCGGACCCCTGATCGCCGGGCCGCCCGGACCGCGGTCCGTCTCCTTCGCCACCGGCCAAGACCACTGGCTCGGGACCGACTTCACCGGCCGCGACGTCTGGCGGCAGGTACTGCTCGGCGGCAGACCGGTCGTGCTCGTGGCACTCGGCGCGAGCGTCCTCACCTACCTCGTCGCCCTGCCGGTCGGGCTCGCCGCCGCCCTCACGCACCGCACCTGGCTGGAGGAAGGCCTGATGCGGCCACTGGACGTGCTGATCGCCGTGCCCTCGCTGCTCCTGGTGCTGCTCGTCGCGGCGACCTTCACTCCCGGCCCGGTGGGACTGACGGTCCTGGTCGGCCTGGCCGCCGTGCCCGACGCGGCGCGCGTCGTCCACGCGGCGGCGGTGGAGGTCTCCTCCCGGCCGGCCGTCGAGGCACTGCGCATGCAGGGCGAATCCTGGTGGCGCACGGCCGTCGGCTACGTCGCCCGCTCCATGCGGCGCACGCTCGCCGCGGACGCCGGGATCCGGCTGACGGGGGCCCTCTACCTGGTCGCCACCGCCGCGTTCCTCGGTGTCGGGGTGCAACCGGACGCCGCCGACTGGGCGGTGATGGTCGACCGCAACCGCACGGGCCTCTTCCTGCAGCCCTGGGCCGTGGTGGTGCCCGCCCTGCTCATCGCGGCGCTCTCGATGGGCGTCAACCTGCTGTTCGACGCGGCGCTACAGGACGGAGCCGCGCGCGAGGGAGCTGTGCGAAGGCCCGGCCGAGGGAAGGGAAGGGTGCGATGAGCGCCGTCGTGGAAGTACGGGGACTGCGGGTCGAGACCGGGGGGCGGGCCATCGTCGACGGCGTGAGCCTCCAGGCCCACGCGGGCCGGATCACCGCCGTCATCGGCCCCTCCGGCAGCGGCAAGACCACCACCGGCCTGGCGCTCCTCGGTGAGTACCCGGCCGGCGCCGATGTCGAAGGTACGGTGCGCACCCCGCCGGGCGGGGTCGGATACGTGCCCCAGCACCCCGCGGCCGTACTCAACCCCGCCCGGCGCGTCGGCGCCCTGCTGCGCGACATCGCCGTACGGGCGGGCGGCGGCCGGCAGGAGGTCCGGGAGCGCGTGCACCAAGCGCTGCGCCTGGCGCAGCTCCCGGACCCGGCGGAGGTCCTGCGCCGATTCCCCCACCAGCTGTCCGGCGGCCAGCAGCAGCGCGTGGTGCTGGCGCAGGCACTGCTGTCCGGCGCCCGCGCCATCGTCGCGGACGAGCCCACGACCGGGCAGGACGCGCTCACCAAGCAGGGCATCGTGAGGGAACTGGCCGACCTCGCCCGGCAGGGCATCGCCGTCATCCTGCTGAGCCATGACACGGAGGTGGTACGGCAGTTGGCCGACGAAGTCGTCGTGATGCGCGCGGGCCGCGTCGTCGAGCGGGGCCCGGCGCGATCGGTCCTCGGCGGCGCGTCACCCGCGCCGGTGGTACCGCCGCCGCGCCCCCCACGCCCGGACGGGCCCGCCCGGCTGGAGACGCGGGCCCTGAGCGCGGCGCACCGTACGGCGCGGGGAAGCGTCGAGGTGCTCAGCGATGTCGCCCTCTCGGTGGCCGCGGGGGAGTGCCTGGCGCTGGTCGGCCGCTCCGGCAGCGGCAAGACCACCCTGGGGCGCTGCCTGGCCGGACTGCACACGCGCCACCGCGGGAGCGTCCTATTGGACGGCCTGCCCCTGCCGGGCAGCCTGCGGGCGCGCAGTCGCGCACAACTCGCGGCCGTGCAGTACGTGTTCCAGGACCCGAAGGCGGCCTTCGCCGAACACCGGCCGGTCCTGGACCAGGTCGCCCGTACGGCGGTCCGGCTGCGCGGCGCCGGCCCGGACGAGGCGCGCGAGGAAGCCGGGCGGACCATGGAGTCCCTCGGTCTCAGCGCGAGCACGGCCGGGCGCCGTCCCGGGGCCCTCTCCGGCGGCGAACTCCAGCGGGCCGCCTTGGCCCGGACGCTGCTGGCCCGGCCGGGGGTCCTCGTCTGCGACGAGATCACCTCGGGACTGGACCCCGCCACCCGGCGCGCCCTCCTCGACCTCCTCGCCGGGCTGCGGGACCGCACCGGACTGGCCCTGGTGTTCATCACCCACGACCTGGGAGCCGCGGAAGCGCTGGCCGACCGCATCGCCGTGCTGGACGCGGGACGGGTCGTGGAGGAGGGTCCCGGCGAGCGGCTGCTCACCGCACCGCAGCACCCCGTCACCCGGGGCCTGCTCCAGGCCGCGTACGGGACGGGGCGGGGGCTGTCCCATACGGCGGGGGCATGAAACGGCCTCGCCCGGCCCCCCCGATCAGTGCGCGGCGCGCGCCGACCCGTTGGGGGAGAGGTGGTAGATCGCGAAGGCACGGTTGATGACGGGCATCGCCACATTGCGCACCCGCACCCCGCCCGCCGTCATCCCGTGCTCCGTACCCATGTGCGCGTGGCCGTGGACGGCGAGATCCGCCCCCGCCTCGTCCATCGCCTCCGCCAGCAGATAGCTCCCGAGGAAGGGATAGATCTCCGGCGGCTCACCCGCCAGCGTGTCCGGTACCGGCGAGAAGTGCGTCAGGGCGATCCGCAGGTCCGAGCCCTCGTCGCGCAGCTCGCGCAACGCCCGGCCGAGCCCCTCGGCGCAATTGCGGGTGTACCGGACGAAAGCCTTCATCTCCGGCTCGCCGAACTCGCTGGCACTGCGCCCGACGAAACCCCCGCAGAACCCCTTGGTCCCCGCGATGCCGACCCTCGTACCGTCCACGTCGAGCACGACCCCGTCGCCTTCCAAAACATGCACGCCCCCCTTGCTCAGCTCCCGGACGACCTCCGTCTCCTGGTCGCTCTGGTAGTCGTGGTTTCCCAGTACGGCGACCACCGGCACCGGCAGCCCGGCCACCTCACCGGCCACCACCCGGGCCTCCTCGGGGGTCCCGTGCCGGGTCAGGTCGCCCGCGAGCAGCAGCAGGTCCGCGCAGTTCCCGAGGGTGTCGAAGGCGGGGCGCAGCAGACCCTCGCTCCCCGGCCCCAGATGGATGTCCCCGACGGCGGCGATGCGGATCACGACAACTCCTCGGGATGAGCGGGCGGGTCCGGGCAGTTCACGGTGAGGTCGTCGTGCCAGGGCACGCCCGCCAGCTCCTCCTCCG
This sequence comes from Streptomyces sp. NPDC003034, assembly GCF_053591375.1. Lineage (NCBI taxonomy): Bacteria > Bacillati > Actinomycetota > Actinomycetes > Kitasatosporales > Streptomycetaceae > Streptomyces > Streptomyces sp. NPDC003034. Next base: position 186,840 of record NZ_JBSFTS010000006.1, read on the forward strand.
CGAGCCGCAGAACGGCGGACCGGCACTCCGCGGTGGACACGCTGCCCCACACCAGGGCGCGACCGCCGCGCGTCTCGATCCGTACGCCGAGCTCGGCGATGTCCTCCCGGGCCAGGCGGTCCCGCAGGTGCTGGATGCGGTAGTCGATGATCTCCGTGGACGTCATGACGTCCCCTCCGTCCGCTCCCGGGGCTCGATGACGTGGAGCCGTTCGAGGAGGTAAAGGAAGGCGTCCGCCAGCGGAGACTGGCGGTGGACCCGGTCGAGCCGTTCCCAGTCGATCTGTTCGCGCAGCATCCGCGCCATGGGCAGCAGATCGCCGTAGTCGCAGTAGTGCTCGCACAGGGCGGCAAGCCGGCTGTCCATGAGATCGGTGGGAGCCAGCACCGGCATCCACACCGAGTCCACCGCCTTGACGGGCGCCCGCTCCAGCAACTCGGTGGAGACGGGACGCCGGGCCAGCTCGAAGATCAGATCGATCTCCTCGCCCGCCGACCGGCCCTTGACCAGCCAGTCCTCCGGCGCCCGGCGCATCGCGATGCCGCCCTCCTCAAGGGCCGCGATCACCGCGTCCGCGTCCTCGGGCCGGACGCAGAAGTCGGTGTCGTGCTGGAACGAGGCCGGCACGCCGTGGGCGAACGCAGCCACGCTGCCGGCGAGGGCGAAGGGCTGGCCGGACTGCTTCAGCAGCGCGGCCACGCGCTTGGTCACCTCCAGGATCGCCTGGGTGTGGTCCTTCGGCAGCTGGCCGTCGGAGACCACCGGTGGGCTCAGGCTCTCCGGCACATTGACTCCGCCCCCCGAGGCGTTCACTGGTTGACTGATCACGGAGTGCCTCACTGTTATCACTCGTCCATCACTCGTCGGCCGGGGGCGTTTCCTCAGGCGCGTCCCCGGGCCGGCCGCGGACACGGGTGCGGTGACTGGTGTCGCACCACGGGAAGATCCTGCTGCGCCGGCAGGTGCACAGCGCGACGACGGGCCGGTCGGAGTACGCGATCGAGCCGTCCCGGCGGGCCCGCTCCACCGGGCCCTCGACCAGTTCGGGACCGCCCGGCTCAGGCTCCCGTACGACGCGCCCCGCGCCGGCCGTCGAGGGCCCGCCGTGCTCCGGCGGCACCGCTGCCGTTCCCCTTGAAGTCATGGGAAGCGAGTAACCGCTGGAGCGCCGCCGAAACCCCGTATGCGTGCGGTTCGCCCGAGCGGGTAGGCGCCGCGCATGCCCTTTCCCGTGATCGAAGCCACCGCCGCCCCGCTCGCGCGCGGCTCAGCCCGGGCCCCCGGCCGACGCGGCGGCGAGCGGGAACGTCCGTACGAAGAGCTCGTCCATGAACGGGTCCGAGCTCAAGAGAGTGGGCACATGGGGATGCACATGAATCGCGCCGCGCTCTTCGATGTCGACGGAACCCTCGCCGACACCAACCACCTGCACGTCACGTGCTGGTGGGAGGCCCTGCGGCAGGCTGGCCACCACATTCCGATGCACGAGATCCACCGGGCGATCGGCCTCCCGGGAAAGGACCTGGTCGCGCACCTGCTCGGTGAGGACCGCGACGCGGGCGCGGACGGCGAGCTCAGCGCCGCGCACGACACCCTTTACGGTACGTACTTCGACCGGCTGCCGGGCCTGCGCTCCGCCGCCGAGCTGCTGCGTGAGCTGCACCGGCGCGAGTGGCGCGTCGTCCTGGTCACCTCCGCCGGCAGCACCGAGCTGGAGGCCTTGAGGAAGGCGATCGGCGCCGACGACGCCATCACGGCGACCGCCAGCTCGGACGACGTGGAGGAGGGAAAGCCGGCGCCCGACCCGATCCAGCACGCCCTCGGCCTCGTGGACGCGCCCCCGGACACCGCCGTCTTCGTCGGCGACACGGTGTGGGACATGAAGGCGGGTGCCCGGGCGGAGGTGACCTGCGTGGGCCTGCTCTGCGGCGGCATCCCGCGGACGGACCTCGAAGGGGCAGGCGCCCGCGCCGTGTACCGGCACCCCGCGGACCTGCTCGCGAACCTCGACCGCAGCCCGTTCGCCGACACACCGGCGAGCGGGGACGGCACGGCACGGACTGACGGAAAGGACAGGGAGGCATGACAACGAACCCATCCGCCGCGCCGGGCGGCGAAGGAGCCCGCGTCGTGGTCGTCGGCGCCACCGGAAACGTCGGAACCAGCGTGGTGCGGGCCCTCGCCGAGGACCCGGCCGTGGTCTCCGTCCTCGGGCTCGCCCGCAGAACCCCGGAGTGGCACCCGCCGAAGACCCAGTGGGAGGCCGTGGACATCGAGCCGGGCGGGCCCGACCTCGCGCCGCTCTTCACCGGGGCCGACGCCGTGGTGCACCTGGCCTGGAAGTTCCAACCGACCCACGACCCCGCGCAGACCTGGCGGACGAACGTCCTCGGCAGCGTCCGCGTCTTCGAGGCCGTGGCCGCGGCGAACGTGCCCGTACTCGTCCACGCCTCCTCCGTCGGGGCTTATTCACCGGGGCCCAAGGACCGCGCGGTGGACGAGTCCTGGCCGACCCACGGCTGGCCGCAGGCCGCGTACTGCCGGGAGAAGGCCTACCTGGAAAGGGTCCTCGACGCCTACGAGCAGGAGCATCCCGGCATCCGCGTGGTGCGGATGCGCCCCACCTTCCTCTTCAAGCGCGAGTCCGCCTCCGAACAGCGGCGGATCTTCGCCGGCCGGCTGGTGCCCGGACGCCTGGTCCGGCCCGGGCTGATCCCGCTGGTGCCCGACTTCCAGGGGCTGCGGTTCCAGGCGCTGCACACCGACGACGCGGCCGACGCGTACCGGCGAGCGGTCATCCGTCCCGTGCGCGGCGCCTTCAACCTGGCCGCCGATCCGCCCCTGGACGCGACCGCCCTCGCGGGGATCTTCGACGCGCGGCGCGTGCCGGTCCCCACCGCGGTGGTCCGCACGGCCCTCTCCGTCGCCTGGCGGCTGCGGGTGGTGCCCGCGTCCCCCGACCTCTTCGACGCCGTACTGCGCCTGCCGATGCTGGACTGGTCCCGGGCGCGCGAGGAGCTGGGGTGGGAGCCGAGCCGGACCTCCGTCGAGGTCTTCGAGGAATTCCTGGAAGGCCTGCGCGAGGGTGCGGGCTTGGACACCGCGCCCCTCGCGGCCTGAGCTCCCCGGCCGCTGCACGCCCGCCAGGCCACTGCACCGCCCGGACCGCCGCTGCACCGCCCGTACCGTCACGGGCGGTGCAGCGGCTTCTCGTGTCTCGTGTGCGGCCCCGTGCCGCTCTGCGGCGGCTTACGGCTTGAGGAGCGTCTTGATCATGCCGTCCTCCTTGGCCTGGAACATGGCGTAGGCCTTCGGCGCGTCTTCGAGCGGCATCGTATGGGTGGCGAAGCCCTCCACACCCAGCGGATCGCCCCCGTCGAGCAGCGGAAGGATGTCATCCACCCAGGCGCGGACGTTGGCCTGGCCCATCCGCAGCTGGATCTGCTTGTCGAACATCGTCAGCATGGGCATCGGATCCGCCGCACCGCCGTACACGCCGGACAGGGAGATCGTCCCGCCGCGCCGCACCAGCTCGATCGCGGTGTGCAGGGCCTGCAGCCGGTCGACCCCGGCGCGCTCCATCAGCGCCCGCGCGAGGGGGTCCGGCAGCATGCCGGTGATGCGCTGCGTCGCCGCGGCCACCGGCGAGCCGTGGGCCTCCATGCCCACCGCGTCGATCACGGAGTCGGTGCCCCGGCCGTCGGTCAGGTCCTGGACCGCCCCGGTCAGTCCCTTGCCGTGTTCGGTGAGGTCCAGCGTGTGGACCCCGTACGAGGCCGCCCGCCGCAGGCGAGCCGCCACCAGGTCGATGCCGATCACCAGCCCGGCACCCCGGTGCAGCGCGATCCGCGCGGCCATCAGCCCGATCGGCCCGAGGCCGAGCACGGCGAGGGAACCGCCGGGCGGCACGTCCGCGTACTCGACGGCCTGCCAGGCCGTCGGCAGGACGTCCGAGAGGTAGACGAACCGCTCGTCCGGCGGCCCGTGCGGCACCTTGACGGGCAAGGTGTTGCCGAAGGGCACCCGGAGGTATTCGGCCTGCCCGCCCGGCACCTGCCCGTACAGCTTGGTGTAGCCGAAGAGGGCGGCGCCCTTCCCGTACGCGCGGACCTGGGTGGTCTCGCACTGGGAATGCAGGCCCCGGTCGCACATGAAGCAGTGCCCGCAGGAGACGTTGAACGGGACGACGACCCGGTCGCCGGGCTGGAGGGCGGTGACCTCCGGGCCGACCTCCTCGACGATCCCCATGGGCTCGTGGCCCAGGATGTCCCCGGGATCCAGGAAGGGGCCCAGCACCATGTAGAGGTGCAGGTCCGAGCCGCAGATCCCGCTGGACGTCACCTTGACGACGATGTCGGCGGGGTCCTCGATCCGAGGATCCGGGACGCTTTCCACGCGGACGTCCCGCGTGCCCTGCCAGGTCAATGCGCGCATGGTCTTGCCTCCGCGACGGGCTTGCGAGGGGACCAGCTGCGCCTGCCCGCCGGGTCCCACGACCATGCGCCGTTCGGTGCTCCGCCAGGACCGATCGTATCGGGTGGTCGCTGTCTGAAATGATCGTTTCGATTGTTGTGTGCGTTCGCTCTTGACTGTGATCGCTTTCGGACAAACCATGGTGCTCGTTCGCATCCTCCTTCCGTACGAGGTCCCGTAGGAGCCGTGCATGTCGCGCACTTCACGTACGTACCGCATAGCCGCCACCGCCTCCCTCACCGCTCTCGGGCTTCTGGCCACCGCCTGCGGAGCCGGCGGCAGCGACGCCTCGGGGCAGGCCGGGGCCGCCGACAGCGCCACCCGGCCGGTGGAGATCACGTACTGGTCCTGGATGCCCGGAACCAAGCAGACGGCCGAGGCCTTCAACGCGACCCACGAGAACATCAAGGTCAAATTCGCCGAGGTGCCCGCGGGCCTGGCCGGCGGATACGACAAGCTCGCCGCCGCGGTCAAGGCGGGCAACGCCCCCGACGTCATGAACATCGAGTACCAGGCGGTTCCCGACCTCGTCACCCAGGGCCTGCTGGCCGACTCCTCCCAGCTGCTCGGCGCCACCGTCAAGAAGCAGCCGCAGCAGGTCCAGGCGCTCGTCACCCTCGGCGGCAAGCAGTGGGCGGCGCCCTTCGACGTGGCACCGCAGATGCTCTACTACCGCAAGGACCTCTTCGAGCAGCGCAAGATCGCGGTGCCCAAGACCTGGGCGGAGTTCAGAACCGCCGCCGAAGAGATCAAGAAGGCCGACCCCGGGGCCCGTATCACCTCCTTCTGGAGCGACGAGGCGGCGACCTGGGCGGGCCTGTCCCAGCAGGCCGGCGCGCAGTGGTACGGCACCGAGGGCGACGCCTGGAAGGTGAGCATCAACGACGCGCCCACCCGGAAGGTCGCGGAGTACTGGGGCGGCCTGGTGAAGGACGACCTGGTCTTCAACCACAAGGCCTGGAGCCCGGAATCCACCAAGGCCACCTCCGAGAACAAGGTCTACACCCGCCTCGGTGCCTCCTGGAGCGCGGGCAGCCTGAAGACCGAGCAGGCGAAGCAGGAAGGCCAGTGGGCCTCCGCCGCCCTCCCCGGCTGGGGCGACGGCAAGGTCGGCATGGTCGGCGGCTCCTCCTTCGCCGTCATCAAGGACAGCAAGAAGGCGGCGGCGGCAGCCGAGTTCATCAAGTGGGCCACGACGAGCCCGGAAGCCGTCAAGGCCCGCCTGAGTTCCGGCACATCCAGTGCCCTGCCCGCCGACGAGGCGCTGCGCGCGAGCGCGAAGGCCTCCTTCGACACCAGGTTCTACGGAGGCCAGGACATCTACGCCACCGCTTCCGCGCAGGTCCCCAACATCGCCACCGGCTGGGTCTGGAGCCCGGTCCACAACGCGACCTCGGTCGATCTCGTGGCCGCCCTGGCCAAGGCCGAGAACGGCGACTTCGCGCCGGCCTTCGACACCGCGCAGGCCACGGCGCAGAAACTGATCAACGACCGCGGGCTGAAGCTGGCGAAGTAGCGCCCGTACGGGGCCCGGCGACCACTCACCGGGCCCCCGCCCAGACGCCCGACCCTCGCCCCCGACTTCCCGCCCTTCCCCTCAGCTCCACGCACGCGTCCCCGGCTTTTCGCCCCGCCCCCTTCTTCCTTCGGCCCCGGAGGTGCCCCCGGTGGCAGTACCGATCGTCCGCAGCAGTGCCGCACCGCCCCGCCCCGACCGACGCGGCCGACCGGGCGAGCGCGGCGCCGCGGCCCTGCTCGCGGGCCCGTTCGTCGTGCTCTTCTTCGCCGTGATGGTCGTGCCCATCGGGTACGCGGCCTACCTGAGCCTCTACCGCGAACAGTCCTCCGGCCTCGGCTTCGGCGGTACGCGCACCTACTTCAGCGGCATCGACAACTACCTGCGGGCGCTGAGCGCCCCGGCCCTCCAGCAGGGCTTCCTGCACATCGCGGCGTACTGCGCCGTCTACATTCCCGTCATGATCGGCGGAGCTCTCACCCTCGCCCTCCTCATCGACTCGGCCATGGCCCGCGCCAAAAGGTTCTTCCAGCTCGCCGCCTTCCTGCCGCACGCGGTGCCCGGTCTCATCGCCGCCGTCATCTGGGTGTTCCTCTACACCCCCGGTCTGAGCCCCGTCCACCAGTTCCTCGCCTGGGCCGGAGCGGAGGTCGACTTCTTCGGGAACGACGCGATCCTCTTCTCCATGGCCAACGCCACCGCCTGGCAGTGGATCGGCTACAACATGGTGATCTTCTACGCGGCCTTGCAGGCCATCCCGCGCGAGACGCTTGAGGCCGCGACCGTCGACGGCGCCGGCGGCATCCGCACCGCGCTGTCCGTGAAACTACCGACGATCCGCTCCTCGGTGGTCCTCACCACCCTCTTCACCTGCATCGGCGCCATTCAGCTGTTCACCGAGCCGGAGACCTTCCGCTACGACGCCACCGCCCTGTCACCGGAGTGGTCCCCGACGATGTTCATCTACCAGGCGGCCTTCTCCAAGCACGACTACGGGATCGCCGCCGCGGCCTCGCTCATCCTCGCCCTGCTCGGCGCTCTGCTCTCCTATGTCGTCACCAGGCTCGGAAACCGGTGGAAAGAAGCATGAGCACTCTCACCGCGGACAAGACCACGGAGCCCGGCGAGCGGCCCTCCCGGGGCCACTCGAACCGCCGGCGCACGCGCCCGCCCCGAACCCGCACCGGCGCCGGGCCGCTCGCCTCGAAAGCCGCGGTCAACGGCGTCCTCGCCCTGGTCGCGCTCTACACCCTGATGCCCCTGACCTGGCTGCTGTTCGCCGCCACCAAGAACAACACCGACCTGTTCGGCCAGCCCGGCTTCACCCTCGGCGAGTTCAGCCTGCTCACCAACATCGCCGACCTCTTCGCCTACAACGAGGGCATCTTCGGGCGCTGGCTGCTCAACAGCTTCGTCTACTCGGTCCTCGGCTCCCTCGGCGCGACCCTGCTGAGCCTCGCCGCCGGCTACGCCTTCGACAAGTACGACTTCCCGGGCAAGGAGAAGCTCTACGGATTCGTCCTGCTCGGCCTGCTGGTGCCCGCCACCGTCATCTCCCTGCCCATGTACCTGCTCGCCTCCCAGGCGGGCATCGTCAACAGCTACTGGGCCGTCCTGGTCCCCGGCCTCGTCAGCCCCTTCGGCGTCTACCTCTCCCGGATCTTCTCCGAGGGCTACGTCCCCGGCGAGACCCTGGAGGCCGCCCGCATGGACGGCGCCGGCGAACTGCGCGTCTTCGGCTCCCTCGCCCTGCCGATGCTGGCGCCCGCCTTCGTCACAGTCTTCCTCTTCTCCTTCACCAGCAGCTGGAACAACTTCTTCCTGCCGCTGGTCATGCTCAACGACCACGAGCTGTATCCCGTGGGACTCGGCCTGTTCAACTGGAACGCGACCCTCAGCCAGTACCCCGATCAGTACGCCCTCCTCATCACCGGCTCGCTGGTCTCCGTCCTGCCGCTCGCCGCGGCCTTCCTCTGCCTCCAGCGCTTCTGGCGCTCGGGCCTGACCGCGGGTGCGGTGAAGTGACCATGGCCCTCCCCGTACGGCACGCCCCGCGCACCGTCCTCGCGATGGGCACCGCGATCCATCGCACCCTGCTGGACACGGGCGCCCTGGAGCGGCTGGCCCGCATCGCGGACGCGGACACGGCGTTCGTCGTCACCGACTACCGGGCCGCCGACCCCGAGCTGCTCACCCGTACCGAGGTCCTCTTCACCCACTGGGGCTCCCCGCTCCTCGACGAGGACGCGCTGCGCCGCCTGCCCGCGCTGAAAGCCGTCGTCCACGCGGCCGGCTCCGTCAAGCACCACGTCACCCCCGCCGTCTGGCGGCGGGACATCGCCGTCTCCTCGGCCGCTGCCGCCAACGCCCTGCCCGTCGCCGAGTTCACCCTCGCCGCGATCCTGTTCGCCAACAAGCGGGTGCTGGAGAGTTCCCGGCTCTACCGCCGCGAGCAGGCAGCGTACGACCTCCTGCCCCGGTTCGCCGGATACGGGAACTACCGGCGCACCGTGGGCGTGGTCGGCGCCTCCCGCATCGGCCGCCGCGTCATCGAGCTCCTGCGGCCCTTCGACCTCGAAGTCCTCCTGTACGACCCCTACGTGAGCCCGGCGCAGGCCGCGGCCCTCGGGGCCCGGCCGCTTCCGCTCGCCGAACTCGTCGCGCGCAGCCATGTGGTCTCCATCCACGCACCCCAACTGCCGGAGACCCACCACATGTTCGACCGGGAGATGCTCGCCCGCCTGCCCGACGGTGCCACCCTCATCAACACCGCCCGGGGCTCCCTCGTGGACACCGACGCCCTCGTCGCCGAACTGGAGGCGGGCCGCATCCACGCCGTCCTCGACGTCACCGACCCGGACGAGCCACCCGCCGGCTCGCCGCTGTACACCCTGCCCAACGTGCTCCTCACCCCGCACATCGCCGGCTCGCTCGGCAATGAACTGGGGCGCATGGCGCACTGGGCCGTCGAGGAGGTGGAGCGGTACGCGCGGGGGCTGCCCTTCGCCCACGGCGTCACCCGGGACGAACTGCCACGTTCTGCCTGAGGAGAGCCGCGCACCGGCTCGGCGCCAGTGAGCGCCCATAAGGTCGATATCGCTGGCTATATACGGACTTCAGGGCATAGACACGAAGTTAACCCATGCCGGGCGGGCGCGGTACAGCTGGCCCGGCCTGGAGTCCGCCGGAACACCCGCCCCAGGAATCGGCGCCTCCGCACACTGACGTAAGTTGTCCCCCGGCCCGCCGGGCCGGTCGGAGACGAGGGACGAGCGCGGGCAGGAGTGGGCTGAGGACATGGTGCGACGCGGACGTGCGGAATCGGGGCGGGACGTCACCTCCGGTACGCCCGCCGTCCCGGACTCCGAGATAGCCGCCGCGGCCGCCGGGGGATACGAGACCTCGGGCTGGCTCCGCCTGGGACGCGACGGCCGGCTCACCGCCTATGCGAGCTGCGCCGAGGGCCTGGTGCGCTGGACGGAGTCGGCGCCCGGATCGGACGTCTGGCACGGGCCGGACCTCTTCCGCGTCGAGGGGTGGGGCGGAAGGTTCACGCTGGCCCAGGACTCCCACGGGTTCGTCTGGTTCGCCGGTACGCGCTACCGGGAGGACGTTCCGGGCGGTTACGAGTTCGTCATCGCCGCTCAGTACCAGACCGGCCGGCCGCTGGGCGACTGGCGCACGGTCGGCAATCCCTTCGCCGCGGAACAGGAGGCCGCGCCCGCTCCGGGAGACCCGGTGCTGCTCCCCGACGGCGGGGGCTCGCTGCACGTTCTCGTCACCCGCTTCGGCGAGGGTGTGCGCGGCCGGACACAGGCCGCCGACGGCAAGTGGGGGAGCTGGACGGACTATCAGGGCAAATGGGCCCGCGGCGCGGTCGTGCCGCTCGTGACCTCCCAAGGGCGGGCCGAATTCGTGGCGCCCTTCCGGGGCGGGGCCTCGTACTGGGCCCAGGACCGCCCCGGGAGTGCCTTCAGGTGGCTCGGCCGCACCGAGGCCGAAGCCATCGACGGGACATACAGTGCGTACGAGACGGGATTGGGCATCGGCACCCATTTCTGGCGGCACCCGGCGGACGGCAGCGTCATCGCCTACCGCCCCCGGTGGGGTGCGGGTGGCGTGCCGGCGCCGCTCATGCCGTTGGGCGGTGCGGGCGGCGTCGGCCCGGTGGGTGTCACCCGGGCCCACGTCAACGGTTATGACTGCACCGTTCTGTTGCAGCGGGGCGCGGAGGGGTATCCGGAAATCGCGGCCTACCCCACGCACGGAGAGCAGTACGGGGCCTGGTGGGCCCCCCTGGGGGAGCGGTGCGCCGGGCTGCCGGCCATCGCCCTGGACGGGTACGGCTCGATCACGATCGCGATGATCGGGGAGGACGGTGGGCTGCGGATCGCCCGTCAGGACCTCATGGACGTCGGCCAGGGGGGCCATGCGGGCCTCGGTTTCGGCGCCTGGCGTCGCGTCGGGTGACCTTCCTCACCGTGTGTGTCCGTCTGTCGGGACGCGGCGGTGGATTCCCCTCGACCGCGCCCCGAATTGGCGTGAGTTGGCCTTTTCGTCACGCCGCATCGGGAAGTGTACGTTCACATGTGCGAACTTCTGAGGCCGTGGTGACCCTGTGAATACTTGCTCGCCGTCAACCCGTTGGCTTACGCTGCCCAGATCTTTGTGAGGATCGCATAAGTGTGCGGATTGAAGGTCGGTGGGGCGCGTTGACGTCGCACGGAGTGGCGGGCGGCCGGGGCGAGGGACGGGTCCGGCAGTGTGCCGCGGGAGGCCCCCGCGAGCTGGAACGAGTGACTATCGAGGAGTTTTCCGAGTGGCAGGTATGTCCCGCCTGAGCGTCGTCGTGCCCTTCCAGGACGTCGAGATATACCTCCGGGAGTGCCTGGAGTCGATAGCGAGGCAGACGTTCCGAGACCTCGAAGTGATCATGGTCGACGACGGCTCCACCGACTCCTCGACCGCCATCGCCGCGGAATTCTGTCGCCGGGACCCCCGCTTCCGGCTCATCCGGCAAGAGTCCATGGGCCCGGGACACGCCCGTAATGTCGGCATTCGCGCCGCCTGCCCCGACGCCGAGTTCCTCGCGTTCGTCGACGGTGACGACGTCATCCCCGAGTACGCCTACGAGTTGCTCGTGCAGACGCTCGAAGCCTCCGGCTCCGACTTCGTCTCCGGCAACGTCCAGATGATGAACTCCACCAAGAAGTGGCAGTCCCCGCTGCACCGGGCGCCCATGCAGCGCAGCAGGCGCGGCACGCACATCACCAAGCTGCCGGCCCTCATTTACGACCGCACCGTGTGGAACAAGGTGTTCCGGCGGTCCTTCTGGGACTACCACTACATCGCCTTCCCCGAGGGCGTCATGTATGAGGACTCCTGGGTGAACATGTTTGCCCACTTCCGGGCCGCCAAGGTCGACATCCTCACCGACGTCGTCTACTTCTGGCGCCGGCGCGAGGGCGGCGCGGCCCCCTCGATCACGCAGAGACACACCGAGTTCAGCAACCTCCAGGACCGCGTCGCCGCCGTGCAGTCGGTCAGCCGCTTCCTCGCCGGGCACCGCGCGAGGTCGTACAGCGAGCACAAGAGGAAGTACGACCTCGCCTGCCTGAAGTCGGACCTGATGCTGCACCTGAAGGTGCTGCCGGATGCCGACGAGGAGTACCGGGACGCCTTCATGCGATGGGCGAACGAGTTCCTGGACGAGGCCGACGAGGACATCATCGACGAGCTGCCCGCCGACGCCCGCGTCAAGTGGCTGCTGGTGCGCGAGGGCAGGCTGAAAGAGCTGCTCGACGTGGTGGAGTTCGAACGCAAGGGCGGGCCGATGCCCGTTCAGCGGCGTCTGCACCGCTACCTCAACTACCCCTACCTCGGGGACCGCTCGATAGGCCTCGACAAGAGCGCCTACCGGCTGGACAAGGAACTCTCGCTGCACGGGTCGCTGACCCGCGCCCACTGGGACGATGCCGAGCACCTGACCCTCGAAGGGTCGGCGTACATCCGTTTCATCAATGTGCACAAACGGCACATGTCGATGAAGGCGATCGCGCTCCGGAACAAGAAGCAGGGCCGGGTGGTGGTGGCCAAGGCGAAGACCACCTACTACCCGCAGGCCACCGAACACTCCGGGCAGAACCGCTACTGCTACGACTGGTCGGGCTTCCAGGTCCGTATCGACACCAGCCGGCTCAAGCGGAAGGGCGAATGGGTCGAGGGCACCTGGGACGTGGCGGCCGGCGTGCTCAGCCGCGGGCTGTTCCGCTACAAGGGCATAGCCCGGGGCGGCGCCGGCACGGCGGCCAACCCGCCCTACCAGTACGTCGACAAGAACACCCGGGTGCTTCCCCTCTTCCTCCAGGGCAAGCTCAAACTCCGTGTCGAGCGCGTCCGTTGCCGCATCACCCGGCACCGCCTCGTCGGCGACCACCTCGAAGTGGGTGGTGTGTACCTGGGCACCAAGGTCCCCGAATGGGGCAAGTTCCGGGTGACCAGCATGGGCGGCGCCGGACAGCACGACTCCTGGGTCAACTTCAGGCCCGGCGGCGAGGGCTGGTGCACCTTCGTCACCCGCATCCCGGTCAAGGCCTTGGTCCCCGGGCACCGCGGCAGCTCCGACGACGGGATCCCGCAGACCTGGAACACCGGCAGCAACGGCTGGAGGACCACCTTCCACGTCGAGGGCCGCAAGGGACCGCTCTACCCGGTCATGGCGGAGGACGCCACCGACGGCCACTACCGCCTTCCGGCGCACCTGCAAACCGACCGGGGCGACCGCGAGGTCTTCGTGCACCGCAACGGCTCCGGCTACGTCGTGCTCTTCGAGCGCGACACCCTGCCCCTGGCCACAGCGGCCACCTGGCGGGAGGACGGATCCCTGGAGGTCGCGGTCAGCTACGCCGCCGAGGACACCCTCACCGCGCCCCAGTACGCCGCCGCGCACATCGTCGTACGCTCCCGCGCCCACGGAGCCGAGCGCGCCGTCCCCATCACCTGGTACGGCCGGGAGTTCCGGTTCGTCCTCTCACCCGCGGCCATGCGCACCCTGGCCGGGGACATCCCGCTGGCCTCCGGCCGCTGGGACTTCTACCTGCGCCGCGAGGACGTGTCCACCGTCCCCGCGGAGGACCGTTCCAAGGACCTCATGGTCAAGATGACCCAGGAGCTGATCCCGTCCTTCCCCAGTGACGTGACCGTGCGCGAACGGCGCTACGAACTCCAGGCAGAGGCCTACGACCGCCTCTCACTGCTGGTCCACTCGGCGATGCCGGACGAGGCTCGCGGCCCCTACCGGCAGAAGCTGATGCGGACCAAGACGTACCCGAACGCCCGCCGCAAGCCCGTCACGCAGGCCGTGCTGTTCGACGCCTTCAAGGGGACCCAGTACTCCGACAGCCCCCGGGCACTGCACGAGGAGATGGTCCGCAGGGGCGTCCCCGTCGAGCACCTGTGGGTCGTGCGGGACGACCAGGTCGCCGTGCCCCCCACCGCCCGGCCGGTGCGGATGTGGTCGCCCGACTGGTACGAGGCCATGGGCCGGGCGCGCTACATCATCGCCAACAACCACCTGCCCGACTGGTTCCAGAAGCGCGACGGGCAGATCGTCGTACAGACCTGGCACGGCACCCCGCTCAAGCGCATCGGGCACGACATCGAAGCCGTGCACTTCGCGGACAAGCGGTACCTGGAGCGGGTGGAGAAGGAGGTGCAGAACTGGGACATGCTGGTGTCCCCGAACAGTTTCAGCACCCCCATCCTGAAGCGGGCCTTCCAGTTCCCCGGCGAGATGGTGGAGAGCGGCTACCCGCGCAACGACATCCTGCGCCGGTCCGACTCGGGCCAGCGGGCGGCGGAAGTACGGCGCCGCATCGGGCTTCCGCCGGGCAAGAAGGTCATCATGTACGCGCCGACCTGGCGCGACGACCAGTTCTACGCGCCCGGCAAGTACAAGCTCGACTTCCGGATCGACCTGGAGGAAGCCCGCGCGCAGCTGCAGCAGGACCACGTGCTGCTCGTGCGCCGCCACCCCAACGTGGTGGACCCCGTACCGGGCGCCGGTGACGGCTTCGTCTTCGACGTATCCGACTACCCGGACATGGCGGACCTCTCCCTCATCACCGATGTGATGATCACGGACTACTCCTCCCTCATGTTCGACTTCGTCAACACCGGGCGGCCGATCCTCTTCTTCACCTACGACCTCGATCACTACCGGGACACCCTGCGCGGCTTCTACTTCGACTTCGAGCAGTCCGCGCCCGGCCCGCTGCTGTTCAGTTCGCCGGAACTGATCGGCGCCATCCGCAACATCGACCGCATCCAGCACGACTACGCGGCCCGCTACCGCTGGTTCCAGCAGGAGTTCTGCGACCTGGACGACGGCTACGCCGCGGCCCGGCTGACCGACCGCATCCTGATCGCCGGCGGGGATCTCGATCCCACGCAGGCACAGGCCCAGTCCCAGGCGCAGGCGGCCGCTCGGGCTCGGGCTCAGGCGGCCGGGCAGGGCCCGACCGGTTACGACCTGGCCGATCAGGCAGATCAGGCCGCTCCCTGGCCTCAGAACAACCTCAATCAGATGCCGCGGCAGCGGGTGCGGGGATTGGATTCCGAACATGTCTAAGGCAGCCCAGAACGCGCGCCGCATCTTCACGGGCGTGGATTCCTCCGGGCCGGTGCCCATCGAATACCGGTTCTCCCACGCCAAGAACGGGAACCGGCATCTCGTCGTCGTGTTCGCGAACTTCACCGCGCCCGGGGAGTACGGCTGGTCGAACGGCGTCCTCGACAAGGTCCGTTCGAACATCCTCTGGGTCCGCGACCTCTTCGACGGCGCGAACAGCTACTACCTGTGCAAGGGGATGGACTTCTCCCTGGAGAGGTCCGTTGCCGGGCTCATCTCCCGCGTCCTGAACGCACTGTCGCTGTCGCCGGACGAGTGCACCATGTTCGGCAGCTCCAAGGGCGGCAGCGCGGCCCTGCACTTCGGCCTGAAATACGGCTTCAGGAACATCGTGGCCAGCGTGCCCCAGTTCCTGATCGGGACGTACGTCAGGGAAGGCATTCCGGGGGCCGCCCGCATGATGATGGGGGAGGTGACTGAGGAGAACGTGCGCATCCTCGACTCGGTCCTGCCCGACGTGGTGCGCAGCGGGGCGAATCGCTCGGCCAACATCTACCTGATCAGTTCGCCTCAGGACGATCAGTACGCGCGGCAGGTGGAGCCCTTCCTGGGGCTGTTCCAGGGGTACGAGAACTTCAATTTCGTGTACAACGACTCTCCCCTCATCACCGATCACGGAAAAGTGACGCTGCGCAATCTCCCCACGATCATGGGGTTGCTGAACCTCCTCGTCGACGGAATCGTCCCCAGGATAGGCGTGGTCCGCAACGGCCAAGAGCAGCCGGGCCGGGACACGTCCGCCATCGATGCCTATCTGGAGGAGACCTCCCAGGTGAAGGGGGACTCGTTCCCCAGGCCGGTCGTGTCGACGCCGATGGCGGACGAGCGCATACCCGCGAATTTCATCCGTTTCGTCGGGACCGCTCCTGGCGCGGTACGCGTCAGTTTCTGGGAGGACGGCAAGTATCAGGGAACCGCGCCCGTCGCTGGCGACGGCAGTTGGACATGGGAGCGGGCCAAGCCGTGGGGCAAGGGACGCCATGTCGTGCGGCTCTTCGCGGCGGATGCGAACAACTACCAGTCCGAGCGCACCGAAGTCAGCTTCACGGCGCTCGACCCGGAGGCCGAACCCGTGGCGGGGACGGGCCCGACGCTCACGCCCGTACCGATGTCGGTGCCGATCCCGGCCCAGCCCCTCGTGCTCACGGTGACGGCACCGGCCGCCCATCAGCAGGTGCCGGGCCCGCTCGTCAGCTTCATGGGATACGCCCCCGGCGCTGTGCGAGTCGACTTCCAGGAGGGCGGTGTGGGCCTGGGGACCTGCGGTGTGATGAGCGACGGCAGCTGGGTGTGGGAGCCGGGCTGGGCCTGGAACGAAGGCGCGCACTTCGTCGAAGCGATCGCGGTCGGTGCGGCGGGCAACGCATCTCTCTGGACCACCCTCCCCTTCACCATGGTGAACGGATACGGGGCGCCCTCGCAGGGTCACTTCACGGCGCGGTACTGACCCCGGCCGTGGGACGGCTCACCCGCATCACCAGGGGCCGGTGGTCGGAATCCTTCGTGTCCACCACGTCGCAGGCGGTGCGGGGCAGGTTCGTGAAGAGGTAGTCGATCTTCGTTCCGGTCTTGTACGTGGGGCGTCCCGTCCGGGAGTCGCCCTTCTGGTCGCACTCCTGGTACGCGCTGTACATCTCGGGCGGCCATATCCAGGCGGCCGCGTCCCGGCTGCCCGGCGGCGCCGCGTTGAAGTCGCCGCCGATCACGGTGAGGCCGTCGTCGGCCACCGCCGCGACGAGCGAGCGGAGCTGGTCGTCCCGGAGCTCCCAATCGGGGTGGGCCACGTCACTGTCGGGCATGGCGATATGGGCGTTGCACACCCGTATGCCCTGCACCGGGACCGAGGCGCACAGGATCCCGCGGTGCAGCCCGACCGTGGGCTGTTGGGTCTGCACCGGTTCCACATCGGTGAGCGGGGAAGCGGCCAGCAGGCCGTAGCCGGCCTGGCCCTCGCCCTGCCCGGTGCAGTCGACGGGCGTACGGTGGCCCTCCGCGTCCACCTCGACGTACGGCTCGAACGCACTGTGCCACTCCGAGCCGAGGCGCAGGGCCGCGGCCAGTAGATCGTCCGAGCACACTTCCTGGAGCAGCACGACGCGCACGCCGGATCCGTCGACCAGGGCACGCAGCTGCTGGAACTTGTCCTTCGGGCTGCCGGTCTCCTCGCAGCTCCACTGCCGCACGCCGCACATGTTCCACGTGGCGACAGGGAGCTGGGCCGACTCGCCGCCGGCGGGGACCGGGCCGGGAAAGGGGAACGGGGCCGGGTCCGCCGACGTGCACGCCGCGGACGTGAGCAGACTCAGGACCGCCGCCGTGCGGCCGAGCCGGCGGCGAAGCGGCCGCGTCCTGGTCTGCTTCTGTCTCTGCATCCCGACATCATCAGGTATGGGCCGGTCAGGCCATACATCGGGGGCCGCCGCGCAGGGCGGTCACGCCCGGGAGAGCTCGCGCACGGTGGCCATGTCACTGAAGGGCAGCAGCTCCTCGCCGACGATCTGATGCGGCTCGCTGCCCTTGCCGGCGATGAGGACGGTGTCCTGGAGGCTCGCCGCGGACAGGGCGAAGGCGATGGCCTCACGGCGGTCGGCGAACCGCTGGAAGGGCGTGCCGGTCTCGGTGAGACCCGGGGCGATCTGGTCCAAAATCGCCTCCGGGTCCTCGTGGCGGGGGTTGTCCGAGGTCACAACGCACAGGTCGGAGTGGGCCCCGGCGATCCGGCCCATGTCGGCGCGCTTGGTGGTGTCCCGGTCGCCGCCGCAACCGAAGACGGTGATGACACGGCCGCGAGCGAAACCGCGGATGGTGGTCAGTACCTTGCTCAGGGAGTCGGGGGAGTGGGCGTAGTCCACGATCACGGACGTGCCGCCCGGAGTCTCGAAGCGTTCGAAGCGGCCCGGTACGGGAGGCGTCGAAGCGAGCGCGGCCACCAGCGGGCCCAGCTCGTGGCCCAGGACGTGGCAGGCCGCCAGGGCGGCCAGCGCGTTGGCCACCGAGTACCTGCCGGGGACGGGGATCGACGCCGGGTAGGTGCGCCCGTCGTGGTGCAGGGTGAACCGCGTGCCCGAGGCGCTCACCACGAGGTCGGTGGCCCGGTAGTCCGCCGGCGCGTCCAGCGCGTACGTGGTCACCGCCCCCGGCATCATCGAACCGATCCCGGCGCCGACCGGGTCGTCGGCATTGACCACCGCGCGGCGGCACAGGCCCTGGAAGAGGCGCAGCTTGGCATCGCGGTAGTTCGCCATGGTCCCGTGATCGTCCAGGTGGTCCTGGGTCAGGTTGGTGAAGACTCCGACGTCGATGAACGTACGGTCGATCCGGTGCGTCAGCAGCCCCATGGAGGTGGCCTCCAGCACCACACCGGTGACCCCGCGGTCACGCATGCATCCCAGCAGGTACTGCAGGTCCGGCGACTCCGGCGTCGTCAGCACCGACCGCGGCATCGGGATCGGCTCGTCGCCGATCCGGCTGCCGGCCGTCCCGATCACCCCGACCTTCGCGCCCTCCGCGATCCGCAGGGCGGACTCGACCATGTAGGCCACGGAGGTCTTCCCGTTGGTGCCGGTGATCGCCACCATGTCCATCTGCCGCCCCGGCTCGCCGAAGTAGCGGGAGGTCACCACCGCGGCCGCCGTCCGGCTGTCGGGCACCCGCACGGCGCACGCGCCCGGCGGCCATACTGAGGCCGGCACAGCCGGCGCCGTGCCGTCGACGAGTACGGCGGCGGCGCCGCGTGCGAGCGCGGGCGATACGGAGCCGGGCCCGCCCTCGCGATGGCCGGGCACCGCGATGAACAGCGAGCCGGGCATCACCCGGTCGGCGTCGAAGGTCGTCCCCGCGGTGATCAACGTCTGCTCCGGGTCACCATGGAGGACGTGGTGCTCCTGCCCGGCCAGCAAGTCGCTCAGCTTCACAATGTTCCCTTCGAGGTGGCTCGGCCGCGGTCGGGCGGCCGTAGCCGGGCGGCAGCACCGGCGGCGCGCCGGAGACTGCGGTGGTGATGTGGAGCGGAGGTGCGCGCTCGCCGAGGAGAACAACGCGGGCGGTTCGGCCCGGCGGGGGGAGTGCCGCTCGGGGTGCGCAGGAAAAGTCAGCCGGAAGAGGGGCCCGGGTGGCCCGCCCGGGGCCGTCGCACGGGACCGCGGAACACCGCTAGCCGTGGCCGTGCAAGGCGATACGGCGCGTCTCGGGCGCCGCGGCGGCCGGGCACAGCCCAGAGGTCGCCCGCTGCGGGCACTCCCTCGAAGAGCATGTGCGACCCATGGGCCGAGTGTACGGGCGGTCGAGCGGCCCGAAGCCCACATCGCCGGCGCCCGCGACGCACCGATACGCCTGAGGGATGCACCCGGCACGCCTTAGGGTTGCGCCGTGGAGACGAACACGAGGGCGGGGACCGACACGGGGGCGGGCATGGACGGCGGCCGGGTGCTGTACGGGTGCATGGGGCTGGGCGGGAGCTGGGAGCCGGAACCGTACGGGCCCGGTGACATCGACGCCGCCGAAGCGGCGATCGGCGCTGCCCTCGACAGCGGGATCACCACCTTCGACCACGCCGACATCTACCGGCACGGGAAGGCCGAGGCCGTGTTCGGCGAGGTCCTCGCCCGGACGCCGGGACTGCGAAGCCGCATCACCTTGCAGACGAAGTGCGGGATCCGCCTCGCCGGCCAGGACGGTCCGGGCAGGTACGACCTGCGCGAGAAGAGCATCACGCGCCGGGTGGAGGAGAGCCTGACCCGCCTGCGCACCGACGTACTCGACGTACTCCTCCTGCACCGGCCCGATCCGCTGGCCGACGTGGACTCGATCGCTTCGGCGCTGGGCTCCCTGCACCGGCAGGGCCTCGTACGGCACTTCGGGGTGTCCAACATGGGGGCCGCGCAGATCGCGCACCTCCAGGCCCGCCTCGACGTGCCGCTGGTCGCCAACCAGCTGGAGATGAGTCTGCACAGCCGCGACTGGGTGGAGGCCGGCGTGCTGCTGAACACGCCCGAGGCCGCCCGCAACGGATTCCCCTACGGGACGCTGGAGCACTGCCGCGACCACGGAATCCGCCTGCAGGCCTGGGGCGCGCTGGCGCAGGGCCGCTTCACCGGCGGTCAGCGCACGCCCGCCGAGCGGGCCACCGCCGACCTCCTGGCCGAGCTCGCCCGGCAGAAGGACACGACGCCGGAATCCGTCCTGCTGTGGTGGCTGAGCCGGCACCCCGCGGGCATCGCACCGGTGATCGGCACCGCCCGCCCGGAGCGCATCCGCGCCTGCCGTGACGCGGCCGTGCGCGAGCCCGGCCTCACGCACGAGGAGTGGTACGACCTGTGGGTCACGGCGCGCGGCGTACCGCTGCCCTGAAGCCGGGTGCCCTCTAGGGCGCGGATCTGAGGAGCCCGCCGGCCGCCGACTCGGATCGAGGCGTCCTTGATCGTCATGTCAGACTGACGAGGTCAGGACAACCGGGACGAGCCGACCGACAGGGGCGCAGTGTTGAGCACGAGTGTCGAAGGACAGATGGACATCGCCGGCCCGGTGGGCAAACTGCTCCACCGGCGGCCGCTCAAGAACTCCACCGTGATGCAGTCCTTCGGTATCGACCCGGTCACGGCGGAGATCTTCGTCCTCCAAGTCGTCCAAGGCGGCCTCACCCTCAGCGGTGAGTCCGGCCCGAAGACCGGACCCCAGCGTGCGGACAACGGTGATCTGGCCGTCACCCGCCTCAGCCAGGCCGGCGCCGTCACCGGATTCATGTACCTGCGGGGCTTCGGCCACGGCGTCTCCATGGGCGTCGAACACCGCGCCGGCGTCTCTTACCTCTGGACGGAGACCGCGGCCGTTCCCACGGGCGACGACGAGGACGGCTACGGCACGGCCGTCACCCACTTCCCCTTCCGCACCGACTCCGTTCTCGACTACGGAAGTCCGCTGCACGCCAAGCCGTACACGCCGGTGGCCGGCGCGACCAACGTCACCTGCACCATCGACCCCACCACCAACCGGCTCGTCGTCCGCTTCAAGAGCGGCGGCATGAAGTACGAGTCGTACGACCTGGCGAAGGCCGCCGCCGGCGTGTGGGAGCCCATCAGGCGGATCCCCCAGCCCGACCCCAAGGGCGTTTTCCAGGGCTACGCCTCGCTCGGCGGCGTCCTCTACATGCTGGCCGGAGAGGCCATCGCCGCCGACAACCCCGCCAACCCGGCCCCGGGCAACACCTACCTGACCGCCGTCGACTGGTCCACCGGCCTGGTCCTCGACCAGCAGTTCGTCAGGGCGCAGCCGGGCCTGGAATACCGCGAGCCCGAGGGAATGGCCGTATCGGTGCGCGGCGGCATACCGCACGTGCACTTCGGGTTCGCCTGCGACGACTCCGGCCCGCGCACCTGCACCATCCTGTCGCTGTCGGCTGCGCCGGAGACCGACGGCGTCAAGGTGCTCACCGACTGGCGGCCCATCCAACTGGCGAGCGGGGTCTCCGTCGACGGCAACGCCCCCCAGGGACGGCTGATCAGCATGGCGGGGACGACGACCCTGCAACTGAGCGGCGGAGTCAAGGGAAACTTCACGGCGGACGCCGTGCTGGGCACGCTGCCCGACGCACTCGTGCCCAGCCTGCCGGTCGGCGCCAACGTGCCCCGCAACAACAACGGCGGTCACTGCGTCGCGCACGTCGAGGCGGACACCAGCCGTCAGCTCCGGCTCTACGGGGGCCGCAGCACGAACGCCATCACCTGGGCCCAGCTGGACAGTTTCAGCGCGGTCTGGAACTGACCGCCGCCTTCCACGGCTCCCTGTTTCTTCCCGGCCCCGTCAAGGAGACGACCAACCATGTCCCACAACCGCCGCAGCGTCCTCGGCGCCGCTCTCGCCCTGCCCGCCACGCTGACCGCGGGCAGCCTGCTCACCGCTTCGCCGGCCGGCGCCGTGGAGGCCGCGGCCGCCGTCGAGGCCCAGCCGTGGGCCGACATCCTCCTTGAGCCCGGCATCACCCCGCAGTCGGGCGCTACCCCGCCCCAGGTCCGTCTGATCACCATCGCCGGCACCGTCTTCCTGCAGGCGCGTGGCGCCGTGTACTGCCGCCTCACCGCCGACGCCCAGATCGGCACGCTCCCCAGCGCCATGCGGCCCACGTGGTACGTCCGGGCCGCGACCTCGCGCAACAATAGCCAGGGCATCAACGCCTGCCGCTTCGAGGTCAACCCGTCCGGCGCCGTGTCCATCTACGGCGGCAACGCGGGCAATCCGATCACCTGGATCCAGTTCGACTCGGTCCAGGCGATCTGGCGCTGACGGTGCCCGCCCCACCGGCCGCGCCACGCCCTCTCAGGCGGCGTGGGACCCGGCCGGCCCCGGGCCGAAATCGCGCTCGAACGCCTCGCGGAAACCGGGCCGGTTGACCGCCCGCTCGAAGGCGCGGGCGGCGGCGGCGAGCCCGGCCTCATTCTCCTGGGCGGCGGCGAGCACGGCCAGATACTCGGGCAGGCTCAGCCCACGAGCCGTGGCGAGGGCGGTGAGCCGGTCGTGGACGTCGGTGTCGACCTCGACGCTGGTGGTGTCAGCCATGTTCCGAGTATGCGCGTCCCCGCCTCGCCCAGGGGTCTGTTCACCGGACACGGCAGCGGACACGGCAGTGGGAAGGGGACCGTGCCGGCACGGAACCGGCCCGACCGCCCCGACTCGGTGTGGCTCCCGGGCCCCGCCCGGCAGGCGAGAATCAGAGGGTGACTGTTGATCCTTTCCTGTGGCTGGAAGACGTCGAGGGCGAGCGCGCTCTCGCCTGGGCGGCGGACCGTACGGCGCAGACCCGCGACCTGCTGACGCGGGGACCGGAGTTCCCCGCCCTGAAGGCGGAGCTGCGCGAAGTCTTGGACGATGCCGCGCGCATCCCCTACACGACCCGCCGCGGGCCCCTGCTCTACAACTTCTGGCGGGACGCGCAGCACCCGAAGGGCGTCTGGCGTCGTACCGGACTGGCGCAGTACCGCAAGGAGGAGCCCGAGTGGGAGGTCCTCCTCGACATCGACGCCCTCGCGGCCGCGGAGGGGGAGGCCTGGGTGTGGGCCGGGGCCCGCGTGCGGTATCCGGACTACGGCCGGGCCCTGGTGAGCCTCTCGCGGGACGGCTCGGACGCGGTCGTGCTCCGCGAGTTCGACCTCGGCACCCTGGCGTTCACCGAGGACGGCTTCCGCGTGCCGGAGGCGAAGACGAGCATCGGGTGGATCGACGAGGACCACGTATTCATCGGTACCGACCTCGGACCCGGCACTCTCACGCAGTCCGGTTATCCGCGCACCGTGCGCCGCTGGCGCCGCGGCACCCCGCTGGACGAGGCGGAACTGGTCTTCGAGGCGGCAGCCGGCGACGTGTCCGCCTCGGGCTGGCACGACGCCACGCCGGGCTTCGAGCGGAGCTTCGTCGCCCGCTGCCCCGACTTCTTCACCACCGAGCTCTTCCTCCTCTCCGGTGACGGCACCCCGGTGAAGGTGGACGTACCGGACGACGCCCGCGCGTACGTCCACCGGCAGTGGCTCCTGGTCACGCCCCGGACACCGTGGCTGAACCAGCCGGCCGGATCGCTGCTCGCCTTCGACTTCGACGGCTTCATGGCGGGCGACCGCGATCCGGACGTGCTGTTCCTCCCCGACGCGCACACCGCGCTGTCGGGGCACTCCTGGACGCGGCGCCATCTGATCCTGGAGGTCTTCGCGGACGTGGCCACGCGGATGGAGGTGCTCACCCCCGGCCCGGCCGGGTGGAGGCGCGGGCCGCTGGCCGAGGTGCCACCGCTGTCGAGCGCGACCATCACCGACACCGACCCGGACGTGAGCGACGAGTACTTCCTGGACGTGGAGTCCTTCCTCCAGCCCTCAACGCTCTACCGGGGCGAGATCGGGTCCGGCAGCGAAATCCTGAAGTCGGCCCCGGCCCACTTCGAGCCCGCCGGGCTGTCGACCCGCCAGTTCTTCGCCGTCTCGCCCGACGGCACCCGCGTCCCGTACTTCGTCATCGGCCCGGACGGGAGCACCGCCGCCCCCGGCGGCCCCGGCCCGACGCTGCTGTACGGGTACGGCGGCTTCGAAGTCTCCATGACCCCGCACTACAGCGGTGTCCGCGGCAAGGCCTGGCTGGCTCGGGGCGGTACGTACGTAGTCGCCAACATCCGCGGCGGCGGAGAGTACGGGCCGCTCTGGCACCAGGCCGCGCTGGGGGCCGACCGGGTCCGTGCCTTCGAGGACTTCGCCGCGGTGGCCGCCGACCTGACGGCCCGGGGCATCACCACCCCCGACCGGCTGGGCATCGCTGGCGGCAGCAACGGCGGCCTGCTCATGGGCGCCATGCTCACGCGCTGCCCCGAGCTGTTCGGCGCCGTCGTCGCGGAAGCACCGCTGCTGGACATGCTGCGCTTCCACCGGCTGCTGGCCGGAGCCTCGTGGATCGCCGAGTACGGCGACCCCGACGACCCCGCGGACCGGATCCACCTGGAGCGGTACTCGCCGTACCACCGGCTGTCCGCGCGGGAGGTCTATCCGCCGCTGCTGCTGATGACCTCGACCCGTGACGACCGCGTCCACCCCGGCCACGCCCGCAAGATGGCCGCCCGGATGCTCGAACTCGGCCACCGGGTCCTCTTCCACGAACACACCGGCGGCGGTCATGCCGGCGCCACCGACAACGAACAGACCGCCTTCAACCAGGCCCTGATCCACACCTTCCTCGACCAGCACCTCGGCCGCCGCAAGGGCGCCGCCCAGCGGTGACCGACCCTCGCGCGGCCTCACGCGTCGTTGAAGCCGCGCAGGTCAGCGTCCACACCCCGGTAGAGGTGATCGACATCTGGTTCCAGATCGAGCATGTCGAGGAAGACGGCGAGTTCGGCGGCGCCACGGGCATGCCGCGCGACGGTCTGCCGGGCGGCACGGCGCTCATCCCCGGCCTTCGCCGTATTGCGGGGGCTTTCGTCGGCACGGTCCATGCCGACGATCCGAACACGCCCCGGAGTCCGGCGCATCACACGTGCCGCCGTTCGCCCGCCGCCCGCGGCTTGCGCCCCGCAGCGGGCCGCCGCGGAGCCACGGGCGGCGGCCGTCCTCGGCCGTGCCGTCTACGTGCGGCTTTCCCCAGCGGTATGGACGGCAGCCATGCAGCGGGCGCAGTATCGGTCGAAGGCGCTGTCGGGAAGCGCTTCGATGGGCCGAGGGGGTTCCAGGTGGCACCCGCACAGGGTGCGCGCGGTTCCGTCCTTGGCTATGACGTGCCAGAACAGTTCGCGTCGGTCGCCGGTGGACTCGGCGCGCATCTCGTACATGGGCGTGCCCTTCTGGCTGTGCGGCGGGACGGGACCGGTCCCGTACTCCATGAGAGTGCACCAGCCTCGAAGAGGCCAACGGAGGTACGCCAACAGGTGGAAACAGAGTTGCCGCAGGTTTGAACGGAGGTTGGAACGGAGGTTTGGACGCGGCGGCGCGGAGTCCGCTCCCGCAGTGGTGGACGTGGGGAGGGCGTGTGCGGCGGTCAGCAGAACGGGCGCCGACGCTCCGTCCTTGGATAAGGTGCCGTTCGATATCGGCGTTCTGCGTGGGAGACATGACTTGATGAGTGGCCAGCAGCCGGACCGGGACGGCAATGCTCAGGTCTTCCAGCCGCTTGGGGGAGACGACCCGACCACGATCGCCGGATACCGGTTGGCCGCCAAGCTCGGCGCGGGCGGCATGGGCAAGGTGTACCTGTCGTACACGCCCGGCGGGAGGCCCGTGGCCATCAAGGTGATCCGCCCCGAATTCGGCGAAGACCCCGAATTCCGCCGCCGCTTCGCCCAGGAGGTGCAGTCCGCGCAGCGCGTGCAGGGCCTGTTCACCGCCCCCGTGATCGACGCCGACACCGACGGCGCCCAGCCCTGGCTGGCGACCGCCTACGTACCGGGCCCCTCGCTCGCCGACGCGGTCGTCGCGCACGGCGCGCTGCCCGTCGACACCGTGCTGCTGCTCATCGCCGGCATGGCGGAGGCCTTGCAAGTCATCCACGGCGCGGGAATCGTGCACCGCGACCTCAAGCCGTCCAATGTGCTGCTCGCCGCCGACGGCCCCCGCGTCATCGACTTCGGTATCGCCTACGCCGCCGACGCGACCTCGCTCACCGGCAGCGGTGTCACCATCGGCACCCCCTCCTTCATGGCTCCGGAGCAGGCCGCCGGGCGCAGGGTCACCCCGGCCACCGACATCTTCGCGCTCGGGCAGGTCGCGGCGTACGCGGCGACGGGTGCTCCGGCGTTCGGCGAGGGGACCTCGCACGGGGTGCTCTACCGGATCGTCCACGAGGAGCCCGACCTCAGCGCGGTCCCGGAGCGGCTGCTGCCGCTGGTCACCCGCTGCCTCGCCAAGGACCCCGAGGCCAGGCCGTCGATCCCCGAGATCATCCAGCTCTGCCAGAGCGCGAACGCGGAGACGGTGCTGCGGCGTCCCGAGGAGTGGCTGCCGGGATCGGTCGCCGCCGACATCACGGTCCGCGCGGCGGCCCCCGCCCCGGTCCAGACCCCGCCGCCGCCGACCTCCGCGCCCTCCGCCGCCTACTCGCCCACCACTCCGGTCTCCCCGGCCTCACCGCCCCCCGGCTACGGGCCCCCCACGACGCCCCGGACGCCGCAGGCCCCGCTCACCGCGCAGCCGCACGGGCAGCACCGCACGCCGGTGCCCACGCCCTCCCCGGCCCATGCCCACCACTACGCGCCGACCCAGTTCCCCGGCCACGTGCCGACGCACGCCCAAACGCACGGGCTGCACGGGCAGCAGACCTACCCCGGACACCCCGGGGGCCCGGCGGCCAGCCCCCCGAGGAGCCGGGGCCACCGGGGCACGGCCATCGCCGTCGCCGCCGCGCTGATCTTCGGCATCTCGGGCGCCGGTACGGCGTACTTCCTGCTCAAGGACAAGGGGGAGCAGACGCGGACCGGGGGCTCCTCCCAGGGGCAGCAGAACGAGGCCGGGGGCACGGCGGGCGCTGCCAAGCCCGATGCCAAGCCGGACGCCAAGGCCGATCCGAAGCCCACCGACTTCAAGGGCATCAACCTCACGGCCGGCTACCACCTGACGCTCGGGGACGACGACGTGCGGCCGCAGCAGGGCGAGGACGGCGGGTACGAGCTGTCCTACGACACCGGCGGCTACATCGACGCGGAGACCGCACAGGGGAACCTGGTGCTGCTCGACCCGGGGCAGGAGGGATCCCTCGCCGCCTGCCGTGCGGATACCCGCTACACCAAGAACATCTACGTGAACAAGCTCTCGAAGGGCCGGCAGGTCTGCGTCACCACGGGTACGGGGCACATGGCCCTCGTGACCGTCCAGGGCTTCTCGGCCGAGGGATCGCCCAGCAAGTACATGACGCTGGACTTGACCGTCTGGCGCAATGCCGTGGGCTCCGGCTCCAGGAGCTGAAGCGCTTTCGACGGCGGGGGAGCGCCGTGGCGCGGTGGACGGCCGCAACATCCAGGGGGCGGGGAGCGGGAACGGCCGGGCGGGCGCAGCCGCTCAGGGGCGGCGGTGGGCCGCCTTCTCGGGTGGCGCGGCGGGCATCCGGTCCGGTGCCGGGGCCGGGGTGCTGCCGGTGTCGGCCCGGCGCGGTCCCATGGAGCGGTAGAGCAGCGGCGCGGCGGTCATCACGCGCATCGGCAGACAGTTCTTGGTGTCGACGACGACCCGTGGCGCGGCCATCCGCACGGCCAGGTCGTGCCAGTCGGCCTCCATGATCTCGGGCCAGTCGGTGAGTACGAGGGCGGCTTCCGCTCCGCCGAGGGCCTCCTGCAGGCTCGCGGCGACCTCGACCCCCGGGAAGTAGGCGGTGATCTGCTCCGCCGTGAGGGTGGGTTCGAAGACGCGCATCCGCACACCGAGCGTCCCCAGTTCGGGGACGAGACTCATGCACGGAGCGTCGCGCAGATCGTCGGTCCAGGGCTGGTAGCGCAGGCCGAGAACGGCGACGGTGGCCTCGCCCGAAAGGAGCCGGGCCGCGCCGAGCGTTTCCTCGATGATGCGTACGCTGCGCAGCTGCTGGATCTGGTTGGCGGCGATGGCGGCTTCGATCACGGGGAGCGGACACCTGGCCAGGCGGGACCAGTGGCGCAGCGCGAGGGTGTCCTTGGGCAGGCAGGAGCCCGCGTATCCGCCCTCGGCGCGCAAGAACGCCGGCCCGATGCGCGGGTCGAGTCCCGTGCCGGTGAGCACGTCGTCGATATCGGCCCCGGTGCCCTCGCACAGGGTGATCAGGTCGCCGACGAAGCTCACCTTGGTGGCCAAGAAGGCGTTGCTCCCGTACTTGATCACCTCTGCGGACGTGGGGTCCGTGATGAGGAGCGGGGCGTCGATGCCCCGGTACAGGTCCTTCACTTCCTCCACCAGGCCCCTGCGCGACAGCCCGGCGACCAGGCGGGCGGGCCGGCGCCAGTCGTCGATGGCCGCCCCCTGGTTCAGGAACTCGGGGCTGTAGGCGTAGCGATCGCCCAGGCGTCCGGCGAGGGGCCCGGCGAGCCAGGCCGCGCTGGTGCCGGGCGGAATCGTGCTCTTGACCATGATCAGGCCGGGGAGGGGGTCCAGACCGAGCACGCTCGTCAGCGCCGCGGTCACCTGGCGCAGGTCCGGGCGTCCGGAGGCGGTGGGAGGGGAACCGACCGCGATCACCACGGCCTCCAGGGGCTCCGGGATCTGGGCCAGGCCGGAGGTGAAGGACAGGCTCTGCGTATCGAGGGCGGCGGCCAGCGGAATGCACAGGCCGGGCTCCTCGAACGGAAGCCGACCCCCGGCCAGCTGCGCGACCCGGTCGGGAGCACTGTCCACGCCGATCACCACATGGCCCTGCTCGGCCAGACCCAGCGCGGCCGTCAGTCCGACATAGCCCATGCCCACGACACCGACACGCATAACGGCTCCTTGTTCTTCCCCGGCTGGTGGATCGGGTCGCAGCGGGAAGGCACCTGTTCCCGGTCGGTCCCGCTGTGCCGCCGGCGTGTGAGGTCAGGTGTGCGGGCGGCTGCTGGTCCAGCCGTGGCCGCCCGCGCGTCCTTCTTCGCGGGGCATGCGGGGACGGGCGCCGGGCGCCCGGTCGTTGAAGCCGCCGAAGACACCGACCGGTCCGGTCCCGGGGGCAGTATCCGCCGGCGGGGCGAAAACGATCTCGGTCAGGCCCTTACGGGAAGTGTGTTCCAGCATGGGGAGCTCCTGAGGGAAATGCAGGCTGCGCGTCCATCGTCAGTCCGCGCCACCGCACCCGCATCCGGGCACGGCACCGCGGTCCGGGATCCGCCCGTTCGCGATCACCTAGGGACGGGCGGGTACGGGGACCGCGCGCGTGGCAGGGCCCAGGTACGCCCGCATCTCGCCGGTGCCCGGCAGCCCGCGCAGCTCGTGGCCGCGCCAGCCGCGGGCGTACGGGGGCGGCGGCGCGTCGCCCCGTACGAGGACGGCCACGGGACGGGTGCGGGCGGCGGCCGCCAGCGCGGCCGGGGTGATGCTGCCATCGTGCCCGCCGGTCTGACGGGACGCGCACCCGGCGCGGAACGCGATCCGGACGGCCTCCTCCCCGCTCACGATGCACGGTGGGCGCACTCCCTGGCGGCGAAGGTCCGCCGCCAGCCGCGCGAAGGCCGCGTGGTTCGCGCGGCCACGGTCGCTCACGCGGTCGAGGACGAGGTACTGCACCGTCAGGTGAGCGCACACGGCGAGTGCCAGGGCGGCCGCGAAGACCGGGCGCCGGCGCGCCGCCGCGGCCAGCCGCGTCAGGCACAGCGCCGTCGGCAGCGCGAGCAGGGCGTAGGCGGGCAGCAGGAAGCGCGGGGCCGCGTACCCGATCAGCAGCAGGTACGGCACCGCGAGGGACAGTGCGGCCAGGGCCGCCAGCAGCACGGGCGCCAGGAGCCGCCGCCGGGCCGCCGCCAGCACCCCGCCCGCGGTGAGCAGGGGCAGGGCGAACCACCACAGGGAGGCGACGGGATGGCGCAAGGGCACGTCGCAGGGGCGGCACAGCGTCCGCCCCTGCAATGCCCGTACGTGGTCGTCGAAGGCGAGGTTCCAGCCCAGGTGGCCCTGGATCTCGCTGGCACGCCTGAGCCGGGGGAGGAGCCCGCCGTAGCGCACGTAGGCCTCCACCACCCATTCCGCGCTGCCGAGGGCCGCGCCCGCGGCGAGCACGAGCAGCAGCACCGGCCTGCGCCACGGCCTCACCCACAGCACGGCGGCGATGAGGGGCAGGGCGAGCCACAACGCGTCCGTGGGCCGCATCAGCGCGGCGAGCGCCACGCCCGCTCCGAGACCGGCCAGCGCCCGGCGATCGGACGGGTCCCGCGCGGCCCTCAGGAAGCAGCCGACCGCGATCAGCGCCCCGTACGCGACCCAGAGGTTGGGCATCGCCTGCGGGCCGTACAGCACCGTGATCCACAGCCCGGCGAACAGGGCGCCGGCGACGGTGAGGACGGTGAGGGGGAGCAAGCGCCGCCAGACCCACAGGGACAGCAGCAGGCCGGCCGCCGACAGCACGGTGAGGTAGATCCGCAGCGCCTCCACCGATGAGGTCAGCGCGACGACGGGCGCGACGAGGAGGGTGATGCCGCGGGCCCGGGGAGCGCTGAAGAAGGCAGCCGGGGCCTGCGGGCTCACCTGGCTGACGTACACGGTCTCGTCCCATCCGAGACCCGAGCCGGGTATGACCATCAGCAGCTGGGCGACCGCGTACACCGCGGCGACCCCGCCGAGCCAGCGGAGATCGCGCCTGGCCGTCCGGCTCCGGCCGGGGCGGGGCCCCTCGCCCTGCGGGTTCGGAGCGACGGCTGAAGTCTGCGTCATGGCCGGACCTCGTGGACTGTAGGGGGCGTGGGAGCGGAGACATCGCGTCTGCTCACCACGCTGCCCCCCGGCCGCCGTCCCTGCCATTCCTCTGTACGGCACTCGGACCAGTGCGGCGCGCGGGCCGGGACCGCATGGCAGGCTGGGAACCATGTGCGGTCGTTACGTCTCCACCCGCAGCCCCGAGGACCTCACCCGCCTGTTCCGGGTCACCCGCTGGAACCTGGAGCAGGTGGTGGACCCCAGCTGGAACGTCGCACCCACCGATGCCGTGTGGGCGGTACTGGAACGCCCCGACCGCCGGACCGGGGCGCTGGAACGGCAGTTGCGGACGCTGCGCTGGGGCCTGGTGCCGTCCTGGTCGAGGAGCCCGGACGGCGGGGTGAAGATGATCAACGCGCGGGTCGAGACCGTGCACGAGAAGCCGGCCTTCCGCCGCGCCTTCGCCCAACGCCGGTGCCTGCTGCCCGCGGACGGCTTCTACGAGTGGCAGAGCGTCCCCGCGAGGGGCAAAGCGAAGGCGTACAAGCAGCCGTACTTCATCGGGCCCGAGGACGGGGGCGTGATGGCGATGGCCGGGCTCTACGAGTTCTGGCGCGACCGCGGGGTCGAGGACGAGGACGATCCGGCGGCCTGGTGGACCACCTGCACGGTCATCACCACCGATGCCACCGACGCGGCCGGCCGCATCCACCCGCGCATGCCCCTGACCATCAGCGCCGCCGACTACGACACCTGGCTCGACCCCGCCCACCAGGACCCGCGGGAACTGCGGGCCCTGCTGGCCGCTCCGGCCGGCGGGCACCTGGATGTCCGCCCGGTCACGACCGCGGTCAACGACGTGCGCAACAACGGTCCCGAACTCCTGGACCCGGCGCCCGACATCAGCGGCTGACCGCGCCGGGCGGCCGTAGCAGCGCGGCTACTCGAAGCGCGTGGCGTCGCCCGCGCCGCGGCGTACGATCTCGATTCCGCCGCCGGAGAAGTCGATGACCGTGGTCGGTTCGGTGCCGCAGTCACCGGAATCGACCACGGCGTCCACCACGTGGTCGAGCCGTTCCTTGATCTCCCAGCCCTGCGTCAGCGGCTCGCTCTCCTCCGGCAGCAGCAGCGTGCTGGAGACCAGCGGCTCACCGAGTTCGGCCAGCAGCGCCTGGGTGACGGCGTGATCCGGAATCCGGACGCCGACCGTCTTCTTCTTCGGGTGCATCAGCTGGCGCGGTACTTCCTTCGTCGCGGGGAGGATGAAGGTGTAGCTGCCGGGCGTCGCGGCCTTGATCGCGCGGAACACATCGTTGTCGAGGTGGACGAACTGACCCAGCTGCGCGAAGTTCTGGCACACCAGGGTGAAGTGGTGACGGTCGTCGAGGTTGCGGATCGACCGGATCCTGTCGATCCCCTCGCGACTGCCCAGCCGGCAGCCCAGTGCGTAACAGGAGTCCGTCGGGTATGCGACGAGCGCGTCGGCGCGGATCAGGTCGGCCACACTGCCGATGGTGCGACGCTGAGGATTTTCGGGATGTACATCGAAATACTTCGCCATCCGCCGACCCTACGCGATGCAGGTCCTCCCGCTGGGTGGACAGGGGCGGCGTGGGATCGGGTGGGGCGGGGCCGGATCCGAACGGTGCGCAGGGGCCGGCCCGTTCCCGACGGCGCGCCGTCCTGGGCGGCGCTCCGGGTGGGGAAGCGGAGTCGCCGCCGAAGCGGCCGCCTCCCCGGCGGGGGGAAGGCGGCCGCTTCGGTGGACGGTGACGACCGGGTGGCCGGCCGACGGGCTCCGGACGCGGCCACGCGGCCGCTGTGGCGGCGCGGGCGGGCCCCTGAGCCCTGCCTGCCCGACCGCCGGGGCCGCACGGGGAGCGGTTGGATTCAGGCGGGTGCGGGGGGCTGCTGCGCCGGAGGGGTACCGCCGCCCTCTCCGCCGCCCTTCGCACCCTTGTCCGTCCCGTGAGCATGCTTGCCCGCCGCGGCCTCCTTGGCGGCATTCGCGGCCTTGAGTGACTGACTGTCCTGCGGGGTGGCGCCGCCCTTGTCGCTGCGCCGGATCCCGGGATCCTGTGGTTTCGGCACGTTCGACTCCTCCCAAGCTGGTGGTGCGCGAGTGTTCGGCTATAGCGGCGCCTGCCCCGCAGGCGCCGTCCGACACGTGGCTTCCTGACCGATTGCCCCGGCCGGTCGGGTACGGGCCGAAGCGGCCCCGCGACAGCACGGGACGCGTCCAAACGGGGCCGGTGTGCCGAGGAGAGACGTTGCTTCTTGATCACTTGGTCGTTGGGCGGTACGTGCGGCGGCGGTGCCGGCCGCGTCCCACACCACCGCTCGCGAGAGAGACCCCCCATGTGTGCTCACGCCCTCGCCGCGGCCCTCGCCGTGGCATGGACACCACTGACACGCCGACGTCCCCAGCGCCCGTCCATGACGCCCGGCGCCCCGTCGCGGATCACCCGTCGTACGGTCCTCACCGGTGCCCTCGGCTTCGGAGCGGCGACGGCGTGGCCGTCGACCCCGGCCTCAGCGAGGGCGACGACGGCCGCGTCCGCGGCGGCATCGGCGGCCTCCGGCCCGGAAATCTTCGGCTGCGAGGCGTGGGGCGCCCGCCCGGCCGCCGAGCCCGTCGCCATCCTCTCCACACCCCCGCAGCGGATCATCGTGCACCACACGGCCACCACGAACGTCGAGGACTATTCCCGAGAGCGCGCCTTCGCCGTCGCGCGGGCGATCCAGACGTACCACATGGACACGCAGGGCTGGATCGACACCGGCCAGCATTTCACCGTCAGCCGCGGCGCCTACGTCACCGAAGGCCGTCACCACAGCCTCGCGGAACTGGCCGCCGGTTACCGGCAGGTCCGCTCCGCCCACTGCGTCGGACAGAACAACCAGGCCGTGGGGATCGAGAACGAAGGCACCTACACGAGCGTGGAGCCGCCGGCCCGGCAGTACGAAGCCCTGGTCGCCCTCTGCGCACACGTCTGCCGCCAGTACCGCCTGCCGCCCTCCGAGATCCACGGACACCGGGACTTCAACAGCACGGACTGCCCCGGCGACCGCCTGTACGCCCTCCTGCCCCGGCTGCGCCAGGACGTCGCCGCCCGGCTGGGGCAACGGCTGTGGCCGGGAACCGCACCCGACTTGCGGGACCTCTGGACCGGCCAGGCGGAGTACCTCCCGCCCGGCGCGCTGGACGCGGAACCGGCCCGATAGGAGCCGGCCGGCGGCACACGGACGGCCTCAGCCCGCGGGGCACCGCCGGGCCGACCGAGTGGACCGGGGCGAGGCCCGGCGCCGCCGCGCGGGGACCACCGGCAGCGGCCGGCGCCGCCGCGCGCCGGGTTCCCGCTCCTTTACGCCGGCCCGGCGTAGGCTCGACCGCATGAGCTCCCGACACCTCGTGCGCACCTGGGAGATCCTCCCGAGCAGGGGATACTCGACGGCTTGGCTGGACCTCACCGAACGCCGTCTCACCGCGCGGGGGCGGGACATGGGTCTGCTCCCCGAGCCGTACTGGGTCACGTACACCCTGGACACGGCCGACGACTACGTGACCTCGCGCCTGTACGCCACGGTCGAGACGGCAGGGGCCACCAGGACGCTGGACCTGCGCAACGACGCGGGCCGCTGGACGGTGGACGGCGCATACCGCCCGGACCTCGACGGCGCCCTCGACTGCGACCTGGGCCTGTGCCCCCTCACCAACACCATGCCGGTCCTGCGCCACGGCCTGCACCGGCAGCCCGGAACCGAGCCCCATCCCTTCCTCATGGCCTGGGTGTCGGTCCCCGGCCTGGAAGTCAGCCCGATCCGGCAGACGTACACCCATCTGGCCCGCGCCGAGCACGGCGCCCGCATCCGCTATGAGTCCGGCGACTTCCGCAGCGATGTCGAGTTCGACGTCGACGGTCTCGTCCTCGACTACCCGGTCCTGGCGACGGCCCTCACCCGTACCTCCCCGCCCTCCTCGTCCGCCTGAGACCCGGTCAGGGCGCCGCCCGGCGCAGCGACAGGGCGAGGGCGCAGCTGGTGACGGTGAGCACGACGATCGGCGGCGGGGGCAGCAGCAGGACGGATACCGCCAGGCCGCCGAGCGAGGCGGCGAGCGTGATCCATCCGAAGGCGGTGCGCCGCTCCACCAGGGCCGGGGAGTGCCGGACGGCGGTGAGTGCGAGCAGTCCGCAGGCGATGGCGAACAGGGCCATGACGAGGCTCATGCCGTGGAACACGTCGAGCGTGCTGCGTTCCAGACCCAGCAGGCTCATGCCCGATTCCCGCATGGCCGCCGATGTGGCTTCTTGTCGCGGAGTCGGGTCGCCCAGCGCCAGAGCGGCGGTGAGGGCGAGGTGCCCCGTACCCAACACGACGAAGCCGGCGGCCCCTGCGGTGAAGAGCCGGACGGATGTGGCCGGCTGAGGGAGGACGGACGGAGCGGTCGCGTTCACCTTGGCTCCTTGAGTAGTAGGTCGACTTCGGTACACCCTCTACAGCTGTAGAGGGTGCAGAGGGAACTCTACACCTGTAGAGCCGGGGTGCGTCCATGCCTCCTGGAAGGCACCGGTCCGTCCGTCCATCCGCCCGTCCCCCGAGAGCCGCTCCGCTCCCGCGCGCAGGTGTCTCCCCCGTTCGGTCGGTGGTGCGCGGGTGCGAGGGGGCGTGCGAAGAAGCGAATGCGCCATTTCCGGAGAACTTTCAGCGACCGGCTTGCACGTTGGGGTGCCTTTTTCGATGGGGTGGTGTTCATGAGCGCTCGACACTCGACGCTCGACGGCTGCCGGACGCGGGGGACAGGCAGGCGGGTTCCGCTCACTTCACTGGAAGGTTTCACGCCGACGTGAATCTTGCCGAGATGGTCGCCCTCGTACTGATAACCGCCACCGCGGTCCGTGTGTCCGCCGTTGAAGTGTCCAGGCGGCCGCCGGGCGCGGGTGCACGGGTCCGACCGGCCGGGATGCCGGCCTGCCACCACCCCGCCGCCCGCCCGGTCCGCCACCGTGAGGTGACCGCCTCCCGAGCGGCCGCCACAGAGCAACCCTGGGGAAGTGCATGAGCGAAGGCGAGTTCGACCCTTCAGGAGACCAGGCGGTCTCCAGCGAACTGGCCGGTGTCCTGCCGGTGGAGTTCACGGCTTTCCACTCCCAGCACCACCGCGCCTACTTGCGCTACGCCCACTTGCAACTGGGCTCCCGCAAGGACGCCGAGGACCTCGTCGACGACGTCTTCACCTTCTTGTTGAAGGCGTGGTGCCAGGCGCTGAAGGAGGCGAGCCTCCATGGCTTCGCGTGGGCCGTGCTGCGCGAGCACGTCGAGCGCAGGCTCGCGGTGCTGGGCCGGCCGGTGGCGATGGTGGAGACGGCCTGGTTCGCCGCCCTGCGTCGCTCCTCCAGAGAGCGGATGGAACTGCTGGAGTCCAAACTCGGCCTGTACGCGGCGATCGCGGGCTTGTCCGAACGGCACTACGACGTGGTGCTGCTGGCCTTCCTGCTGGGCTACGACTACGACACCGTTGCCCGGATGATGGGCATCTCCCCGGCCACGGTCCGCTCGCACGTCCGAGGCGCACGCCGAACCCTGTCTCAAAAACTCGGGGTGCGCTGGGTCTCCGGAGAGGAGAAGGACCAGTGAGCGACATGACGCGCGACCGCGACGCCGTGGTGGGGCGGGAGATGGGGCGGAAGCTGGACGCGGCCCTGGCCGGAGCACGGGTGCTGACGGAGGAGTACGCGGGCTATGACGAAGGAGCGGCCCGGCGCCGGGTCGCCCGCCGCATCGTGGCCGACCGGACCCGCTCGGCCTGCGGCACCTTCGCAAGCGGCACCTGGCCGGGACATCCGGCGCGGTCGCCCGCCTCGGACGACCTCGTACTGGACGCGGCCTGCCACGTGCGGGCCGCACGCGGCCTGGACGACCTGGCCTGGTCCCTGGTGGAGAGCCGCGCCTTCGCCGAGCTGGCCCTCGATGCCGGCTCGTGGCCCCACGGTGTGGACTCGGCCCTGCTGTTCGGCTGCCTCCTCCACCTGGCCGACCGCATGGAGGGCGCGCAGTTCTGGTTCCAGTACGCGGCGGGCGCCGGCTCGCGGACCGCTGCCCGCTGTCTCTACCTGCACCACCTCGCCCGCGCCGAAGCCGCCACCGCCCGCCATTGGAGGCGCCAGGCCGAGGCTCTGGCGCCGGAGGATCACCTGCCGCTCCTGCCCCAGCTCCCGGAGGGGCTCGAAGAGGCCCTCGCCGCATCCGTCATCTGGACGACGCCGCCCATCAGTACGCAGGACCTCGCCGCCGTGACCACGGGACCGGGCCGCGCCGGACGGCCCCCGTACCGGCTCCCGGCTCGGCTGCGGCGGGCCGTCACCGCGCGCGTCTGGCCGGCGGACCAGGACCTGGGAGAGGTCTACCTCCCCACGGCCAAGCTCGCGGTGGCCGTAGCGCAGTACGCGCGACTCGATCCTTTACTCGTGACGGACGGGGCGGAGGCGGCGGACGGGGCGGACGGGGCGGACGGGGCCGACGAGATGAACGGGGTGAACGCATGGGCGCTGGAGGCACTCGGGCAGCCACAGCCGACCCGCGCGGGCCGCACCTCTCCCGGAGCGCGCCCGGCGCCGGCCGCGCTGAAGGCCGTCCACCGGGCGCTACGGGTCCTGGAGGTCATCACCCGCTACTCGGGCGGC
This sequence comes from Streptomyces sp. NPDC003034, assembly GCF_053591375.1. Classification (NCBI taxonomy): domain Bacteria; kingdom Bacillati; phylum Actinomycetota; class Actinomycetes; order Kitasatosporales; family Streptomycetaceae; genus Streptomyces; species Streptomyces sp. NPDC003034. The sequence goes on from NZ_JBSFTS010000006.1 coordinate 223,998, forward strand.
GTCAGCCTGACCCAGATCGCGCGTGAGACCCAGCTGCCGCAGCTGATGCTGGCGAAGGCGACGCAGCAGCTGGTCCAGGCGAACCTGGCCGCCCAGACCGGACCGGACGCCTACGTCGCGGGCGCGGCCCTGTCGCCGGCCGGAGCGGCCAACGAGTACGGGCGCGGGCGCGGCCACTTGCGCGAAGCCCTGGCCTGGGTGCGGGACGCGGTCGGCGCCGCCGTCTACGTCGCGCGCTATACCGACGGGGAAATCTCCATCACCCAGTACGCCGACGGCCCCACCACCCCCCTGGTGGACGAATGGGTCGACTTCCGTGCTGCTGCCCACGCCTCCGCCGTAGGCAAGGCGCTGCTCGCCCAACTGGACGACGACAGCCGGAAGGATCACCTCTGCCGCCACCGGACCACCCGCCTCACCTCGCACACCATCACCAGCGAGCAGGCCCTCTTCCACCAGCTCGACGCACGTGAACCCAACGCCCCCGTGCTCGACATGCAGGAGTACGCGCTCGGCACGGTTTGCGCGGCGGTCCCGATCACCTCGGGTCCGAACGCCGAATGCCTGGCCTTGTCCATCCCGGCCACCGACCCGCACCGTCTGCGGCAGGCGGCCCGGACCCTGCAGAGCGAAGCCGCCGCCGTCCTGCTGGCACTCATCGTCGCCGGCGACGCCGTAGGCGCACAGCGACCGGGGGCAGCGGCCGAAGCCGGCGCAGCACGGCAGGACACCACCCCGCAGGCCGACGCGGGCGGGCCGGGGGGCAGCATCCTGACCCCGACCGTTTAGGGCGGGCCTTTCGGATCTTGCCGGGCAGCGCGGGCCCGGCAAGATCCGAACGACATGCACCGGGACTGCGAGCGCGTCCACAAGGCAGGATGCGGGGATGGAGATCGCAGAGCTGGAAGCACGGGCCCGCGCGCTGGCCGTCGCGGGCGGTCGACGGCTCCTGGGGATCACCGGCCCGCCAGGAGCCGGCAAGTCAACCCTGGCCGCGCGCCTCGCGCAGGCGCTCGGGCCGGGGCTGGCGGCCGTCGTGCCGATGGACGGATTCCACCTCGCGCAGGCCGAACTGGTCCGTCTCGACCGGGCCGACCGCAAGGGCGCGCCGGACACCTTCGATGCCGCCGGGTACGTGGCGCTGCTGCGCCGGCTGCGCGCGGCCGACGAGAACGTCGTCTACGCTCCGGCCTTCGACCGCACCCTGGAGGAGCCGGTGGCCGGCAGCGTTCCGGTCGGCTCGGACGTTCCTCTGGTGATCACCGAAGGCAACTACCTGCTGTACGAGGCGGGGGAGTGGTCCACGGTCCGGCGACTCCTCGACGAGGTCTGGTACGTGGCGCCCGACGACGAGACCCGGGTACGGCGGCTGGTCGAGCGCCATGTGCGCCACGGCAGGGAACCAGCGGAGGCAGCCGCATGGGTGGCCCGCTCGGACGAGGCGAACGCCCGGCTGATCGCGGCAGGGCGGGACCGGGCGGACCTGGTGCTGGAGTGACTCCACGCACCACGGCACCCGACGGGCCCCGGCCTCCTGTGCCCGGGCGGACCCGTACGCAAGAACACACTGCGGCGCTGATAGAGCCGGCCACGGCCGGGGTAGCCGAGGCGACATGGAAAACACACCGCTGCGCGCCGTCGCACTCGTCTGCACTCTGTCCCCGTCGCCCGCTCCCTCCAGCTCCCACCTCCTCGCGCAGCAGACTCTGGCCGAGCTGAGCGGACACGGCGTCACGGGGAAGATCGTCCGGATCGCCGACCACGACGTACGCCCGGGTGTGAAGACCGACATGGGCGCCGGCGACGCGTGGCCCGGCATCCGCGAGCAGATCATGGCTGCCGACATCCTCATCCTGTCGACCCCGATCTGGCTCGGTCACCCCTCCAGCATCGCCCAGCGCGTGCTGGAGCGCCTCAATGCCGAGATCTCCGAGACGGATGACGCGGGCCGCATGCTGACCTACGGGAAGGCGGCGGCGGTCTGCGTGGTCGGCAACGAGGACGGTGCCCACAAGGCCAGCGCCGACCTCTTCCAGGGACTCAACGACGTCGGCTTCTCCCTCGCCCCGAACGCGGTCACCTACTGGGTCGGCGAAGCGATGCAGGGCACCGACTACCAGGACCTCGACAAAACCCCGGACACCACGGCGAGCACCACCAAGACCCTCGCAGCGAACACCGCCCACCTGGCCCGTCTCCTGAAGGCCGCCGCCTACCCGGCCGTCTGAACCACGAAGGCAGCGCGGGCGGCGGGGCGTGGGGGAAGACCGCGGGTCACGGCAGCTTCGTGAAGGGGGACAGGAACGCCCGGGCGCCGGGGGCGTCCAGCCGGTACGCGACGTTCGTGGCGTAGCACGGGCCGTCACCGGTGATGGTGGTGGCGACGAGGGTGCGCTTGCCGCCCACGGTGGCGAAGTTGGGGCCGCCCGAGTCGCCGTAGCAGGCCCCGCCGTTGCCCTGGGGCGCGGTCATGGACAGGCGCACCCAGGCGTCATTGAGAGCGTTGAAGCCGACAGGGGCCTTCATACGGACGCCGCCGCCGGGGTGGGTGTGGCCGCCCGGGCCGCGTACGGCCTCCTGGGTCCCGTACCCCGCGACGAAGAAGGGGGTGTCGTCCAGCCCTTGCGGGCCCAGAGCGCCGAGCGCTCCCGCCTCGGGGAGCGTGGCCGGGATGAAGTTCCAGCGAGCCCCGACCTGCCCGGCCGGCAGTTCAACGACGGCTATGTCGTGGTTGTCGGCGGCGGGGCCCGGGTATGCGGGGTGGTTGTGGGCGACGCCGGCCACGGCCACGGCCTGCGCCACGGCCGTCGGATCGCCGGGGTGCTCGGCGGCTGCCCTGTCGAGACCGGCTTGGACGTCCTGGTCGAGGGAGACGTAGAACTTCACGTTGGCCGGCCAGTCGGTGGTGCAGTGCGCGGCGGTCAGGAAGGTATCGGTGTCGATCATGGTGCCCGAGCACACCCAGTCCACCCGGTCGGGCGTGGCGGGATCCTCGTCGTCATCCCACGTGGCGACCAGGGCCCCCACCTCGGTGCGCTCGGGGGCGGGCGCCGCATTGTACGAGTTGATCGCCGAGGACGGCAGAGCCGCCCCGAGGACCAGGGCACAGGCGGCGGCAGTGACGGCACTCAGGTGTACGGGTACGGCAGTCAAGGGGAAACCCTTCTGGGTCGCGGGGGATTGGGCTCTCCTGCGGGGTGATCGACAGTGAAGCGCGCATGGGGGGCGTGCGGCAAGAGTGCCGGGACTCTGCGGCTGCCGCTGGACGGATGTCCCGCGGCGTACGGGAACCGGCGCACCGCCTTCAGCGTGGCGATGGACCGGCCGTGATCCCCCCGGCCGGGACGGCCTCTCTTACCCCACCGCGACCAGGACGCCCAGCAGGGCGAGGGCAACGCAGAACGGTGCGTACACCCGGCGGTCCAGACGGGTGTAGAGCTCGTTGCCCTTGGCGGCGACGAACGGCTCGACCAGCCCGCGCAGGGCCATGAGCGCGACCAGGCTCCAGATGCGCCTTCCTTCCGGTCTTCGGCTCCCCCGTCCGCACGCTGCGAGAGCTCCCAGCGGCCGCCCCGCCGCCCCGCCGGGCGCCGGCGGCAGCCGCCACCGACACGTGACCCGGGCCCCCGGCCCTCAACCAACCGGCCCCGCCTACCCGCGGTCCGAGGGCGGCCGGCCGTCCGTCGATGCCGGCGCGGCGGCCCGCTCGCCCGGGTGGGCGAGCACATCGTCGGCGAGGCCGAACCACGCGGAACGCGGCCCGGCCGGCCTCCGTCACGGTGACCAGGCGCGTCGCCGTACCCCGGTGCGTCAGCCACGACGAGTCCAGCGCGTGCCGGAAAAGGGCCGCCCGCCGTCTGGAGCCCGCTCATCTTCAACTTCCGCCATTGCCAGGGGCTCGCCCCCGAACTCGGCCACTGCTTCACCTCGCAAACGCCCACCCGGAAGTGACGGGCAGGAGGGATCCGATCCGTTCGCGCACCGGGCCCCCGGGCTTGATGGCTGGGCGGTGGTGGCCATCGGTAGGGTGATTCCGGTGAAATGACCGTGTCCGCCTCGTCCTTCGCCGGTCGTGCACACTCCGGGGGATCCGTGTACCAGCCTCGCCGCTCCGCCTCCTCGTTACGCGCGGAGGCGCAGTTCCGTGTCAGCCTTGCCGCCGCAGGCGCGCAGTTCCTCGAACCGGTCTGGCTCGGTAACGGCGTTCCGCACCGGGTCCGTTGCGCGGCCGGGCACCTGTGCACTCCGCGCCCGTCGAACGTGCAGCAGGGACAGGGCCTGTGCCGGACATGCGCGGGCAAGGACCCGGCCGCCGCTTCGACCGCCTTCCGAGAACGCCTGGCGGCCGCCGGCGCAGTCCTGCTCGAACCCGTCTGGCTCGGCGTGCACACCCCGCACCGCATCCGGTGCACGGCAGGCCACATCAGTCACCGGCGGCCGTCCGCGCTGCGCCGCAGCGGCCGAGTCTGCCGCTCCTGCCCCCGCCCCGGACGCGACCGAGCAACTGCAATCGCGTGACTGCAGCGTGCCCCGCCGCCCCGCAGCGTTGGCGCCGTCCGCTACCGTCGGCTACCGTGCGCGGCAGGGTGAGCCGGATCCCGTCGCGCCGTGCGACCAGGCTGCCGCAGTCTGCCGCCGGTTCCTGCCGGCGGATCCTGCGGCTCGGCGCGTCCGAGCGCCATGCGACGATCAGGCCCGAACCGGCGGCCGCCGCGGCACCGCCTGGCTGTTGGTTCGCGTCTCACCGTCTGAGCAAGGAGCGCCACGCGCATGTCCATACCCCCTACGCCGCCGTCGTCCCCCGAGCCGTACCCGCAGTCGGGGCCGTACGGGCAGCCGGGGCAGCCCGGCCCGTACGGGCAGCCCGTACCGCCCGTACAGCCCGCGCCGTACGGCGGTCCGCAGGGCTGGTACCCGCCGCCCCCGGCGCCGCAGAAGACCAACGTGCTGGCCATCGTGGCATTCGTCATGTCGATCGTCTGCGCGCTGCCGCTGGTCCCCCTGATCCTCGGCATCATCGCCCTCTCCCAGATCCGCAACGGCGGCGAGAAGGGCAAGGGCCTCGCCATCGCGGCGATCGCCATCCACGGCGCGACCATCGCCTTCTACGCGGTCCTCCTGATCCTCGGCCTCTCCGGAGCGCTGGACGAGGGCCCCTCGCCGACGCGCGACACCAGCGGCCAGGTCACCGGTCCCGGCTCCAGCGACGTGCACGACATCCGCAAGGGGGACTGCTTCAACACGGACGACGATCTGGCGGAGTACAGCGACAAGGACGGCGGTCAGGCCGGCTTCTCGGTGCGCGTCCTGCCCTGCGACCAGCCCCACGAGGGGGAGGCGTACGCCGTCTTCGACCTGGAGGACGGACCGTACCCGGGCACGGACAAGGTCGTCTCGATCGCCGAGGAGAAGTGCGCCGGCAAGGCGCTCACCGACTACGTGGGCGAGGCGGCGAAGCTCCCGGAGAAGCTGGAGGTGTACTACTACTACCCGCAGTCCAGCACCTGGGTGGTCGGCGACCGCGAGGTCACCTGTTTCCTGGGCGACACCACCGGCGCGAGCACCGGCTCGGTGCGCGCCACCGGTTCATGACCCGCCGGCGCCGCTCAGACCTCGTCCCGCCGTCAGGGCCGGTGAAGTGCACCTCTGCCCGGCCGGAGCGGCCGGGCTCCCCCAACCCCCTTGGAAGCACGGCCATGCGCTTGGAGCAGGTGTTCACGTACGCGTGGAAGGGCAGTCCGGAGCAGGACGGGACGAGCGTCCTCTCGGTGGCCTACGAGCCGCCGGAAGCAGGCGGCGCGCGTCGCTGGCTGCTGCTGGCGGGCATGCCCGTCTTCACCGAGCTGTTGCCCTTCACCGACGCCGCGCAGGCCCGGGAGTTCGCCCGGGCCGTGCTCGACCTGCCGCTGACGGCGGAGTTCTACGAGCGGGAACTCCACCTTCGCGAGACCAGTACGCGCATGCTGCTGTCGGGCCCCGCGACGCAGGAACGCTTCGCCACGCTGACCGTCGGCCGCGACCCGGTCGACGAGCTGCGCGCGTACTTCGCGTACCAGTCGTACTTCGGCTTCCCCGGTCCGCCGGCGCACACCGCCCTCGGCCTGGAGGTGGTCTGCGACGACGTCGACGTAGTGCGCGCACACGCCGAAGCGAGCCAGCTGCTGGCGGCGCTGGAGGAGGATTCCGGCCCCGCCTGACCGGACGACGCGGCGAGGAACGGCGCGCCGGGGCTTGCCGCCCGCCTCCTTCAGCGGGCTGGTCGGTGTCGAGCCGGACACACTATGTGAACCAGTGGGAGCGCTCCCACTATGCTGAGCGGCGGTGTATCGGTCAAGACGCTTGAAGAGTCGAAGAAATTCGAAGGAGATTCTCGACCAAGTCTCTTTTGCCTGGCTTCACTTGACGCTACGGTGCTCCAACCAGTGGGAGCGGTTCCATTCAGTCGGCGCGCCGTCAGTGCGCGCCCGAACTGCAAGGAGTCGCTCATGCGACACCCCCCGCGTTTCCGATTACCAGCCCGACGCCGCGCCCGACCGTTCGCCGGAGTGCTCCCCGGAGTACTCGCCGGTCTGGTCGCCGTCGTGACGGGAACAGCGCTCACAGCAGTGAGCGGTCCGGTCCTCTCGGCCCTGTCCACGGCCTCGGCCGCCGCCCCCGCGTGCACGGTGGAGTACTCCGTCGTCAGCCAGTGGGACGGCGGTTTCCAGGGGTCGGTCACCCTCACCAACCACGCGGCCGCGCTCACCGGCTGGCGTCTGGGCTTCGGCCTCCCGGGCGGGCAGCGGGTGACCCAGGGCTGGGGCGCGAAGTGGTCCCAGTCGCAAGAGTCCGTCACGGCGGTGAACGAGAGCTGGAACGGTTCGCTCGCCACGGGTGCGAGCGTCACCGCAGGGTTCCTCGCCTCCTTCTCCGGTGCCGCCCCGACGCCGCCCGCAGCCTTCACGCTCAACGGCGCCCCCTGCGCCGCCCAACCACCAGGCCCGACCGATCCGCCGGGGCCGACCGATCCGCCCGATCCGGGCGGCGGCGCACCCGAGTTGAGCGTGACCGGCAACCGCCTGACCGACCAGAACGGCGCCACCCGCCGGATGCTCGGCGTCAACCGCTCCGGCGGCGAGTACATGTGCGTCCAGGGCCACGGCATCTTCGACGGCCCCGTGGACGACGCCTCCGTGAAGGCCATCGCGGACTGGAAGGCCAACACGGTTCGCATCCCGCTCAACGAGGAGTGCTGGCTGGGCCTGGGCAACATCAAGCCCGAATACCGGGGCGCGGACTACGTCAACGCGGTCAAGGACCTCGTGCGCCGCGTCGAGGCGCACGGCATGACACCGATCGTCGAACTGCACTGGACCTGGGGCCAGTACACCGGCAACTCCGCCGGCTGCTCCGACGTCCATGCCTCCTGCCAGAAGCCGATGCCGAGCGCCCGGTACACCCCCGCCTTCTGGACTTCGGTGGCGGACACCTTCAAGGGCGACCGCCGCGTCGTCTTCGACCTCTTCAACGAGCCCTACCCGGACCGCGCCACCTCCACCGCCGCCCAGGCGTGGACCTGCTGGCGCGACGGCGGGACCTGCCCCGGCATCGGCTACGAGGTCGCCGGCATGCAGTACCTGCTGGACGCGGTACGGGCCACGGGCGCCACCAATCTCGTACTGGTTCCGGGGATCGCCTACTCCAACGACCTGAGCCAGTGGCTCACGTACGCGCCCACCGACCCGGCCGGCAATCTCGCCGCTGCCTGGCACGTCTACAACTTCAACACCTGCTCCAACGAGAACTGTTGGGACTCCACGCTCGCGCCGGTCGCCGCCCGTGTCCCGCTCGTCGCGGGGGAGATCGGCGAGAACACATGCGCGCACGCGTTCATCGACCGCGTCATGAAGTGGTTCGACGACCGCGGACTCTCCTATCTCGGCTGGACCTGGAACACCTGGGACTGCTCCTCGGGTCCGGCCCTGATCAGGAGCTACGACGGCACACCCACCGCATTCGGCATCGGGCTGCGCGACCACCTGCGCGCCCGCGCCCTCGACCGAGAGGCACACAGATCATGAGCCGCACCACCACCGCACCTCCCCGGCGCCGCACCGCACTGCTGGCCGCCTGCACCCTGATCGCGGCGGCCGGCGCCACCGCCACCGCCCTGGGCGGCACAGCCGGGGCCGCCGCCCCCGGCTGCACCGTCGACTACAAGGTCACCAACCAGTGGAACGCCGGCTTCGGCGCCAATGTCACCATCACCAACACCGGTGACCCGGTGAGCGCCTGGACGCTGGAGTGGTCGTACGCCGGGAACCAGAAGGTCACCCAGGGCTGGAACGCCACCATCACCCAGGCCGGGGCGGCCGTCACCGCCAAGAGCGTCTCGTACAACGGCAGCCTGGCCACCGGCGCCTCCGCGTCGTTCGGCTTCAACGCCTCGTACAGCGGCGCCAACGCCGTCCCGGCGACCTTCAAGCTGAACGGCGTCACCTGCAACGCCGGCCCCGGTGGTCCCACTGAGCCCCCCGGCCCGACCAACCCGCCGACCGATCCGCCTTCCGGCAGCCGGGTCGACAACCCGTACGCCGGGGCCAAGGTCTATGTGAACCCGGAGTGGTCGGCCAAGGCGGCGGCCGAACCCGGCGGCAGCAGGATCGCCAACCAGCCGACCGCCGTCTGGCTGGACCGCACCGCCGCCATCAACGGGGTCTCGGGCGGCATGGGTCTGCGGGCGCACCTGGACGAGGCCCTGAAGCAGAAGGGCAGCGGCCAGCTCGCCGTCCAACTGGTCATCTACAACCTGCCCGGCCGGGACTGCGCGGCGCTGGCCTCCAACGGTGAGCTCGGCCCGACCGAGATCGACAAGTACCGGACGGCCTACATCGACCCGATCGCCGCGATACTGGGCGATCCCAAGTACGCGGGCCTGCGGATCGTCACGACGGTCGAGATCGACTCGTTGCCGAACCTGGTCACCAACACCACGCCGCGCCCGACCGCCACGCCGAACTGCGACGTCATGAAGGCGAACGGCAACTACGTCAAGGGCGTCGGGTACGCGCTGAACAAGCTCGGCGCGATCGGCAACGTCTACAACTACGTGGACGCCGGCCACCACGGCTGGCTCGGCTGGGACGACAACTTCGGCGCCTCCGCCGAAATCTTCAAGCAGGCCGCCACCGCCGAGGGCGCCACGCTCGGCAAGGTGCACGGCTTCATCGTCAACACCGCCAACTACAGCGCGCTGAAGGAGAACAACTTCACCATCGACGACAGCGTCAACGGTGTCTCCGTACGCCAGTCGAAGTGGGTGGACTGGAACCGGTACACCGACGAGCTCTCGTACGCCCAGGCCATGCGGGCCAAGCTGGTCTCGATCGGCTTCGACCCCGGCCTCGGCATGTTGATCGACACCTCCCGCAACGGCTGGGGCGGCCCGGCCCGCCCGTCCGGCCCCGGCGCCCGGAGCACCGTCGACACCTTCGTGGACGGCGGCCGCTACGACCGGCGCATCCACCTCGGCAACTGGTGCAACCAGGCGGGCGCCGGCCTCGGCGAACGGCCGAAGGCGGCTCCGGCCGCGGGCATCGACGCGTACGTGTGGGTCAAGCCCCCGGGCGAGTCGGACGGCGCCAGCCGGGAGATCCCGAACGACGAGGGCAAGGGCTTTGACCGGATGTGCGACCCGACGTACACGGGTAACCCGCGGAACAACAACCACATGTCCGGCGCACTGCCGGACGCACCCCTGTCGGGCAAGTGGTTCTCCGCGCAGTTCCAGGAACTGATGAGGAACGCCCACCCGGCCCTGTGACCTGACGAGGTGACCGGTTCTGCCTCCTGACCGCGTGACAGGGTCCGCCTCCTGACGGGCCTGCCGCCGAGGTCCCGCCCGCCGCAGGCCAGCCGCGGGCGGGACTCGGCGCTTGTCCGCGCCCGTCCGCGTCCGCGGCGCATTCAGAACGCGTTGTGCCGCCGCAGCCTCCACGGACGGCCGTCCGGGTCGACCAGCAGGCGGTACAGGGGCATGGAGAGTGTCTTCACAGCCGGTGACAGGTCCGGCGGGCGGTACGCGCGAAGGCGTCCGGGCGGTCGCGGACCCTGTCGGCCGCCCTCGTGCCAGGAGTCCAGCGCCGCCGCCGCTTCGGCGAAGAGGTCGAAGGCGCGCACCGGGTCGCACAGGGGGTCGGGGGCGTCGGCGTCCGGTTCGGCATCGGGGCCGCTCGGACCGTGAGGATCCTCCTGGTCCAGGTCTAGGTCCAGGTGCTCGCGCGAGAGGCTCAGCCGCAGCTCCCGCGCGAAGCGGCGCGCGTTGTCTCCGAGACCGCCGGGATCCCTCGGCTCCCGCGGGTCCGGAGTCTCGTCCAGCACGGCGCAGTTGAGTTCCGAGTCATGGGTCCAGGACCGGAGGTTGACGTTGTCCGAACCGGCCGAGACCCACACGTCGTCGATCACACAGACCTTCGCGTGGACGTACACCGGCGTCCCGGCATGGTTTTCCAGGCCGTACACCGCCACCCGGTCCCCTCCTGCGCGGCGCAGCGTGTCGAGCGCCTTGATCCGGCCCACCAGGTTCGTCGGCAGCGCGATCCGGCCGTCCTGTTCCGGGACGGAGGGGATGACCGCGATCAGGCGCAGCTCCGGATTCGCGGCCAGCGCGCGGGCGAAGCATTCCACGACGTGCGGAGACCACAGGTACTGGTCCTCCAGGTAGATGAGCGCCCGAGCCCGCCGCAGGGCCTTGAGGTAGCTGCGCGCGATGCTCCGCTCGCCGTCCGGCGCGAAGGCATAGCCGCGCAGCAGACGGTTGGGGTAGGTGCGCAGGACCTGGACGGTGTGCGTACCGCGGGGTTCGGGGTCCGGCAGCTGCGGCGGCAGGCGGTCGGCGTGCGTGTCCTCCCGGTGCATGAGTTGCCGCAGGCGGGTCAGCGGGCTGCGGCTGAGCGGCGCAGGGTCCTCCCAGCGCTCGCGGAAGCCGGCCTCGATGTCACCGACGGCCGGTCCGTGGATGGCGAGCTGGACGTCGTGCCAGGGCGGACGGGCGCCGTAGGCGTCGGCGAAGGGCAAGGACTGCGGGTCGCCGCCGTGCGCGGCGTCGTCCTTGCGGCTGTAGCACAGGTCGATGCCGCCGACGTACGCGACGTCGCGCTCGGGACGGCCGGGATGCCGCAGCACGACGAGCTTCTGGTGGTGGGATCCCCCGGGGCGCACCCGCATGTCGAGCAGGCACTCGCCGCCGGCCGCTTCGATCTCCTCACCGAGGTGCAGGTTCTCCTCCTCGCTGAACTGGAACTGGTCGAGGTGGGAACGCCAGATCAGCCCTTTCACGATCACGCCGCGCTCGGCCGCCTCGCCCAGGACCTTGCCGACCTCACTGCCCTCACCGTCGAGGCGCTCCTTCGGGTCACCACGCCAGTCGGTGAACAGCAGCAGATCACCTGCCCGCTGCGAGCGGATCGCGGCGAGCAGCTCGCGGAAGTAGGTGCTTCCGTGCACCAGCGCCCGCACGTGGTTGCCCCGCGACCAGGCCGCACCGCCCGGGTGGCGGCTGTCCAGGCGTGTCGAGGTATTGCCGCGTTCCGCGGACACGAGGAGCCAGTCGGAGAGTTCCACAGCACCGTCCTTTCCCGCGGTGCGCCTACCCGGTTCCCGTCGGCTCACCCCGGGGCGCAGCGCGTCGTGATCTGCCGCGAACACGCGTCAGGCTCCCGGGGCGCAACGATGCACCGGCGGTAACCGTTCCACCGCAAGGCGTCAATGCCGTCCGGGGCGCCCGCGCCGCACGTCCGTTGCGGAGCGGCGTGCATGGGTCTTCCGGTTGCGGGAAGGCGCTCAGTGGGCGTCGCACACCGCTGCGGTGGCGGGTGCCGGGTACGAGCGTGACGAGTGTGAGCGTGCGTGACGAGGGCACCTGGCGTCACCACGAGCAGGGTGGGTGACGCGGGCAGAGGCCCGTAGCGCGCACCAAGGAGATCAGATGGCTACCGGCACAGTGAAGTGGTTCAACGCTGAGAAGGGCTTCGGCTTCATCTCACAGGACAGCGGCGGCCCGGACGTGTTCGTCCACTACTCGGCCATCGCCGCGACCGGGTTCCGCGAGCTCAACGAGGGGCAGCAGGTGCAGTTCGACGTCGTGCAGGGCCCCAAGGGACCGCAGGCGGAGAACGTCACCCCGGTCTGACCCCGTCTGGCCCCGCCGGACCGCTGCGCTCCGCACGCCGCACCGCTCGAAGGCGTTCGGCAGGCGGAGTGCGGCGGCCCTTGCGTGGGGACGCCCGCAAGCCTCGCCCCCGGAGCCCGCACGCATCGCACCGCATCACACGAGAACCGCACCGCATCGCACCCGCATCGCACGGCATCGCACCGGAGGGGAACATGCCAGGACGTGACGAGCTTCCTTCGACGCTGGAGCGCTCGCCCGAGGAGGCGCGGCGCACCTGGATCGCGGCCCACGATTCGGCCGTCGAACAGTACGGGGAGGGGGAGCGGGCCCACCGCGTCGCCTTCAGCGCCCTCAAGCACAAGTTCGAGAAGGTCGCGGACCACTGGGAGCGGAAGGAGCACGGCCGCAAGGGCCCCTCGGACCCGCGCGCCGCGACACCGCGGGACAAGCCCGCCCGCAGTGGCGAAGGCGTCGACGAGAACGCGACCAAGCGGCACCTGTACGAACTGGCCCAGCGGCTGGACATCAGCGGCCGGTCGCGCATGAGCCGGCCCGAGCTGCTGGAGGCGATCCGCCAGGAGAACCGCTCGCGCACGCGTCAAGCCCGGTCCCGATAGCACCGGCCCCCTCGCACGTCCCGTCTCGCTTACGAAACGGTTACGTGCCGTCACGCGCCCAGCTGCAGAATCGTTGGGCCGGCATGCAGGAGACAACGTTCGCCCCGCAGGCCTTCACCCGGTACCCGCTTCGCGCGGCGTACCGGCCCTTGAGCGATACGCCGATCTACGACGCGCTGGAACGCGAGTGGCGGCGGGAAGGCCGCACGCTGCCCCGGCAGGCGCCCTCGACCGGCTGGGAGTACGCCGACGATCGCGGCGAGGACCGCTTCCGCCGGGCCTGATCCTCCCCGGTTGGCCGTAGTCCCTCCGTACGGGTTCCCGTAGCCGGCGGCCGCCGGGGCGCGGTGGCGAGGCCGTCAGCCGGCCGGCACTGCCGGGGGAACGGGCGCGATCTCCGACGTCGGAGCGGGAGCCGCTTCCCGGGCCGCCTCCCGGGCCGAGTCCTGGTCCACGATGCCCAGTTCCGCCCGGCATCCGGGCGAGCCCGTCGGATCGAAGCGAGGGATGCGCGGCGCGGGCACGATCCCCGGCAGGAGGAAGGTCCACAGGTCCGTGAGCCGGCTGTGCAGGTCCTCGCGGCCGGTGCGGACGTGCGAGGTGACCTGGATGCCGGTGAACGAGCCGACGAGGAGCGCGGAGAGGTCGTACGGGTCGATCGACGGCAGGACGTCGCCGCGTTCCCGGGCCGGGACCAGGCAGGCGTGGCAGGTGTCGATCCACGCGTTGTACGGGGAAGGGTCCGGCTGGGTGAAGGAGCCGAACTCGATCACCAGCCGGATGCCGGCCCGGATGCGGACGTTGGTGCGCAGCCCGTGCGCCATCCGGTGGGTGAGGTCGATGACCGTCTGGAGGCCCGGATCCTCAATGGCGGGGAGGTCCTGCGAAACCTGGAACTGCTCGTCCATGAGGGCGCGGGCGAGGGCTTCCTTGGAAGGGAAATGGAAGTACAGGGCGCCCTTCGTGACGCCGGCGTTCCTGACCACGTCGCTGAGGCTCGTGCCGTCGAAGCCCGAGCGGTCGAAGGCGACGGCCGCCCCGTCGAGGATCGCCTGCCGGGTGATCTCGGCCCGTTCCTGCCTGACCCTCGCCACGTGCTTCTCCCGGTCGGTGTCCGAGCGGTGACCGCTGCGGGCTGCGCCGCTGAGATGGCGGCTCGTACGGAGGTCAATCTAACGGGGCGGCGACAAAAGAAACCAGTCGACCAGTACTTTCAACCGCGGGTGAACTGAATGTGGGGGCGACCCCACGCCTGCGAGGACATGTACGCCCCGCACCACGGACCTGCGGACCTGTGGCGCGAGGCGGCCGACGGGATGACGGGGGAGCGGGGGCGCAGTCCCGTCGCCCGGGCTCCTTCAGGCTCTGGCCGTGCCCGCGCGGTCCACGGCGTCCAGGGCAGCCGACCACGGGAAGTGCGGCGAGTCGTCCGGGCCCGCCGGGCCGGGGGTGAAACCGCCCTCGCCGTAGAGCAACTCGACTCCGGCGCCGCGCAGCACGGCCAGGGACTGCTCGAACTGGGGGTGCGCCGCGAGGGCCGCATTGGTGCACGGCATGGCGACGACCGGCGTCCCCTTGCCGGTGGCCTCGGCGGCAACGCCGACGGTGAAGCGGTCGGTGAGGCCGAGGGCCCAGGAGTTGAGCGAATTGAAGGTGACCGGCGCGAAGAGCAGGGCATCGGCCGGCGGCCAGAGATCGGCCTCCCCGGGCAGCTTGTACTGCCAGCGGACCGGGTGACCGGTGAGGGCCGCCAGCCCTTCGAGACTCCCGGCCAGCCAGTGAGCCGCGGTGGGGGTGAGGCCGAGACATACGTCCCAGCCGCGGGTCTGTGCGTCCTCGATCACATGGGCCACGTCGAAGACGGGCGGAGCGGCGGAGCAGAACAGGTAGAGCGTCTTTGTCATGCCGTCATGTGATCATATTCCTTGACCTGCACCGTGCTTGAGGGGGACCAGGGCCTGTCGTCAAAGTCCCTCCTGGTTCGGGGCTACTTGACGACAGAACCTGGGGCGTGTCTTTCGGATCTTGCTGGGCCCGCGTTGCCCGGCACCGCACCTCCCTGCGTTGTCGGGGCTTCCCAGTACGTCCAGTACGAGGCAAGCTCCTCCGTCTCGGGATGCACGGCGCCGGACAACGCGGGCTCGGCCGACAAGATCCGAAAGACACGCCCTAGAGCGGCAGTTCGCCGACGGTCTGCCCGCCGCTCACCTCGCCGGTGATGCGGAAGCCGAGACCGAGGTAGAACGGCTCCGGCGAGCCGGGGCCCCGCTCCCAGGTGACGTACGCGCGGGTGGCGCCCCGGCGGCGGAGCTCCGTGGTGACGGCCCCGACCGCGAAACGGCCGTAGCCCTTGCCCTGGTGGGCGGCCGAGATGTTCAGGCGCCAGATGCCGGAGCGGATGTCCGCCGGATCGCGGTCCGGAGCCCAGGCGATGTCCAGGAAGGCCATGACGAAGCCGACCACCTCGTCGCCGTCCACGATGGCGCGCGGCCAGGCGGTCCCCCCGTGGACGTAGGCCTCGGCCAGGGACTTGACCACGGGGGAGACGAGGTGCGCCTGGTCCGGGCGCACCCGTATCGCGCACACGGCGTCGAAGTTCTGCTCGGTGACCGGCTCCAGCCGCGGTTTTGAGGTGATCATGGGGCCAGCGTAGGTCCTATTGTCTAAGTAGCTCCGGGCCAGGAGGGACTTTGGCGACAGGGCCTGGTGGAACGGCAGCGGGTCTTTGCATGGTTCACGCCGGCTTCGAGCGACGTGGCTAGCCCCGGCGGGGACCCGCCGTGGGGTCGGCCGTGCTCGCCGCCGCGCCGCGTAGGCTGGCGCCGTGGCCGACAGGTCACCCCCGTCCATCCACCCCGCCACCCACGCCCGAAGGGGAGTTGCCCCATGCTGACCGCACTCACCGGCGCCTACGGGGACCGGGCAGACGCCGTCACCGTCGCCGGCCGCACCGCCTCCTACGAGGAGTTGCTCGGCGCGGCCCGCGCGGTGGCCGCCGAGGTGGCCGGCGCCCCGGCCTTCGCGGTGAACGCGACGGTCTCCCTGGAGACCGTCGCCGCCGTGGTCGGGGGACTGCTCGCCGGGGTGCCCTTCGTACCCCTGCCGCCCGATGCGGGGCGGGCCGAGCGGGAGCACATTCTGCGGGACTCGGGGGCGGTGCTCCTCGACGTGGACTTCGCCCGGCGCTCCTCCGGCTCCGCCGCCACCGCCTCGGCGCCCCTTCCCGCTGCCTTGCGGCCGGGCGGTGGCTCCGGCGACGACCCGGCGCTCGTCCTGTACACCTCCGGGACCACGGGCGCGCCCAAAGGCGTGGTCCTGACCGGCGCGGCGATCGCCGCCGACCTGGACGCGCTCGCCGCAGCCTGGCAGTGGAGCGCCGAGGACACCCTCGTCCACGGGCTGCCGCTGTTCCACGTGCACGGGCTGGTCCTCGGCGTACTCGGGGCCCTGCGCACCGGCAGCCGGCTCCTGCACACCGGACGGCCGACGCCCGCGGCCTATGCGGAGGCGCGCGGAAGCCTGTACTTCGGGGTGCCGACGGTGTGGTCGCGCATCGCCGCCGCGCCGGACGCCGCCGCCGCGCTGTCCGGTGCCAGGCTGCTGGTCTCGGGCAGCGCAGCCCTCCCCGCCCCCGTCTTCCGGGACCTGGAGCGGCTGACCGGGCTTCGGCCCGTGGAGCGGTACGGAATGACGGAGACGCTGATCACGGTCAGCGGCCGAGCGGGCGGCGAGGTACGGCCCGGTACGGTCGGCACCCCGCTCCCGGGCATCCGTACGCGCATCGCCGCCGAGCAGGGTGCCGAGATCGGGGAACTCCAGCTCACCGGCCCGACGTTGTTCTCCGGATACCTCGGCCGACCGGAGGCCACGGCGGCCGCGTACACGGAGGACGGCTGGTTCCGTACGGGAGACATCGCCGCCGTGGACGAGGCGGACGGAGTCCACCGGATCGTAGGCCGCGCCTCCATTGACATGATCAAGTCGGGCGGCTACCGGATCGGCGCGGGGGAGATCGAGAACACGCTGCTGGACCACCCGAAGGTGCGCGAGGCGGCCGTGGTCGGCGTTCCCGACACGGATCTCGGCCAGCGGATCGTCGCCTTCGTCGTCGCCGAGGGAGTCACGGCGGCCGAACTGACCGACTTCGTCGCCGCACACCTCTCGGTGCACAAACGCCCGCGCGAGGTCCGCTTCGTCCCGACGGTGCCGCGCAACGCCATGGGAAAGCCGCAGAAGAAACTGCTGCTGACGGAGGCGTTCGAGGAGCGGGACTGAACGCAATCGCCATCTTCTCCCGCCGAACCATTCTCACCCCGAGCGCAATCGGGGAAGGGAGACAGCGGGGAGTATCATGTAGCCCGTCCGTAACGCACGTTGCCGGTCCAGATCCTTTCCAGCCGGACGGTGGTGCCCGGCCGTGGCGCGTGCCAGATCTTGTTGTGGCCGGCGTAGATGCCCACATGGCCCACGGTCGAGCCCCGGGGGAAGAATACGAGATCTCCCAACGCCCTTTGAACGGGCGGGATGCGGCGCGTATGTCGGTACTGTTGCTCGGCGGTCCGGGGAAGTTTTCGGCCGGCCTTGCGGAACGCGTACAGCGTCAGCCCGGAGCAGTCGAAGCGCCTGGGTCCGGTGGCGCCCCGTGCATAGGGCGAGCCCTCCTTGGAAGCTGCCACGGCCAGGGCTTTGCTGCTGTACGGGGCAGCCGCGTAGGCGGGGGTGACAGGGGCGGAGGCGGTGGTGACGCCCAGAAGGGGCAGGAGGATGTACGCGTAGGCCCTCAAAGGGGGACGAGCGGCTGATGGGCGGTGCGGGGCCTTGCGGGAATCCGTGATGGAGTGGGGCATCGTGATACCTCCGCATGCGGAAACAAGACAGTCGGCCGGGTTCTTGAGAAGGCTCCTTTTCTGCTTGGCTGTGACAGCCGACCAGTCTTCTGTGCCGACCCCGCTACGGCGCTCTTGGACACGGGGAAAGGTTGTCTCGGTTCCGTAAAATTCGTTTCCGCGCCGTTATCGATCAGTTGATCTCCCCTGGTATCGGCCCTTCTTCGGATGGGCGATCCGTTTCTGTCGGTGATCTCCGTACCGATTCATGGAGATGGGGGCCCGACACGCCGGGGAACGTTTTCCAGTTTCGCCTTCACGAGCCTGCGTCCCTCATCACGGGGGCAGTTGGCGAGTACCGTGCGCGCCGGGGCCACGCAGGCGCGCACGGGTGAGTGTGCTCCTGCGTCAGGGGTGGGGGTGGCCGAGTTCCGGGTCGTCCTGCGGCGTCTGCCAGGAGTTCTGCCGGGGCTGCGGGGCTTCCTGCGGCGATGCGGAGGGACGACGCCGGCGGGCGACACGACGGCTTCCCCACCAGAAGGCGGCCAACAGGAGCGCGGCCACGGCCACGCCGACCACGATGAGCAGCAGCGGCGCGGTCTCGGACTCGGATGCGGCGAGAGTGCTGTAAGCGATCATGCGGAGCGCCTACCCGTGATCCCGGCGATCATTATCGGTCCGCGCTGGGGCGGAGGGCATGTACCGAGGGCATCGACCGAGGGCATCGACCGAGGGCATGGACCGAGGTGTGGCGGGCAGGCGACCGGAAAGGCAATCCGGAGGGAGTGTGCGCAGGTGAGCGGTGACGCCGCGGACGAGCTGCAGGAAAAGCTGCTGGACGGGCTGAGCGTGGACGACAGCAGGCCCGAGCAGCCCATCCTGCTGGACGCGGGCGGGTCCCCGATCCAGACCTGGCGGGAGAACTACCCGTACGAGCGGAAGGTGCGCCGGGGCGAGTACGAGCGCAGCAAGCGGATCCTGCAGATAGAGATGCTGAAACTGCAACGGTGGGTCAAGGACACCGGGGCCCGGGTCATCGTGATCTGCGAGGGCCGGGACGCGGCGGGCAAGGGCGGCACGATCCAGCGGTTCACCGAACGGCTCAACCCTCGTGGCGCACGCGTGGTGGCCCTGGACAAGCCCACGGAGCGGGAAGCCGGCCAGTGGTACTTCCAGCGTTACGTCGCCCACCTCCCCGCGCGCGGGGAGATCGTCTTCTTCGACCGGTCCTGGTACAACCGCGCGGGTGTGGAGCGGGTGATGAGGTTCTGCACGGATGAGGAGTACGCGCTCTTCCTGCACCAGTGCCCGGTCTTCGAAAGCATGCTGGTGGAGGACGGCATCAAACTGATCAAGTTCTGGTTCTCCGTCTCGCGCTCCGAACAGCGCACCCGCTTCGCCATCCGCCAGGTGGACCCGGTGCGCCAGTGGAAGCTCTCTCCTACGGATGTGGCCTCCCTGGACCGGTGGGACGACTACACCGAGGCGAAGGTGGCCATGTTCCGCGCGACCGACACCGTGCACGCCCCCTGGACGGTGGTCAAGAGCAACGACAAGCGCCGCGCCCGCCTGGAAGCGATGCGGCACCTGCTGTGGCGCCTGGAGTACGAACGCAAGGACCCCGCCGCGGTGGGTGTGCCGGATCCGCTGATCGTGGGGGCCGCCGACACCCTTCTGGAGCCCGGGGAGGAAACCGCGGACCTGTCACCCACTCCGCTCGCCCCCGGCCTGGCCGGGCCGGGAGAACATCCCCCGGCCGAGAGCTGAGACCGGAGCGGCTCGGCACCGGGAGCTGAGACCGGAGCGACTCGGCAGGGCCCGACGGCGCGGCGGGGCCGACGGCGCCGCGGCGGGCCCCGCCCGGTGTGCGAAGGCCCCGCCACTCACCTCGTACGGGTGAGTGGCGGGGCCGCTTGGACGTCCGGGCCCGTCCGGGCCGGGGCCGCTCGCCGGTCGCGGGTCAGACCTCGCCGCGCCAGGCGCCGGTCTCGTTGCCGGCACGCGGGCCCTCGATGAACTCCTTGAACCGCTTGAGGTCGCCGGAAATCCGGTGCTTGACCATGCCGAGCTTGTCGCCGACGTTCTCGACGAAGCCTTCGGGGTCGTAGTCCAGCTGGAGCATGATCTTGGTGGTGTTCTCGTCCAGGCGGTGGAAGGTCACGACACCGCCCTGCTCGGTCTCACCGCCCACGGTCGTCCAGGCGATGCGCTCGTCGGGGATCTGCTGCGTGATCTTCGCGTCGAAGGTGCGGTCGGCACCGGCGATCTTGGTGTGCCAGCGGGTGAGGGTGTCGGTGAGCTGCTCGATCCGCTCCACCCCGT
This sequence comes from Streptomyces sp. NPDC003034, assembly GCF_053591375.1. NCBI lineage: Bacteria > Bacillati > Actinomycetota > Actinomycetes > Kitasatosporales > Streptomycetaceae > Streptomyces > Streptomyces sp. NPDC003034. The sequence continues at coordinate 243,914 of NZ_JBSFTS010000006.1, forward strand.
CCATGAAGTGGGGGAAGGACTCGAACTGGGTCCACTGGTTGTAGGCGGTACGGACGGGGACATTGACCTCGATGGATTCCTCGACCTGCGACATGCTGTGTACCTCCTTGTCGACGTACTTGCTTTCGCGCTCCTATCCGCGAAGGCCGCCCTCATTCATGCCCCGTCGCGCGGAATCAGGAATGCCGCTTCTGGGTGAACCGCCCTTGAGGGGAGGGGTGCTGGCGATCAGGTCGCGGGGCGGCGGACTTCGAGGGGGTGCGACGGGGCCTGCTGGCCTCCTGAGGCCAACATCCGCACCTCACCTTGATCGCTGATCTCGGCACGGACGATCCCCGTTTCGTCGGCGTAGACGGGATGGCCGCCGGGACCTGTCTGCGCGGTGCGAAGGACGATGACGGTGTCCCCGGCTTCCGTACCGGACTCACCACTCTCGAACACCAGCTCGTAGCGATCCTCGCGGTCGTCGCTCACCACGTACCTCCAGGTCCCGCCGCCGCGCGGCGTGCGCGGCCGGCTGCGTATCAACGTGCGCCATGGGCGGGGATGTGCGGGGATGACATGCCGCACCACGCGGTACGGGGGCCCGACCGGGGGACGCGGAGGCCCGAGTGGGTCAACTGGCCGCAGGCCGCTCAAGGTGCAACCCGATTCTGGGGGATGCTCGTGAAGCCCCTGCCGGAGCGCCTTCGTACGTCCGGGGCGGGCGGGGGCCGGTACACGCCCTCAGGGGCTTGTCTGCGCCGTCTGGCGTAGGGCACCAGCTCGGCGGCGGGGGTCGAGCGCGCCGCCGAGCGATGATCACCACCTGCACCCGTAAGGTCCACCTCCGCCGCGATCAAGGAGAAAGCACACCGATGACCAAGCACTCCGACGGCAACGATTCCTCTCCTACTCCTCAGCAGCTGCGGGAACAGATCGAGCGCACCCGCGCAGAACTCGCCGAGACCGTAGAGGCGTTGGCGGCCAAGGTCGACGTCACCGCCCGGGCCCAGGAGAAGGCCGCCGCCGTCAGGGAACAGGCCGGCGAGAAGGCCGAACAAGTCACCGCCCAGGTACGCGAGAAGGCCGCCGCGGCGGCCGGCACCGCGCGGGCCAACCGGACTTTGCTGCTCGCGGCGGGCGTCGCGCTCATCGCCTTCATGCTCATCCGCCGCAGTCGGCGATGCTGCTGAGGGCATCGCACGGCCCGTGCACCGATGAAGGTCCGGCCCTCGCCGTCATGGGGGCGCACGCCGCGAGGTGCCGAGCCGGCAGGGCGAGGACCGGCCACAAGCCACCTGAACACCACGGGCGACGGTCTCCACGACAACCGCGTGGGACCGCCGCCCGCCGCCCGCTCCGTCGCGGTGCCCGTTCACCGTACGCCCACTCCAGTCCGGCCCCGTGTCGCCACGGTCGCCGGACGGTAAGGACCCGCCGAACCCGCCCCTGCCACGACCGGATCCCCCGGTGCGGCGCCGATGCCGCCCGCTACTGCTGCCGACGCAGCCGTCGCCGTCACCGGACGGTGAGCACTGTCCCTGCTGCGGCCGCCCCACCGCGCCCGCAGCCGGTGCCGCCCCTGGGGCGGTTGCTGTCGCCGATACTGCTGTCGGTGCAGCCGTCGCCGTCACCGGACGGGGAAGAGCACCCGTTCTGTCCGCGGCCCTGCCGTGACCGCAGCTCCTGGTGCCGCCCGTCGTGCCGATGTCCGCGCTGCCGCCTACCCCCACCGCCGCTACTGCCACCGGTGCCGGTGCCGGTGCCGTCATCGGACGGTGAGCACTGCCCCTGCTGGGGCCGCCCCGCCGCGACCGCAGCCGGAGCCGCCCAGGTGCGGTTGCCGCTGCTGCCGCCACTGCTGTTTTGTCGTCACCGGACGGCAGGACCGCCCCTGCTGCGGACGCCCTGCCGCGACCGCAGCCCCTGGTGCCACTCATGGTGCCGTTGTTGGTGCTGCCGCCCGCCGCTACTGCTGCTGCCGGTGGCTGTCGTGGCCGTGACCCTCGCCGCTGCCGCCCCCGCCGGACGCGGACGTCGAGCGGCCGCCCGCCGCTGCCGCGGAGCCCGCGGCGCAGCCGCAGCCGCCAGCCCGGCCCCCCAACCCACAGCCCGCGCCAGCGCGACGGCGCGACGGCGCGGTCCGGCCGCCGCGGAACTGCTCAGTAGCTTCGACGGCCGCCCCCGGCGGCCCGCCAGGCCGCGCGCCGGCCCCGCGTTACGGCTCTTGACGCCCGCCACTCGGCCTCACATACTGACGGCCAAATCGATTTGGCCAAATCGATTTGGCTCTCCGTCCAGGGCCGGATCGCGGCTGAAACCCGAGCGTGCCGAACGCCGAACGGAGCTCAAGCGTGTCCAGTCCCCGCCAGACCCTGCCCGGTACGGAACAGCCACCGGCGCCCGCGCCCACCCACCCCGTCGACGAGTCCCGCCCCCTCGGCAGGATCATCCTCTTCGGAATCCAGCACGTCCTCGTCATGGCCGCCACCCCCATCTCGGCGATCTTCCTGATGAGTGCCACCCTGCGCCTCGACCCCGGTCTGACCGTCAATCTGCTCTCCGCCGCCTTCGTGCTCTCCGGCGTCGGATCCCTGATCCAGTCGCTCGGGCCGTGGAAGTTCGGGCCGCGGCTGCCGTTCGTGATGCTGCCGGGCGGCGCGCCGCTCATCCTCTTCCTCGCCATCGCCGAACAGCACGGCCTGCGTACGGCCACCGGCGCGGTCATCCTCACCGCCGCCTTCTACTTCGTCGTCCTGCCCGTCTTCTCGCGGCTGCTCGCCTACTTCCCGGCCCTCGTCATCGGCACGATGATCGTCATCGTGGGCGTCAACCTGGTGAAGGTCGGCGCCGTCCTCGTCACCGGCCGTCCCGGCCAGCCCGGATTCGCCGACACCACCAATCTCGCACTCGGCATGGCGACGATCGGGTTCACCGTCCTCTTCTACCTGCTCTTCACCGGCGTCCTGCGCCAGCTCGCCGTCATGCTCGGACTCCTCGCCGGCACCGCCCTGGCCGCCGTGCTCGGCACCATCGACTTCGGCCGCGCCGCCGAAGGCGGGCTGGTCAGCGCGCCGCAGCTGATGCCGTTCGGCTCACCCGAGTTCAGCCTCGTCGCCGCGCTGCCGCTGATGCTCTACAGCCTCGCCTCCATGGCGGAGGCCACCGGCCAGACGGCCATCAACGCCGAGGCGGTCGGCAAGGAGATCGACCAGCGCACCGATGTCCCCAAGACCATCCGAGGCGACGCCCTCACCTCCCTCTTCGGCGGCTTCTTCGGACTGCCGCTGATGGTGACGAGCGGCGAGAACATCGGCATCGTCCGCGTCACCGGCGTGCGCAGCCGTTTCGTCACCGCCGCGGCCGGAGTGGTCCTCATCGTCATCGGATTCCTCGCACCCGTGACCCGAGCGATCAGCGTCATCCCGGCCGCGGTCATCGGAGGCACCGCCATGGTCGTCTTCGCCGTGATCACCGTGCTCGGGGTGCAGATGCTCGGCCGCTCGGACCTCGACAAGCACACCAGCACCTTCATCTGTGCCGTCGCCCTCGCCCTCGGCCTGCTGCCCATCCTCATCCCCGGCGTCTACGCCGGCTTCTCGCCCAACATCCGCATCCTCCTCGAAAGCGGCGTCGCCGTCGGCGCGTTCGTCGCCGCGGTCCTCAACATCCTCTTCCACCACGTGAGGCCGGGCATCAGTGCCCGTCTGAGCAGTGCCCGTCTGAAGAGTGCCCGTATGAGCACCACTCCCCTCAGCACCACCCGCCCGACCGGCGACCGCACGGAAAGCGACCGATGAACCAGCTCACCCCCGACCTCCTCAACAGCCCCGGCGCGCTCCTCCTCGTACCGGATGCCGTGCTGCTGCCCGCAGGCCCCGCCGACGGCTTCGCGGTCGTCGTGGCCGACGGTTCCTTCCGCGCCGTGGGCCCCGAGGAGGAAGTCAAGGGCGCCCACCCGCACCTGGATCCCGTACGGCTGCCCGGCCACGTGCTGATGCCCGGATTCGTCGACGCCCACCACCACCTCACGCAGAGCTTCGGCTCCGCCCTCGCCTTCGGGGAGCCGTCGGAGATCTTCCGGCGGGTGTGGGTTCCGCTGGAGGGCGCGCTAGACGAGGAATCGGCTTACGTCGCCGCGAAATTGGCGGCGTACGAGGCGCTGCGCGGCGGATTCACCACGGTCACGGACGCGGGCACCCGCGCCGACGTGGACGTGGATGTCGTCGCCTGCGCCGCCCGTGACGCCGGCATCCGCTGCGTGCTCGGACGCGTCTGCGACGACGCCGGGGCCGATGGGGCCGGGGAGGCCCACGGCGCCTCCCCGGCCGTCGACGCCGCGGAGAAGCACCTCGCCCGCTACGAGGGGGACGAGCTCGTCCACGCCTCGCTCGCCGTCTCCATACCGGAGGCGGCCACGGCCGCCACCCTGCGCCGTACGGCCCGGCTCGCCGCGGAGGCGGGGGCGACCGTACAGATCCACGTCAACGAGCACCTGGCCGGTGTCGAGCGCTCGCTCGTACGCCACGGCCTGCGCCCGCTGGAGTACCTGCACCACGTCGGGGCGCTCGGCCCGCAACTGCTCGCCGCGCACGCCACCTTGCTCACTCCGCGCGAGCTGACCCTGCTCGCCGACACCGGGACCGCCGTCAGCTACAACCCGGTCGCCAGCGCCTGGAAGGGCAACGCCGTCGCCCCGGCCACGGCCATGGCCGAGCGCGGGGTCCGCTTCGGGCTCGGTACGGACGGGACCCGCGGCGACGGGTTCCGGCTCGCCGAGGCGGCCGAGTTCGCGCAGCGGCTGGCGTACGGCCTGGTCACCGGCGACTCCTCGTGCGGAGCCGGCTGGACCTGGCTGGAGCAGGCCACGCGCGGCGGCGCCGACGCCGTCGGCCTCGGTACGCGCACCGGCACCGTCGCCGAGGGACTGGCCGCCGACTTCCTCCTCGTCGACGTCACCAATCCCGAACTCGCCCTCTCGTGGGACCTGCCCTGGGAACTGGTGCGGCGCGGCAACCGCGACCAGATCACCGCCGTGTTCGTCGCCGGCCGGATGCGCCTGTGGTGCGGCCGGCCCGTCGCCTGGGACGGCCCCGCGCTCGTACGGCAGGCGGCCGAACTGGCCCGTGCCGTCGTGGAAAGAGCGCCGATCGTCCGGGTGCACCCCACCTCCACGGCGGCACGTGAGCGGAGCACCGCGCCGTGAGCCCCGAGACACTGGCGGTCCTGGCCGTCACGGTGGCCCTCGCCGCCTTCGTCCAGGGCAGCAGCGGGCTCGGTTTCGCCCTGATCGTCGCGCCGGTGGCCGGGATCCTCGATCCCGGTCTGCTCCCGGTGTTCGTCCTGGCGTCGATGATCCCGCTCAATCTGTACGTCGCCTGGCGTGAACGCGCCTCGCTCGATCTGCGGGGCGCGGGCTGGATCACCGTGGCGCGGCTCGCCGCCACGCCCGGCGGACTGGCGCTGCTCTGGCTGATCCCGGACCGCAGCCTCGGCCTGTGCGTGGGCATCGCCACCGTCCTGGCGGCGGTGGTGAGTCTCGCCGCACCCGCGTTCACCCCCGGCCGGGTCGCCTATGTCGCCGCCGGCGCGGTGACCGGGCTGACGGAGACCGCGACCGGCATCGGCGGGCCGCCGCTCGCGCTGGTCTACCAGCACCGGCCGCCGGCCGAGCTGCGTTCCACCGTCGCCGCCTGCTTCCTGATCGGCGAAGTGGCTTCGCTGGCCCTGCTGTTCGCGACGGGGGAGGGGCAGGCGGGAGATCTGGGGTGGGCGCTCGCGCTGCTCCCCGCGATCGCCGCCGGAGCGTGGGCGAGCCGCCTGGTGCACCACCGGATGGACGCGCGCCGGATGCGGCTGTTCGTCCTCGTGTTCGCGCTGGTCTCCGGGCTGTTCCTCATGCTGGGGCTGTGACCCTCAGCGAGGAGCGACCTTCAGCGACGAGCCCCGCGCGATCACCCGCGGCTGCGGCGACGTGACCACCGCGCCGGTGGTCAGTCCGCCGACGCCTGGAGCTCCTCGCGCCCGTACCGCCCCGCCAGCAGCTCCCGTAC
>NZ_JBSFTS010000007.1:0-206501 GCF_053591375.1 Streptomyces sp. NPDC003034
ACCACCGTCCAGACCCTGCCCGCCCATCTGAAGCGGTCCCTGACCTGGGACCAGGGCAGCGAGATGAGCCGACACGGCGAGTTCACCGTCGCCACGGACATCCCGGTCTACTTCTGCGACCCGGCCAGCCCCTGGCAGCGCGGCTCGAACGAGAACACCAACGGCCTGCTGCGGCAGTACTTCCCCAAGGGCACCGACCTGTCCGCCCACACCCCCGAGTACCTCACCTCCGTCGCCGCCGAACTCAACGGCCGCCCACGCAAAACGCTCGGCTGGGAAACCCCAGCCGAGCGCCTGCATAAACTACTCGCAGCTTGATCAAACCAACCACGTGTTGCGACGACCGCTAGAAACCGCCTTCGGGGTCGCGCCCCTCACGCGTCCCCGGGGGCCGGGGTGATGGCTTGAAGTCGTCCGTCGGCCAAGGATCTTGACCTGTCTGCCGCGTGTCGAAGAGCCGCTCTGATCGTTTCTTCAGCCGTAACCCTCATATGTGCTGCGGAAACGGGAGACGCGCGGTGGTCGCTTGGCTGCACCTCACCGGGGCGGGTCTGGTCGCGGCGCTGTGCCCGCTGCACGGCCACGTGGCGGTCGCGGGCGACGGCGCCCGGGTCGACGTGTGCGTGCCGGCCGGGCCACCGCGGCCGGGCCTTGCCGCGCCGCCCTCGGTACGGCCCTCCCCGCGGCCCTCGCCGCCGATGGCCGCCCCCGGGAGCGCACGGCCGACCGTGCGCCACCCCGGCCGGACTCCCGAGCCGGAGCTTCCCGCCCGGCCGGAGCCGGCCGGGCCCGGGGCGAAGGCGGGGGCGGGGGATGCGAAGCCGCCGGCCCCCCCGCCGGCTGCCGCCGACGCGGCCGGGCCTCCGCCAAGCAGTGCACCCGCCCCGCCCGCCGCCAAGGCCGCCGCCGCGCCCGCGCGCGCCTTCCACGTGCGTCCGTACCGCGCTGTGGCCCTTGAGCGACGCGGCCCGGACGGCATGTCCACCATGATGCTCATGGTCGTCGTCACCACGCCGGCCGTCCTGGCCGCCGCCGCCCTGCGGCCGCGCTCCAAGAGTCGCGGCTGACCTCTGCGCATCCCTCCTCCACTGATCCGCAACGGAGAATCCACGTGTCCCAATGGGTGGTTCTGGCCATCGCCATGGCGCTCGTCTGCGCCCTCGTCTTCACCATCACCACGATCCGGCACCGCCGCGTCGCGGACGACGAGGACACCAGCGAAACCCCCGACGTCATCGAGTACATGACGATGATGGTGGGTGTGGTCTACGCCATCGTGCTGGGCCTGGCCATCGCCGGCGTCTGGGAGGCACGCGGCGCCGCCGAGGACAGCGTGCGCCGCGAGGCCCAGTCGCTGTACGAGGTCACCCAGCGCGCCGACGTCTACCCCGCCCCCGTCCGCGACCGCATCCGCGCCGAGGTGGACGCGTACGTCTCCCACACCCTCGCCGTGGACTGGCCGCTGCTGACCTCCGGCGAGAGCGCGTCCGCTGAAGGCGCCGAACTGCTCGGCAAGCTGCGCGGCGACCTCACGCACCAGAGCCCTGCCAACGAGCTGCAGGCGCAGGCCTATCAGCCGCTGCTCGATCACATCGCGGCCGCCGACGACGCCCGGCACGCGCGGGCGCAGAGCTCCGAGTCGACGCTGCCGGGGGTGGTCTGGTTCGGGCTGCTGGTCGGCGGGGTGGTCACCGTCGGGTTGATCTTCGCGCTGCAGATCCGCCGCTCCGGGCGGGAGTTGCTGCTCGCCGGGCTGTTCAGCGCGCTGATCGTGTTCCTGCTGTTCATGGTGTGGAGCTTCGACGCCCCCTACGGGCGCCAGGGCACCGATTCGGCGGAGCCCTTCCAGGACCTGTTCCCCAAGCCGGCGGTGGCGGCCGCGCGCTGAGCCTCGCGGGCCGTGCCCCCGGACATCCTCAGCCGGGCCCGCCGCCGCCCGACAGCACCACCTGCCGGCGCAGGGCCGCCACCACCGGTGAATGGCGCAGGGCGTGGGAGATCCGCAGCAGATCGCGCGGGCCGTCGGCGGTGTCGGACACGGTCTCCTCGGCGGCCGCCCCGATGACCGCGCCCTCGGGGTCGGCCGACCGGGCCCGTACGGCGGCCGCGACCATCGCCGCGTCGGCGACCGCGCGGGCGGTCTCCTCGTCCGAGCCCTCCGCGACGGCCCGCTCGTACGCGTCGTCGCGGTGGTGGCGGTCGAAGTACGGGCCGAGGTGGAGGAACCCGTCGTGGATGTCCGACTCCCGCTGGATCACCCGCAGTTCGGCGGCGGACCACCAGGACATCCGCACGCCGGGGGCGGCGCCGCCGGGCGCGGAGATCCGCACCTCCTGCCAGAGCGTGCCGAGCCGCCGGTACGTCGTCCAGCTCTGCCAGTTGTCCGACAGCCGCTGGCAGACCAGCGGGAGGACGAAACCGATCGCGCTGATCAGCGCGCCCACGGCGGCGAGCGGCGGGGCCACGAAGGTGCTCAGGCCGTCGAGGTTGTGGCCCGTCCAGCGGGCGACGACCGCGGAGATCTTGGTGGCGTCGTAGCTGAGGTTGAACATGTAGCCGCAGACGATGATCACCAGGCCGACCCGGAGCCAGCCGCGCACCTGGAGGGACCAGCGCCAGCACATGGCCACCATCACGACCGCGGCCACGTGGTGCGCCAGCAGGTACAGGCCGATCATCTGGCCGATGTAGGGCGTGTTCGCGTAATGCGTGTCGAAGTCGCGCAGCCGCTCGACGGGGGCCTCGCCGAGGACGAAGAGCACGATCAGAACCACGATGACGGCGCTGTAGCCGAGGATCCAGCGCCGCGAGACCCGCCGGGTCTGTTCGGGCGGCCCGCCCCGCCAGTTGACGACCAGCACCAGGCAGGAGGCGCTGAAGGCGGTGATCAGGCAGTAGACGAGGGGAGCGGAGACGTTGACGATGCCCGTCCAGCGGTTGACGGCCTCGATGGTGGGCGGGGCGGCGAAGGTGAACACCGCTCCGGCCAGGGTCAGCAGGGCGCAGACCGACCGCAGCAGCGGGTCGCGCCAGTTGTGCCGTAGCGCCGGCAGCTTGAAGGCGAGCGAGATCGCCATCGCGGCCGCCGGTATGTAGTAGTCCTCGCCGTTCAACGGTCGTTCCTGTGCCCCCGGTATCCGAGCGAGGCCTCGATACGGCCCGCCAACTGGTCGCGCTGGGCCGGAGCCCGGTGGCTCGCCGATCCGGCCAGCCAGGTCCGGCACCGGCTGCCCAGCAGTAAGCCGAAGGTTTCGGCCTCGGTCTCCTCCTGGACGTCGGCGCGCGTGCGCGCGGCGACGCGGCGGACCGTTTCGCCGAGATCGGCCTCGTCGGACAGCAGCCGCGCGGCGACGGCCGCCCCGTCGACGTGGTGACTGCAATGGCCGGCCTTCATGTGCCACAGCTCGTGACCCAGGATCACCAACTGGTGGTCGGGAGCGGTGCGTTCTTCGACCACCACGAGATCGCGGTCCGCCATGTCGAGCCACAGGCCGCTGGCCGTCCCCGCCGGGAACGAGGCCATCCGGAAGTCCACCCGGCGGCCGCGGTGTCTGCTCATGCCCTCGCAGAGGGCGGCGTAGAGGTCCACGGGTTCCACGGGCGCGGTCAGCCGGATGCCGGCCACCAGCTCCCCGCACAGCCGCCGCTGCTCTCTGCCTATGCTCACCGTTCTCCCCGTCGGCGCGGATCCGGATCAGGACTCAAGGATCAGACCCAGCTTTCGACTGGGTCAGGATTCATTCGGTTTGACGCTTTCGAGGAGCATGTCCAGCCATTCGGTCACCTTGTCCCGGTGTTTGTCGCTGGGCAGTTGGGCGGCGCGCCAGGCGATGCCCCGTACCCCGTGGTTCTGGAGCAGCCTGGCCAGCGGATCGCCCACCGAAGCGGCAGCGGCGGGTGCCGTCTCCCGCGTACGGCCCGCGAAGTCCTGGAGCAGCTGCTGCTCGGTCCGCTGGAGCGCGTCGGTGAGGGCGTCGGCGTCGTGGGCGGTGAGGAAACCGGCGTGCACCCCGAAGAAGCGCTGGATCGCGTCGCAGTGCTCCATGGTGGGCCGGCGGTCCCCGTTGATCAGGGCGCCGGCCTGCTGCCGGGACATGCCCGCGCCGTCCGCGATCTCCTGCTGCGTGTAGCGGCGGCCGTTGGGTTTGAGGCGGGTGCGCCGGAGCAGGTCGAGGCGCTGGAGGAAGCGGGTCTGCAGATCGGGCTCACCGGCCGGCCGTCCCTCCAGCAGGTTCCTGACCACGTCCGCGGGTACGCCCGAGGCCTCGGAGAGGCGCCGCAGGTCGAAGACCTGATTCAGATCGCGGCCCATCTTGCCCGCGAGTTCGGCGACACGCGTGACGGTGGCCGCCAGGGGTGCGTGGGCCACCGCGACGGGAGCCGGGAAGCCGTCTGTCACCAGTGGTTCTCCTAGATCGCGCGAAGTCGGTTCGGGCACATGGTCGGCTTCTGGAATCTAGCCGTTCTGCCTTGGAAGGGCTAGAACGTGCCACAGCTGTGGCGGGAATGAGCTGTCAAGAGGCTGGAACTGCCACAATAGTTGACACTCGAATGAAGTCGGTAGCAGGATCGCCACACGGAAATGAAGATCCAGACCGTGAGAAGGGGGAGCTCTCGGTGCCACATCTCGCAGCGGTGAGCCCGTCCGACGGCCTCGCCCCAGCCGGTGAGGACCGCCTGCCGGGCGACGAGTCCGCACGCGGCGCCGTGCGGTCGGAGCGGCGCAAGGAAATCCTGCGCCAGCGTCGGGAAGAACTGGGCCTGAGCCAGGAGGACCTGGCGGCGCGGCTGCGCATCAGCGTGCGTGCGTACGGCAATTGGGAGCGCGGCCTGGTCAAGGAATGGACCGACCGCAAACTGCTCGCCCTGGCCGAGGCGTTGGAGATGAGCGAGCGGCAGTGCTTCTGGCTCTTCCGCGTCATGGTGGACCGCGACCCGCCGCCGACCTGGCGGGCCGACGAAGGGAACCGGCTGCCGACGGACCCGGCCCAGCGCGACTACCTGTGCGACTACGCGGCGCTCATGGAGTCCCTGCCCCACCCCAGCTTCCTCGTGGACCACCGCTGGGACGTCGCGCTCACCAACTCCGCCTTCGACCAGCTGTTCCAGTCCGTACGGCCGCACCCGACGGCCCTGCCGGACGACAACTTCCTGCGCTTCGTGCTGTTCCACCCGGACGCGGCGGCCGTGCTGGAGGACCACGAACCGGCCTGGTGCGTACCGCTGCTGGCCCGCTTCGCGACCGCGCTCTCCGAGGCGCCCGAGGACGAGGGGCTGCGCAGCATCCGCCAGGAGGTGGCCCGCGATCCGTTCATGGAGGCGGCCTACCGGTACGGGGTGCCGCACTGGCTGAGTACGCACGGCGCCCACGCCGCCGAACAGGACGGGGCGGTGCGCACCGTGCGCCATCCCGACCCGCGGTGGGGCCTGGTCCGCTGCCGGATGGTGGCCGAAACCAGCCGGATGCTCGATGCGATGGGGCTGACCCGGATCACCCTGATCCTCTCCGCGCCGCAGGGCGCGCCGGTGGGTCCGGTCCGGGGCGGCGGGCTGCCGCAGCAGCAGGGGGCGCGGCTGCGCGCCGTGCCGTCGCTGGGGGAGTGAGCGGCCGGGGGACACTGGTGCCCTGAACGTGTACGCGGTGGTGCGCCCAGGGTGCGCCGCAGGGTGCGGACGCCGCGGATGCCGCGGATCGTGGCCTTTTCGCCGTGGCACGCGTCGTGGCACTGGTGAAGGGCGGTAGGGCGTGCGGCTGACGATCCTTGGCGGGGGCGGGTTCCGGGTCCCGCTCGTGTACGGAGCGCTGCTCGGGGACCACGCCGAGGGCCGCGTGTCCCACGTGACGCTGTACGACGAGGATCCCGGCCGCCTCGGCGCCATGGCCCGGGTCCTCGCCGACCAGGCGGCCGCCGCCGGAGTGCCGGACGCCCCCGTCGTCAACGCCACCGGGGACCTCCACGAGGCCCTGCGCGGAGCCGACTTCGTCTTCTCCGCCATCCGCGTCGGTGGCCTGGAAGGGCGCGCGGCGGACGAGCGGATCGCCCTGGCCGAGGGGGTGCTGGGCCAGGAGACGGTGGGCGCGGGCGGGGTCGCCTACGGGCTTCGCACCGTGCCGGTGGCCCGGGCGATCGCGCGGGCCATCGCCCGGATCGCCCCCGAGGCGTGGGTCATCAACTTCACCAACCCGGCCGGGCTGGTCACCGAGGCGATGGCCGAGGAGCTCGGGGAACGGGTGATCGGCATCTGCGACTCGCCGGTGGGGCTCGGCCGGCGCATCGCCCGGCTGCTGGGAGCCCGGCCGGAGGAGGCCTGGATCGACTACGTCGGCCTCAACCACCTCGGGTGGGTCCGCGGGGTGCGCATCGGCGGCCGGGACGAACTGCCCCGGCTGCTGGCCGACGCCGACGCCCTGGAGTCCTTCGAGGAGGGCAGGCTCTTCGGAGCCGAGTGGCTGCGCTCGCTCGGCGCGATCCCGAACGAGTACCTGCACTACTACTACTTCAGCCGCGACACCGTACGGGCCTACCAGGACGCCGGGCAGACCCGCGGCGCCTTCCTGCGCGAGCAGCAGCGCGGCTTCTACGCCGAGGCCGGCCGGTCCGGGCAGTCGGCCGGGGCGGCGCTCGCCGCCTGGGAGCGGACCAGGGCCGAGCGCGAAGCCACGTACATGGCCGAGAACCGCGAGGCGGCGGGCGTCGGCGAGCGCGACGAGAGCGACCTGGAGTCCGGGGGCTACGAAAAGGTGGCGCTCGCGCTGATGCGGGCGATCGCCCGGGACGAGCGGGCCACGCTGATCCTCAACGTGCCGAACCGCGGGACGCTGTCGGTCCTCGACGCGGAGGCGGTCGTCGAGGTGCCCTGCCTGGTCGACGCGAACGGCGCCCACCCGGTGCGCGTGGCCCCGCTGCCGCTCCACGCGGTGGGTCTGGTCACGGCGGTCAAGGCGGTCGAGCGGGAGGTACTCGCCGCGGCCGCGAGCGGTTCGCGGGCGACCGCGGTCAAGGCCTTCGCACTGCACCCGCTGGTGGACTCGGTGACGGTGGCCAGACGGCTGCTGGACGGGTACGCGGCGGCCCACCCTGGCCTGGGCTACCTGCGCTGACCTGCCTTCGCCGGGCGGCCTGGTGCCTCAGGAGCCCGTGCACGCCTCCGTGCCGGTGCCGGTGGCTGTTTCGCAGGCAGCGCTGATGTCCGTGGAGACCGGGCCGGGCGTGTCGATGTCACCGTCCGGGTGGAGGTCCGCGGCTGTGATCGGATAGTCGTACGAGGGCACGTGCGGCAGCTCCGGGTGACGTGGTCGCCATGTGCGCAGCACGGCCGCCGACGGAGGGTAGAGGGCCGAGGGGATCTCGGACGGGGAGAACCACCGCCAGTGGGCGATCTTGTGCGGCTCGGTGACGGTCGGGACGCCCTGCGCGGTGGTGGTGACGGCGGCCGCGGTCAGCCGGGGCACGTCGGACTCCGCCTCCATGTGGACGGCGAGGACCCGGATCCCCGAGGCGGCCGCCCGCAGGCCCGTTTCCTCGGTGAGCTCCCGCGCGGCGGCCTGCTCGAAGCCCTCCCCGGGGTCGACCTTGCCGCCGGGCAGCTCCCAGCGGCCGTCGTGCGCCTGGCCGAGCAGCACCCGGCCGTCCGGGGCGACGACGACGAGCCCAACGCCGACGACGGCGTTGGGCACGGGGACGGCCCGCTCGGGGCGCTCGGGGTGCTGGGGGCGCTCGTTGGGGACGGTCATGGCGATTCTTTGTTCGAGTCGAGTCGAGGCGAGTCGAGGGGGGTTGAGGCGAGTCGAGGGGGGGGTGAGTCGGGTCGGTGGCCTGGGTCAGGTGCCTGTGGTGCGGGTGGGGCTCGTGGAGCCCGAGGTGGTGGGCCTGGCCCGTACGTGGATCCGTTCGCCCTGCGGGCCGAAGAGGCTGAGGAACTCCACCGGCTGCGGACCCGCGTTCAAGAAGGCGTGCGGGGTGTGCGTGTCGAATTCCGCGGCCTCACCGGCGCCGAGGACGAGATCGTGCTCGCCCAGCAGCAGGCGGAGGCGTCCGGAGAGCACGTACAGCCATTCGTACCCTTCGTGCACCTTCAGTTCGGGCTCGGGCGGCGGGACCGCGAGGGGCGGGAGGATCTGCTTGAAGGCGTGTACCCCGCCGAAGTTGCGGGTCAGCGGGATGTACGTGCCGCCATTGCGGACGAAGGGGCGCGGGCGGATCCGCGGATCCCCGGTTTCGGGGGCGCCGACCAGTTCGTCCAGCGCCACCCGGTGGGCCTTGGCCAGCGGCAGCAGCAGTTCCAGCGTCGGCCGGCGCTGGCCGGACTCCAGCCGGGAGAGGGTGGAGAGGGAGATTCCGGTGATCTCGCTCAGCTGGGACAGCGTGGTGCCGCGCTGCTGCCGCAGGGCGCGCAGCCGCGGGCCGACGGCGGTGAGCACGTCCGCGAGTTCTTCGTCCCGCTCTTCGGTGGCCATGACTCCATTTGCCGCTTCGGCAATGACGTTTGTCAAGTGGGAGCCGAGGGGCGGAACGTGACCGGTATGGGAAACATGATGAGCGAACGGTTCGACGTCGTGGTCGTGGGCGGCGGGGCCGCCGGGCTGGCCGGGGCCCTGACTCTGGTCCGGGCCCGCCGTTCCGTACTCGTGATCGACTCCGGCAGCCCGCGCAACGCCCCCGCCGCGCACATGCACGGCTACCTCGGCAAGGACGGGGACAGCCCGGCCGGTCTGCTGGCCGAGGGCCGGGCGGAGGTCGTCGGTTACGGCGGGCAGATCCGGCCCGGCACGGCCATCGCCGCCGACCGGCTGCCCGAGGGGGGCTTCCTCGTCCGCTGCGGGGACGGCTCGACCGTACGGGCGGGGCGGCTGCTGGTCGCCACCGGTCTGGTGGACGAGCTTCCGGCGGTGCCGGGCCTCGGGGAGCGCTGGGGGCGCGACGTGCTGCACTGCCCGTACTGCCACGGCTGGGAGGTACGGGACGAGCCCATCGCGGTGCTGGCGACCGGGCCGCTCGCCGTGCATCAGGCCCAGCTCTGGCGGCAGTGGAGCGACCGCACGATGCTGCTGTCCCACACCTGGAAGCTCACCGAGGAGGACCGGGAGCTGCTGGCCGCCCGGGGCGTGGAGGTGGTCGAGGGCGAGGTGACCGGCCTCGCCGTGAGCGACGACCGGCTGAGCGGGGTGACCCTGGCCGGCGGGGTGGCCGTGGCCTGCCGGGCGCTCGTGGTCGCGCCGCGGTTCACCGCCCGTTCCGGCGTCCTGACCAGCCTGGGCCTGCCGACGGCCACGGTCGAGCGGGACGGCCAGGTGGTCGGCGTCTGCGTCCCGACCGACCCGGCGACCGGGACCACCGCGCTCGCGGGCGTCTGGGCGGCCGGCAATGTGACCTCCCCGATGGAGAAGGTCGCCGGCGCGGCGGCCCAGGGCGTGCGCGCGGCCGTCGCCGTCAACGCCGACCTGATCGAGGAGGAGACCCGGCGGGCGCTGGAGGCCCACCGCGCCGGCGCCGGCCGGCGCGACGCGGCTGACCACACCGGCTGATTCGACGGACCGGCCGATCGCACCAGCGTGCGCGGGCCGACGTACACAGGCCCGAGGTACGGGGCCCGGCCGCTCAGGTGACGGGGGGCGCGCCCAGCACCTCGGCGAGGTCGTACCGGACGGCCTCCTGCAACTGGGCGTAGGTGCAGCTGCGCGGCTCCCGGTCGGGGCGCCAGCGGCGGAACTGCGCGGTGTGCCGGAAGCGGTCCCCCTCCATGTGGTCGTACGCCACCTCCACGACCCGTTCCGGCCGCAGCGGCACCCAGGACAGGTCCTTCTTGCCGGTCCAGCGGCTCTGCGCACCGGGCAGCCGGGCGCTTTCGTGGGCGGCCTCCTCGGCCCACGCGGCCCACGGGTGGCCCTCCGGGTCGGGCATGCGGAGCGGTTCGAGTTCGTCGAGCAGTTCGGCGCGGCGCTTCATCGGGAAGGCGGCGCACACACCCACGTGCTGGAGCGTGCCGTGGTCGTCGTACAGGCCGAGGAGCAATGATCCGACAATCGGACCGCTCTTGTGGAAACGAAAACCCGCGACGACGACGTCGGCCGTACGCTCATGTTTGATCTTGTACATGAGGCGGGTGTCCGGCCGGTAGGGGAGATCGAGCGGTTTGGCGATCACCCCGTCGAGACCGGCGCCCTCGAACTGCTCGAACCACTCCTGCGCGAGCACGCGGTCGGTGGTCGCGGGCGCGATGTGAACGGGGGGACGAGCGGTGGAGAGTGCCTGGACGAGGGCGGTGCGGCGGTCGGCCAGCGGGGTGTCGAGGAGCGACTCGTCGCCGAGCGCGAGCAGATCGAAGGCGATGAAACCGGCGGGCGTCTTCTCGGCGAGCATGGTGACGCGGGACTGCGCGGGGTGGATCCGCTCGGTCAGCAGGTCGAAGTCGAGCCGGCCGCCGTGAACGATGACGATCTCCCCGTCCACGACGCACCGGGTGGGCAGGTTGGCGGTGAGGGCGGTGACCAGCTCGGGGAAGTACCTGGTCAGGCTCTTGCCCGTCCGGCTGCCGATCTCGATCTCGTCGCCGTCGCGGTGGACGATCGCACGGAAGCCGTCCCACTTGGCCTCGTACTGCATGCCCGGCGGGATCTTGGACACGGACTTGGCGAGCATCGGTTTCACGGGGGGCATCACCGGCAGATCCATACTGGAGATTCTGCGGTGGTACGTCCGGCCTCGCCCGGTATGCGCACCCGGCCAGGCGCGCCTACCGTGGCGCACATGGGTGCTGCCGGTAATGCGATCGAGCTGGAGGCGGGCGGGCGGACGGTTCGGCTGTCCAGCCCGGACAAGGTCTACTTCCCGGAGCGCGGCCTCACCAAGCGGGACGTGGCCGAGTACTATCTCGCGGTCGCGGACGGCATCACGCGAGCCCTGCGCAACCGTCCCACGACCCTGGAGCGGTATCCGGAAGGAGTGGAGGGCGAGTCCTTCTTCCAGAAGCGGGCGCCGAAGAACCTTCCGGACTGGATCCCGACCGCCCACATCGCCTTCCCGAGCGGCCGCACGGCCGACGAGATCTGCCCGACGGAACCGGCCGCCGTCCTGTGGGCCGCCAATCTTGGCTGCCTCACCTTCCACCCCTGGCCGGTGCGGCGCGATGACACCGACCGGCCCGACGAACTGCGGATCGACCTGGACCCGCAGCCGGGCACCGACTACCACCACGCGGTGGCGGCCGCCCATGAGCTGCGCGCCCTGCTGGACGAGCTCGGCTTGCGGGGCTGGCCCAAGACCTCGGGCGGGCGCGGGCTGCACGTCTTCGTGCCGATCGAGCCGCGCTGGACCTTCACCGAGGTCCGGCGGTGCGCGATCGCCCTCGGCCGGGAACTGGAGCGCCGGATGCCGGGCAGGGTCACCACGGCCTGGTGGAAGGAGGAGCGCGGCGAGCGGATCTTCGTCGACTACAACCAGACGGCGCGCGACCGCACGATCGCCTCCGCCTACTCCGTCCGCCCGCGTCCGCACGCGCCGGTGTCGGCGCCCCTGCGCTGGGACGAGGTGGGCGACGCGGAGCCGCGCGACTTCGACATCGTGACGATGCCCGCGCGCTACACCGAGCTGGGCGACCTGCACGCGGACATGGACGAGCACGCCTTCACCCTGGACGCGGTACTGGAGTTGGCGGCCCGGGACGAACGCGACCACGGCGTGGGGGACCTGCCGTACCCCCCGGACTACCCGAAGATGCCGGGCGAACCGAAGCGCGTACAGCCGAGCCGCGCGAAGCCCGAGTAGCCGCGTACGGGTGGAGTGGTTCGGTACGGAGGGCTACCGCAAGCCTGCTGGCAGGCCCGCCGGGAGCGGGCCGGCGCGTACGCCCCGGCAGGGTGTTGATCAGGCGTTGATCAGACGTCCATCGGCGGCGGCCAGGATCTCCGGCATGTCGATGAACACCGCCGCCAACGCCACCGCCACCGCCTGGTTCGACCTCGCCCTGTGCGCCCAGACGGGCCCCGGCTTCTTCTTCCCGGAGCCCGGCTCGTCACTGCGCGACGCGAAGCGGCTCTGCGGGGCGTGCGAAGGGCGGGCCGCATGCCTCGAATACGCCCTGGCCAATGACGAGCGCTTCGGGGTGTGGGGCGGCCTCTCGGAGTCGGAACGGCTCGCGCTGCGCCCTCGCCGCGGCTGACGGTCCAGCCCTCCCCCTCGGCACGACGCGAAGCCCCGGCAGAGCGGGGCTCTGCCAGGGCTTCGGTTTCACTCGCGCGGGCGGGTGGCGATCGGTCAGCCCTTGCGGGCCGCGATGCGCGCGGCGCGGGCGGCGAGG
This sequence comes from Streptomyces sp. NPDC003034, assembly GCF_053591375.1. Lineage (NCBI taxonomy): Bacteria > Bacillati > Actinomycetota > Actinomycetes > Kitasatosporales > Streptomycetaceae > Streptomyces > Streptomyces sp. NPDC003034. Next base: position 12,298 of record NZ_JBSFTS010000007.1, read on the forward strand.
CGCTCGTCGAACTTGCGCGCCTCGGAGTCCAGCCCGTTCATGAACAGGCCGAGCTCCTCTTGGGCCTTCTGGCCGTCCGGGCCGAGGCCGTCGATGTCCATGATCTTCAGGAAGCGGATCACGGGGCTCAGGACGTCGTCGTGGTGGATCCGCAGGTTGTAGACCCCGCCGATCGCCATCTGGGCGGCCATCCGCTCGAAACCGGGCATGCCGTGTCCGGGCATCCGGAAGTTGACCACGACGTCCCGCACGGCCTGCATCGTCAGGTCCGGGGCGAGCTCGAAGGCCGCGCCCAGCAGGTTGCGGTAGAAGACCATGTGCAGGTTCTCGTCCTGCGCGATGCGGGCGAGCATCCGGTCGCAGACCGGGTCACCGGACTGGTGCCCCGTGTTGCGGTGCGAGATGCGGGTGGCGAGCTCCTGGAAGGCCACGTAGGCCACGGAGTGCAGCATCGAGTGGCGGTTGTCGGACTCGAACCCCTCCGACATGTGCTGCATGCGGAACGCTTCCAGCTTGTCCGGGTCCACCGCCCGCGAGGCGAGCAGGTAGTCCCGCATCACGATGCCGTGGCGGCCCTCCTCGGCGGTCCAGCGGTGCACCCAGGTGCCCCACGCGCCTTCGCGGCCGAAGAGCGAGGCGATCTCGTGGTGGTAGCTGGGGAGGTTGTCCTCGGTCAGCAGGTTCACGACCAGCGCGATCTTGCCGATTTCGGTGACCTTGGACTGCTTGGGGTCCCAGGCTTCGCCGTCCTCGAAGAAGCCGGGGAAGTTGCGGCCGTCGCTCCACGGGACGTACTCGTGGGGCATCCAGTCCTTGGTGACCTTCAGGTGGCGGTTGAGTTCCTTCTCGACCACCTCTTCCAGCGCGAACAGCAGCTTGGCGTCGGTCCACGCCTCCGAGCTGCCGAGGTGGGGAGAGGTGAGTGTCACGGGTACTCCTGGGTGCAAAAGCGAATTACCTACGGTTCCGTAGCCTACGGAGTCGTAGGTTAAACGCGACATCAAGGCAGAGCCAAGCCCCCACCACGCATATGTCTGGTTACCTCCAGTTATCTATGCAGTTCCGGCCCGGTTCCAGCGGCCGGCTGGGGAGGAAAGTCACGCGAGCAGGTGATCCGTCAAGCCTGCTTTGACGACCGCGTGCCCACCGCGCCGGTCGGTTACTCGTGCCACAGCGACTCCCGGACCTCCTCGGCCGTCGTCGGCCGCAGTCCGCCGTCCAGCAGCAGCCACCGCGTGATGCCGATCGACTCCAGGAACGGCACGTCATGGCTGGCCACCACGAGGGCGCCCTCGTACGACTCCAGCGCGTCCCTCAGCTGCCGCACGCTCGCCAGGTCGAGATTGTTCGTCGGCTCGTCCAGCATGAGCAGCTGCGGAGCCGGCTCCGCCAGCAGCAGAGCCGCCAGCGCCGCCCGGAAGCGCTCGCCGCCCGACAGGGTGCCGGCCGGCCGGTCCGCCCGCTCTCCCCGGAAGAGGAAGTGCGCGAGCCGCGCCCGGATCAGGTTGTTCGTGGCCTGCGGGGCGAAGCGGGCCACGTTCTCCACCACCGAGCGGCTTTCGTCCAGTACGTCCAGTCTTTGCGGCAGGTACCGCGTGGTCACGTGGCTGACGGCAGTCCCGGACACGGGCGCGAGCAGCCCCGCGACCGTGCGCAGCAGGGTGGTCTTGCCCGAGCCGTTGCGACCCACCAGCGCGATCCGCTCGGGACCCCGCAGCTCCCATTCGCCCGGCACGGTCGCCCCGTGCGCCAGGCGCAGATCGCTCAGGCTCAGGACGCGCCGCCCCGGCGGGACCTGGGTGGCGGGCAGCCGGATGCGGATCTCGTCGTCGTCACGGACCGCGTCCACGGCTTGGTCCAGCCGCTCCTTCGCCTGCGCCAGCTTCTCGGTGTGCATGATCCGGTGCTTGCCGGCCGACTCCTGCGCCGCGCGCTTGCGGGCGCCCATGACGATCTTCGGCTCGCGCTTGTTGTCGTACATCTTCTGGCCGTACCGCTTGCGCCGTGCCAGCTTGACGTGCGCGTCGGCCAGCTCGCGCTTCTGCCGCTGGACGTCTGCCCCCGCGACGCGGACCATCCGCTGCGCCGACTCCTGCTCGGCGGCGAGCATCTCCTCGTAGTCGCTGAAGTTCCCGCCGTACCAGCGGACTTCGCCGTCCCGCAGATCGGCGATCTGATCGACCCGCTCCAGCAGCTCCCGGTCGTGGCTGACGAGGACCATCACCCCGGCCCAGTTCTCGACCGCCCCGTACAGGCGGCGCCGGGCCCGCAGGTCCAGGTTGTTGGTGGGCTCGTCCAGCAGCAGGACATCGGGCCGGGCGAGCAGCAGGGCGGCCAGTCGCAGCAACGCCCCTTCGCCGCCCGACACTTCACCGACGGTGCGGTCCAGGCCGATCCGGGCGAGCCCGAGCTCGTCCAGAGCGGCCAGGGCGCGTTCCTCCACGTCCCAGTCGTCGCCGACCGCCGTGAAGTTGGCCTCGGTGGCCTCGCCCGCCTCAATGGCGTGCAGGGCGGCGCGGGTGGTGCGGATGCCGAGGGCCTCGTCCACACGGAGCGAGGTGTCGAGGGTGACGGTCTGCGGGAGGTAGCCGACCGTACCGGCGACAGACAACTGGCCGCCGGAGGGGCTCAGCTCACCGGCGATCAGCTTCAACAGGGTGGACTTGCCGCAGCCGTTGAGGCCGATCAGTCCCGTACGTCCGGGGCCGACGGCGAGCTGGAATCCGTCGAACACGGCAGTGCCGTCAGGCCAGTCGAAGGACAGGGCGGAGCAGGTGATGAAAGCAGGGGCATGACTCATGGAGGCCTCCAGGTTGCGTGAGTGGTGCGTGCAACGCGGGGAGACGGCCGACGGGGTCGGACGGTCAGGGCGCGGGGCGCTGACGGCGTGGCCGGGTCGGTGTCTCGAACCTCAGACGAGCAATGTCCTGCTCCGTTTCGACGGCGATGGGGCAGCTACGAAGTTACGGGCGGCCAAAACCGCCCGCAAGCGAATTGCGCGGCGCCAGAGCGGTCACCGGTAGCCACAGCGGTCATCGGCGGTCGCCGGGGGCGCGTCGGTCAGCAGCTGTCGCGCAGCAGCTCGGCCAGGCTGTGGTCCATGTCGAGGTAGAGGTGCTCCAGGCCGGGCGGGACCACGGTCGATGCCCGCTCCAGGAACCGGTACAGCTCGGCCGTCGCCATGAGCACGATCGCGACGCCCTCCGGCGCGTGGAATTCGATCGTGGTCCGGTCGCCGTCGTACGGGCGCACCCGGACGTCGCCGTCGCCCGAGGGGCGGTCGAGCCCGGACTCCAGCAGCTCGCGGGCGAAGGTCCACGAGACCTCCACGCCCTCCAGGGTGGCCGGCGCGGGGAAGGCCATGCGTACCGCGAAGGGATCCGCGCGATCGTAGCCGAGCGTGACGGGAACGGTCTCGACCTTCGGCGCGGCGGCGATCAGACGTGCCTGTACGGCCTGTTCGATGACAGTGATCAAGGCTCACTCCCTTGCGGCGGATCTGCTGCTGGACCTGTGGGTGGAGTCCGGCAACCCGATAGACGCGGGAATCGGCGAATCAGTGCACGCCCGCTCGCGTGAGCTGTGTCACCGACTGGCCGGAAGGTATCTGTGTGATCGCACCGAGTAACCATGTGAAGGGGTGTGCCGGAAGGGCGCCGGGTCGGCGCCCCAAGCCCCGGAGAGGACGAAGTACGGCCGGTTACCGATCACTCGACAGGCGCAAAGTCACGCTCAGCCGGCGACGGGAGGCGCAAACGCGCCCTGGACGGTCCATCGGGGGTGCGTTAGCTTCCGGCGCCATGAGACCTCTGGGAATGGGCATGTGCGCGGCGGTTCTGGCGATCGGGGTGCTTGCGGCGCCCGCCCACGCCGACTCCACCGGCGGGAGCGGACGGCCGGCCGAGGCGGACCGGGCCGGCAACCTGCGCGCGGCGGGCTGGGCGCTGAAGGAGACCGGCAAGGAGGCCCGCTTCAGGGGGCTGGCGGCGGTCAGCCGCTCGACGGCCTGGGTGGCCGGCTCCCAGGGGACGGTGCTGCGCACCGTCGACGGCGGCCGGAGCTGGCGGGACGTCTCGCCGCCGGGCGCCGTCGCGGAAGAACTGGAACTGCGGGACATCGAGGCCTTCGACGCGCGCCGGGCGGTGGCCCTGTCGATCGGGGAGGGCGAGGCGTCCCGGGTGCTGCGCACCGAGGACGGCGGCGCCACCTGGACCGAGACCTTCCGCAACCCGGACCCGCGCGCCTTCTACGACTGCCTCACCTTCTTCGACGCCCGGCACGGGCTGGCGATGAGCGACCCGGTCGACGGCCGGTTCCGCATGCTGTCCACGGACGACGGCGGGCGGAGCTGGCGGGTGCTGCCGAACGAGGGGATGCCGGAGGCGCTCCCGGGTGAGGCGGGCTTCGCCGCGAGCGGCCAGTGCCTGGTCGGTTCCGGCCCGCGCGACGTCTGGCTGGCCACGGGAGGCGGGGCCGCCGCACGGGTCCTGCACTCCGCGGACCGCGGGCTCACCTGGCGGGCCGCCGACTCCACCCTCCCGGCGGGCGACCCGGCGCGCGGCGTGTTCGCCCTCGCCTTCCGCGACCGTACGACGGGCCTCGCGGTCGGCGGTGACTACCGCACCGGGCAGGCCTCTCCGCGGGCCGCGGCCGTCTCCCGCGACGGCGGGCACACCTGGACCCAGGCGGCGACTCCGCCGCCGGCCTACCGCTCGGGGGCGGCCTGGTATCCGTACAGCCGCGGTACGGCGCTGGCGGTTGGCCCGACCGGGACGGACGTGACGACCGACGGGGGCCGCAGCTGGCGGGCGCTGGATACCGGCTCGTTCGACACGGTCGACTGCGCGGCGGACGCCGGCTGTTGGGTGGCGGGGGAGAAGGGCCGGGTGGGCCGACTGGAGCGGCGGTGATCACGCGCGGGTGCACCGACCGGATCTAGAGGACCGGGCTCTCCCGGACCGTCGACAGGTCCGCCGAGGTCTTCGTGGCGATGAACTCCGTGATGCGGTAGGTGCAGACGCCCGCCACCGTGAAGGGGTCCTCGGCCGCGATCCTCTCGATCTCCGCCCGCGAGACCCCGCCGGCCAGGATCACGCCTCCGTCCCGCGGGACCTTGCGGCCCGAGGCGAGGAAGACGCCGGCCGCGTAGTAGCCGTCCAGCCAGGCGATGTGGGCGTCCATCTCCTCTTCGACGGCTTCGACGGGCGCGGTGTAAGTGAGCTCCATGACGAACATGATCGCCAGGCTACTCTCGCACCATCATGACTCGTGAGAAGACCCCCGCCGACGAGGCCGAGGCCCGGGCGATACAGGACGAACTACGCCATCAGGTCGTGCTCACCGAGCCCGGCCCGCCGCCCGGCCGCGGGCTCGTCACGGGCGTGGACGTCGCCTACGACGACGCGCGCGACCTCGTCGCCGCCGCGGCCGTGGTGCTCGACGCCGCCACCCTGGAGGTGGTCGAGCAGGCCACCGCGGTCGGTCGCGTCAGCTTCCCCTACGTGCCCGGCCTGCTGGCCTTCCGCGAACTGCCGACCGTGCTGGCCGCCCTCGACGGCCTCACCACCCAGCCCGGGCTCGTCGTCTGCGACGGCTACGGACTCGCCCACCCCCGCGGCTTCGGCCTCGCCTGCCACCTCGGGGTCGTCACCGGCCTGCCGACCATCGGGGTCGCGAAGAATCCGTTCACCTTCACCTACGAGGAACCGGGGCCCCGGCGCGGGGACGCCGCCCCGCTGCTCGCGCCCGACGGCTCGGTCGTCGGCCGGGCGCTGCGCACGCGGGAGGAGGTCAAGCCGGTCTACGTCTCCGTGGGGCACCGCGTCTCACTGGACAACGCGTGCGCCCACGTGCTGGCCCTGAGCCCCCGCTTCCGGATCCCCGAGACCACCCGGCACGCCGACTCCCTCTGCCGCCGCGCCCTGCGCGAAGCGTCGTAGCAGGCGGCGGGCAGCCGGGGGAAGTCGTCGGTGTGCGGCCCTCAGCGTGCGTCCGCCACCCGGAAGGTGATCCCGGCCTGCTGGAGGCGGGCGATGAGGGCGTCGCCCATCGCCACCGCCGTCGTCAGCTGTCCGGCGGCCCGCGGCAGGGCGTCGTACGCGAGGCAGAGCGCCGACTCCGCCAGCATCTTCGCCGTCTCCCCGTAACCCGGGTCGCCGCCCGCCACCTCGGTGAGGACGCGCCGTCCGCCGCCCTCGCCCACGAACCGCACCGTGAACCAGCTGCGCGCCCGCCGCTCCGCGTCCGGGCCCCGGCCCGGCTCCCAGCGGTTCATGAACCACCGCCGGACCGGCGGGAGCTGGGCGAGGGCCGCCGTCGCGCCGAGCGCCGCCGTACCGCCCACCGCGACGGGGAGGTTCTCGACGGAGGCGTAGTGCCGGTAGCGGAAGTCCGGGCCGTACCGCTCCAGCGCCGCCGCGGACCGGGCCACGATCCGCGGGTCCAGTGTGGGCAGCGGCAGCGCCCAGGTGCCCGTCTCCCGGCTGAACCGCGGCGCCCCCACCGGCCCGCGCGCCCGCCGCCCCAGCAGCCGGGGCTCGTACAGCCGACGCGCCCGCGCGGCGGCCAGGGTCTGCGGGCCGCGGCTCAGCGCGGTCAGGGCGGAGGCCAGGGTGCCGCCCGAGAAGAGGGCGTTGGACCGCATGAACCCGTCCACCCTCAGCGGGACGCCCTCGGGGAGCCTGCGCACCGTGAAGTACGCCCCCAGGTCGGCCGGGATCGAGTCGAAGCCGCAGGCGTGCACGAGCCGGGCCCCGGTCTCCCGGGCGCGCGCGTCGTTCTGGACGTACATGCGGTCCACGAATTCCGGCTCGCCGGTGAGGTCCACGTAGTCCGTACCCGCCTCGGCGCAGGCGGCCACCAGCTCCGCCCCGTACCAGACGTACGGTCCCACCGTCGTGGCCAGCACCCGCGTGGAGGCGGCCAGTTCGCGCACCGCCCCGGCGTCCTGGGCGTCGGCCTTCAGCAGCGGCAGCGCGGCGCATCCGGGATGGTCCGCGGCCAGCCGCTCGCGCAGCCGCTCCAGCTTCGCCAGGTCCCGTCCGGCGAGGGCCCACCGGCAGCCCGCCGGGGCGTGCGCGGCGAGGTACTCGGCGGTGAGCGCCCCCACGAACCCGGTGGCGCCGAAGAGCACCACGTCGTATGGCCGTTCCGGATCGCTCGGGCGCGTCTCGTTGCTCATCACGGCTCCTCCAGGTGCGGTCGGAGGCTGAGGCTAGCGTGCGCTTCGGCCGGCTGTGCGAGCAGGTGCGGGCAGCGGCGCCCGTGCGGGCGCGCATCGCTTGGACGAGGTGGGCGGACCCGGACGAACCGCGCCCCGGGGACGGCCTGGACGGCCGTTCCCGGGGCGCGGTGGTCCCACCTGCCGGTGGATCAGTTCTTGTCGTAGTAGCCGAACAGGTCGACGATCAGGTCGATGTCGCCGTCGGACTGATTCCAGAAGTCGATGATGCCGTTGTCGCCCGTGCTCGCCTGGACGAGGTTCGGGACGGTCTTGCCGGCCGTGAAGTTCAGCGTGGACGAGGTCGGCGGAGTCGGCCGGACGGCCGTGCCGTTCTCGTACTGCTCGATGCTGTTGGGGTCCGGTGCGACCGCGAGGAAGCCGGGACCGTCAGGGTTGGTGACCGTGGTGTTCAGCACCATGCCCGTGATGTCGGGGTAGCCCACCGCGAAGTCCGACCCCACGTATTCGCGGCCCGGCACCTTGCCGTAGTAGCCGTCTTCGGGGTCGCGGGTGTCGAACCAGCGCAGCGGCTGCACGCTCATGTAGGAGCCCTCGCCGGCGGTGCTGTAGTAGCCGACGACGTCGACGATGACGTCGGTCGGCATCCAGGCGCCGTTGCGGATGTTGATCCGGCCGTCGGCGCCGACCGGGACGATCACCGAGTTGGCGATGGTCTGACCGGCGCTGAAGTTCACGTTGGAGGCGGTCGGCGCCTGCTGCCCGCTCGGGTAGGCGGTCAGGTGGCCGGCCTCGCGCGGGTTGGTGACCGTCACGTTGAGCGCCACGGCGGTGACGCCGGACGGCACGCCGCGGCTGCCGCCGATCTGGAGGCCGAACGAGGACTGGCCGGCGAGCTGGCCCCGGGCGGTGCCGAGTCCCTCACGGGTGTCGGCGAAGCGGACCGGCGCCATCGGGGTGTAGCCGCTGGAGGCGGTACGGGTGAAGTAGCCGGTGACGTCGGCGATGAGGTCGATCGACTCCCAGCCGCCGTTGTAGAGCTCCACGTAGCCGTCCTTGCCGACCGGCACGATGACCAGGTTGGGAACGGTCTGGCCGGGGGCGAAGTTGACGTTCGAGGTGGTCGGGCGCGTGGAGCCCGACGGGTGGGCCGTGACGTGGCCGCCGCTGGTGGTGTTGGTGACGGTCACGTTCAGGACCACGGCGGTGACGCCCGCCGGGATGCCGCCGTTCCCGCCGATCTTGACCCGGGAGGCGGAGTACGGGGCGACCTTGGCCCGCGCCGCGCCCGTGCCGTTGCGGGTGTCCAGCAGCCGGGTGGGGCCGTAGGCGGTGAAGTCCGAGCCGGCCGTGGTGACCGCGACGGAGTTGGTGGCCGAGGTGTTGTTCGCGGCGTCCGTGACGGTGACGGTGACCGTGTAGGTGCCGAGCTCCGCGTAGTTGTGCGGCGTGGCGAACTCGGCGCTGCCGACGATGTTCTGCTGGCTCGTCGTGCCGTCGCCCCAGGCGATGTGCACGCTGAGGGAAGCGCCGGGCGCGCTGTTGACGGAGACGTCCAGCTCCAGCCCGTGGGCGCTCGTGTTGTAGCCTCCCAGGCCGACCGCGAGGTCCGGGTTGCCGGCGCTCTCCGCCTGGGTGGTCGCCTTGTCCTCGGTGGCCGCGGGGGCCTTCCGGACGGAGCGGTCGGCCGGGCTCTTGAAGGTGCGGAAGTTCTCCGCTGCGGCTTCGGCGAGGTCGGGAACGCTCACTCCGCTGGGGTCGACGCGGGTCGGGTCGTCCGCGTGGGCGACACCCGGTATGAGACCAATGCCGGCCGCTATGAAGGCGGCGGAAACTGCGAGTCGGCGATTGAGCACCGGCCCCCCATTTTCTGTTGAAATGTTTGAGCAGGATTCGAAAGCCCGCTCAGGGTACATAGCCCTGGAGCCCGTGCCTTCACGGGTAGCCCCGTTGCTCCGCGGCGCGGAGGCGGGCCGCCGGGACAATTGGCGCAAGCCCGGTGCAAGCCGGGCAGCCGCCCGTGCGGCGGCCTCCCGCGCGGTGTCGGTGGCGAGGGCTAGCGTGAGGATGACTGACCGTCTGAGCAGGTCGGACCCGCGGAGTCTGGAGGTTTTCATGAAGGCCGGTGTGCGCAAGTGGGAGGCGGTGCGGGAGTTCGCTCTCGGACTGCCGGAGGCCGTGGAGGACCACCCCTGGGGGCCCGATGACTGCGTCATCAAGGTCAACAAGAAGATCTTCGTCTTCCTGGGAACGGTCGACGGGCCGCAGCAGCCCGGATTGTCCGTCAAGCTCAAGGACGAGGCGCTGCACGGGCATGCGATGACCGCACCGGGCGCCGAGCCGACCGGTTACGGCCTGGGCCGGTCGGGCTGGGTCACCGTACCGCTGGGGGAGAAGGGGGCGCCCACCGTCGAGGTGCTGAGCGAGTGGGTGGAGGAGAGCTACCGGAGCGTGGCGCTCAAGCGGCACATCAAGGAGCTGGACGCGCGGATCGCGGGAATCGAGTCAAACGGCTAAGCGCTTGCTCTTGTGCTGAGTGGAACACGTTCCTAGCATCACTGGTGTTACATCAGTTGTGTCACACAGGGTCCGGGCCGCGAAGCACCACGTGTGCACACCAGGTACACGCCGCGCACGGACGCAGACGGCGCAGACGACGCACACCAGAATGCTGGGGGCTCGATGGCAGTGACAGCGAACGGGAACGGGCACGCTAACGGGCACGACAGGGGCCGCAGCACCGGGACCGGGACCGGCCCGCTCACCGGAGTGCGCGTCGTCGAGCTGGCGGGCATCGGCCCCGGCCCCTTCGCCGCCATGCTCCTCGCCGACCTCGGGGCGGACGTCGTACGGGTGGACCGGCCCGGCGGTGGCGGGCTCGCCGTCGACCCCGCCTTCGACGTCACCAACCGCAACAAGCGCTCCGTGCTGATCAACCTCAAGGCGGCCGACGGCCCCGCCCGCGTCCTGGACCTGGCCGAGCGGGCCGACGTGCTCATCGAGGGCTTCCGTCCCGGGGTCGCCGAGCGGCTCGGCGTCGGACCGGCCGCCTGCCACGCCCGCAACCCCGGGCTCGTCTACGGCCGGATGACGGGCTGGGGCCAGGACGGCCCGCTCGCCCACACCGCCGGGCACGACATCGCGTACATCGCCGTCACCGGCGCGCTCGGCATGATCGGCCGTCCGGACGAGCCGCCGGCCGTCCCCGCCAACCTGGTCGGGGACTACGCGGGCGGCTCGCTGTACCTCGTCATCGGCGTCCTCGCGGCCCTCCAGCACGCCCGGGCCACCGGGGCCGGCCAGGTCGTCGACGCGGCCATCGTCGACGGCGCCGCCCATCTCACCGCCATGATCCACGGGATGATGGCGGCCGGGGGCTGGCAGGACCGGCGCGGGTCCAACCTGCTGGACGGCGGCTGCCCCTTCTACGGCACCTACGAGACCTCCGACGGCCAGTACATGGCGGTCGGCGCGCTGGAACAGCGGTTCTACGACGAGTTCACCGAGCTCCTCGGCATCGAGGACGGGGCCCCGGCCCGCAAGGACCTCGCCCGCTGGGGCGAGCTGCGCGAGGCCGTCACCGCCCGCTTCAAGTCCCGTACGCGCGAGGAGTGGGTGGCGGTCTTCGCCGGAAGCGACGCGTGCGTGGCGCCCGTGCTCTCGCTGCGCGAGGCCCCGCACCACCCGCACCTCGCCGCCCGCGGGACCTTCACCGACTTCGGCGGGATCGTCCAGCCGGCGCCCGCACCCCGCTTCTCGGCGACCCCGGCCGCCGTCACCAGCGGCCCCGCCCGGCCCGGCGCGCACGCCGCGGAGATCGCCCGCGACTGGGATCTGCCGAGCCTGAACGAGGCCGGAGGGGAAGGCTGATGGGAGGGTCCACGAGCCTCACCGGGCCGGCCCGCGAGGCCGGCGTCGCCCTGCCCGATCTCAGCCCGCTGGATGTCACCCTGCTCGGCGTCGCCCGGCACGATGCAACCCTGCTCGGCGTCGCCCGGCACGATTCAACCCTGCTCGACGTCGCCCTGCCGGACGTCACGCTGCTCGACGTCGCCCTGCCGGACGTCACGCTGCTCGACGTCGCCCCGCTCGACCTCAGCCCGGCCGGCCGGGAGCCGGCCCGGTTGCTGCTAACCGTGAAGAACTGGCCCCGAGGAGCCGACCGATGAAGCGCCAGATCTTCGATGCCGACCACGAGGCGTTCCGCGAGAGCGTCCGCACCTTCCTCGCCAAGGAGGTGCTGCCGCACTACGAGCAGTGGGAGCAGGACGGCATCGTCAGCCGCGCGGCCTGGCGGGCGGCCGGCCGGCAGGGACTGCTGGGCCTGGCGGTCCCGGAGGAGTACGGGGGCGGTGGGAACGCCGACTTCCGCTACGCCGCGGTCATCGCCGAGGAGTTCACCCGGGCCGGCGCCCCCGGGCTCGCGATCGGCCTGCACAACGACATCATCGGGCCCTACCTGACCTCGCTGGCCACCGAGGAGCAGAAGCAGCGCTGGCTACCCGGCTTCTGCTCCGGCGAGACCATCACCGCCATCGCCATGACCGAGCCCGGTGCGGGCTCCGACCTCCAGGGGATCCGTACGAGCGCCGAGGACCGCGGGGACCACTGGGTGCTCAACGGCTCCAAGACCTTCATCTCCAACGGCATCCTCGCCGACTTGGTGATCGTGGTCGCCAAGACCACCCCCGAAGGAGGGGCGCACGGCCTGTCGCTGCTGGTGGTCGAGCGCGGCATGGAGGGTTTCGAACGCGGCCGCAACCTCGCCAAGATCGGCCAGAAGGCCCAGGACACCGCGGAGCTGTTCTTCCACGACGTGCGGGTCCCCAAGGAGAACCTGCTCGGCGAGCTGAACGGCGCCTTCGTCCACCTGATGACCAACCTCGCGCAGGAGCGGATGGGCATCGCCATGGCGGGCATCGCCGCAGCCGAACACCTGGTGGAGATCACCACCCAGTACGTGAAGGAGCGCGAGGCCTTCGGCCGGCCGCTCGCCAGGCTCCAGCACATCCGGTTCGAGATCGCGGAGATGGCCACTGAGTGCGCCGTCACCCGGTCCTTCCTCGACCGGTGCATCGCCGACCACGCGAGCGGTGAACTGGACCACGTGCACGCCTCGATGGCCAAGTGGTGGGCCACAGAGCTCCAGAAGCGGGTCGCCGACCGCTGCCTGCAACTGCACGGGGGGTACGGCTACATGAGCGAATACCGCGTCGCGCGGGCCTTCACCGACGGCCGTATCCAGACGATCTACGGCGGCACGACCGAGATCATGAAAGAGATCATCGGCCGCTCCCTGCTCGGCTGAGCCCCCCTGACCCCCGACCCCGGCTCCCGCCCCCGACCCCAGGTCCCGACCCCAGGTCCCGGCTCCCGCTCCGCCCGCTTGCGCCCCCTTCCCTCCCGCCCAGAACCTCCGAAAGGCTTGACCAGTGAGCACCGAAGCTTACGTATACGACGCGATCCGCACCCCGCGCGGCCGCGGCAAGGCCAACGGCGCCCTGCACGGCACCAAGCCGATCGACCTGGTCGTCGGCCTCATCCACGCCCTGCGCGAGCGCAACCCCGGCCTGGACCCGGCGGCCATCGACGACATCGTGCTCGGCGTCGTCGGCCCGGTCGGCGACCAGGGCTCGGACATCGCCCGGATCGCGGCCGTCGCGGCGGGACTCCCGGACGCCGTGGCGGGGGTACAGGAGAACCGCTTCTGCGCCTCGGGCCTGGAGGCCGTCAACATGGCCGCCGCGAAGGTCCGTTCCGGCTGGGAGGACCTGGTCCTCGCCGGCGGTGTGGAGTCCATGTCCCGCGTCCCGATGGGCTCGGACGGCGGGGCCTGGTTCGCCGACCCCATGACCAACTGGGACACCGGCTTCGTCCCGCAGGGCATCGGCGCCGACCTGATCGCCACCATCGAGGGCTTCTCCCGGCGCGATGTGGACGAGTACGCGGCCCTCTCCCAGGAACGGGCCGCCGCGGCCTGGAAGGACGGCCGCTTCGCGGGGTCCGTCGTTCCCGTCACCGACCGCAACGGCCTGGTCGTCCTGGACCACGACGAGTTCCTCCGCCCCGGCACCACCGCCGATTCCCTCGCCCGGCTCAAGCCGTCCTTCGCCGACATCGGCGAACTCGGCGGCTTCGACGCCGTCGCGCTGCAGAAGTACCACTGGGTCGAGAAGATCGACCACGTCCACCACGCGGGCAACTCCTCCGGCATCGTGGACGGCGCCGCCCTCGTCGCCATCGGCTCCCGCGAAGCCGGTGAGCGCGGCGGTCTCACCCCCCGCGCCCGGATCGTCTCGGCGGCGGTCTCCGGCTCCGAGCCCACCATCATGCTCACCGGTCCCGCCCCCGCCACCCGCAAGGCCCTCGCGAAGGCCGGTCTGACCATCGAGGACATCGACCTGATCGAGATCAACGAGGCCTTCGCCGGTGTCGTCCTGCGCTTCGTCAAGGACATGGGCGTATCCCTGGACAAGGTCAACGTCAACGGCGGCGCCATCGCGCTGGGCCACCCGCTCGGCGCCACCGGCGCGATGATCCTCGGCACCGTCGTGGACGAGCTGGAGCGCCAGGACAAGCGCTACGGGCTCGTCACCCTCTGCGTCGGCGGCGGCATGGGCGTCGCCACCATCGTCGAGCGCCTCTAGGCCCTGTCGTCCCGTCCCCAGACCCCTTCTCCGTACGGACTTAACCGAAAGCAGCGACCATGAGCGAGTCCACCACGATCCGCTGGGAACAGGACGAGACCGGCGTCGTCACCCTGATCCTCGACGACCCCGGCCAGTCCGCCAACACGATGAACCAGGCCTTCAAGGACTCCATCGCGGCGATCGCCGACCGCGCCGAGGCCGAGAAGGACTCCATCCGCGGCATCGTCTACACCTCCGCCAAGAAGACCTTCTTCGCGGGCGGCGACCTCAAGGACATGATCCAGCTGCGCCCCGAGCACGCGCGGCTGGCCTTCGACACCGGCAACGCCATCAAGAACTCGCTGCGGCGGATCGAGACCCTCGGCAAGCCCGTCGTCGCCGCCATCAACGGCGCGGCGCTGGGCGGCGGTTACGAGATCTGCCTCGCCTCCCACCACCGCATCGCCCTCGACGCGCCCGGCTCCAAGATCGGCCTGCCCGAGGTCACCCTCGGCCTGCTCCCGGCCGGGGGCGGCGTCACCCGCACCGTACGCCTGATGGGAATCGCCGACGCGCTGCTCAAGGTCCTGCTCCAGGGGACCCAGTACAACCCCCAGCGGGCCCTGGAGAACGGGCTGGTCCACGAACTGGCCGCCACCCACGAGGAGATGCTGGCCAAGGCCCGCGCCTTCATCGACGCGAATCCCGAGTCGAAGCAGCCCTGGGACGTCCCCGGCTACAAGATCCCCGGTGGTACGCCGGCCAGTCCGCGCTTCGCCGCCAACCTCCCCGCCTTCCCCGCCAACTTGAAGAAGCAGCTGAACGGGGCCCCGTACCCGGCGCCGCGCAACATCCTGGCCTGCGCCGTCGAAGGGTCCCAGGTGGACTTCGAGACAGCGCTGACCATCGAGGCCCGCTACTTCACCGAGCTGGTCACCGGGCAGACCGCCAAGAACATGATCCAGGCGTTCTTCTTCGACCTCCAGGCCGTCAACGCCGGCCGCAGCCGCCCCGGCGGCGCCCTGCCGCGCCCGGTCCGCAAGGTCGCCGTCCTCGGCGCGGGCATGATGGGCGCGGGCATCGCGTACTCCTGTGCCCGCGCGGGCATCGAGGTGATGCTGAAGGACGTCTCGCCCGAAGCCGCCGCCAAGGGCAAGGCGTACTCCGAGAAGCTCCTCGACAAGGCGCTCACGCGCGGCCGTACCACCGAGGCCAAGCGCGCCGAACTGCTCGCCCGCATCACCCCGACCGCCGACGCCGCCGACCTGGCGGGCTGTGACGCCGTCATCGAGGCCGTCTTCGAGGACACCTCCCTCAAGCACCGGGTGTTCCAGGAGATCCAGGACGTCGTCGCGCCCGACGCGCTGCTCTGCTCCAACACCTCCACACTGCCGATCTCGGGGCTCGCCGAGGGCGTCAAGAGGCCCGCCGACTTCATCGGCCTGCACTTCTTCTCGCCCGTGGACAAGATGCCGCTGGTCGAGATCATCAAGGGCGAGCAGACCGGCGGGGAGGCCATCGCCCGCGCCTTCGACCTCGTCCGCCAGATCAACAAGACCCCGATCGTGGTCAACGACTCACGGGGCTTCTTCACCTCGCGCGTGATCGGCCAGTTCATCAACGAGGGCGTGGCGATGGTCGGCGAGGGCATCGAACCGGCCTCCGTCGAGCAGGCCGCCGCGCAGGCCGGGTACCCGGCCAAGGTGCTCTCCCTGATGGACGAGCTCACCCTCACGCTCCCGCGCAAGATCCGCGACGAGACCCGCAAGGCCTTCGAGGCCGAGGGGCGGACCGTGGCGGAGCACCCCGCCGACACCGTCATCGACCGGATGGTGGACGAGTTCGGCCGGCCGGGCCGCAGCGGTGGCGCCGGCTTCTACACGTACGACGAGGCCGGCAGGCGCGCCGGGATCTGGCCGGGTCTGCGGGAGCACTTCACCAAGCCCGGCTACGAGATCCCCTTCGAGGACATGAAGGAGCGGATGCTCTTCTCCGAGGCGCTGGACAGCGTCCGCTGCCTGGACGAGGGCGTCCTCACCTCGGTCGCCGACGCCAACATCGGCTCCATCATGGGCATCGGCTTCCCGGCCTGGACGGGCGGCGTGCTGCAGTACGTGAACGGCTACGAGGGCGGCCTGCCCGGCTTCGTCGCCCGGGCCCGGGAGCTCGCCGAGAAGTACGGCGAGCGCTTCACCCCGCCGGCCTCCCTCGTGGCGAAGGCCGAACGGGGCGAGACGTACGCCGACTGACGCCCCGGGGCGCGCCGCACGGTCCCTCCCGGTACGCGGGCGGCGTTCACTCCTCGCCGGAGACGAACGCCGCCCGCAGTTCCTCCTTCAGCGACCGCTGGAAAGCGGTCACCAGCGCCTGCACGACCATCGGCTGCATGTGCGCCGACAGAGCCTTCATCGACTCCACCCGCTCCGGATCGCTCTCGTCCCGGGTGAACGGCCCCCACACCTCGTCCCGGAACAGGGCCGTCAGCTCGTGCGCCGCCGACCTGGTGTGCTCCATCAGCACCGTGCGGGCCGCCAGGATCGTCTCGTGGGCGATCGGTACGTCGAGCAGCGCCACCCCCAGCCGCAGCAGCCCCACGTCCACCCGGAAACCGTCCCCCGAGGGCGCCAGCACGTTCATGGCCGTCAGCCGCCGGACATCGGTGTCGGACAGCCCGCGCCCCGCCCGCTTCTCGAGCTCCGCCCGCGAGACCTCCTGCGCCGCGTCCGGCGCCCACGTGGCCACCAGCGCCCGGTGGATCGCCAGGTCGTGGGCGCTCAGGTCGTCGGGCAGCGCGTCCAGGTAGCGCTCGATGGCGGACAGGGTCATGCCCTGGTGCTGCAACTCCTCGATCAGGGCCAGCCGGGAGAGGTGCTCCGGGCCGTAGTGCCCCACCCGCCGAGGGCCGATCACGGGAGGGGGCAGCAGTCCGCGGGTGCTGTAGAACCGCACGGTACGCACGGTGACGCCGGCCCTGGCCGCCAGCTCGTCCACGGTGAGCATCGGCTCGGGTGCCTGTTCGCCCATCGTCTGCGCCTCGCTCTCTGCTCCACGGCTTCGGTTCAACAGTATTGCTGTCGCACCAACGATGTGAAACGGCCAGGAGCTGCCCATGACCACGAACCTGCGACTGCCCGGACGACCCGAGGAGATCACACTCCCCGCCCTGCTGGCGCGCAACGCCGCCGAGTACGGAGAGCTGCCCGCCCTGTCCTGGCGCGCGGGCCCCGGCGCGGCGGAGTGGACCACCCTCAGCTGGACCGAGGTCCGCCGCCTGGTCGCCGTCCTCGCCTCCGGCTATGCCGCCCTCGGCATCGGGCGCGGCGAGCACGTGCTGCTGATGATGGGCAACCGCCCCGAGCACTGGCTCAGCGACCTCGCCCTCGTCCAGCTCGGCGCGGTCCCCGTCACCGTCTACGGAACCTCCGCGCCCGGCCAGGTGGCCCACATCGCCCGCCACAGCCGGGCCCGGGTCGCCGTCGTCGAAGGCGCCCGCGAACTCGCAGATCAAGAGGTACCGGCTGCTGACCGAGGAGTGGGGCCCCGAGTCCGGCGAGCTCACCCCCTCGCTCAAGCTGCGCCGCCGGGTGGTGCGCGACAAGTACGGCGCGCTCATCGACGGATCACGCGGTCGAGATAGCTCGGGAAGCCGCAGTTATTGCTGTGGAGACCCGCTCCGTGCGAATGCACCGCGAACTGACGAGCCTGGAGCGGGCGATGCGGCCGTGGCACGATGCCCCGGTAGGCCGGGACCTCACCGAGATCCTGGCACCCGTCAACGAGGGGAGCTGACATGGGCGTACCGACGCCACTGTCCGACGAGGAGATCAGAGAGCACCTTGCTGGGCTGCCGGGGTGGGAGCGGAAGGGTGACGAGATCACTCGCGCCTACGACATCCGCTATCACGCGGCGGTGGCGGCGATCGTGACTATCGCGGACCGGTCCCGGCGGATCCAGCATCACGCGGACCTCGACCTGCGCATCGACAGCCTGCGCGCCTCGATCACCACCCACGATGCCGGCCACCGGCTGACGGCCGCGGACTTCGACTTGGCGCACCGCATCGACGCAATCGTGGCCGCGCACCAGGCCCTCCCACTCGACTGAGCCAGGACGCACGAAAGCGCCCCCTCCGGGACCCCGAAGGGCCGAGAGGGGGCCGTGTGCGTTCAGGCGGGCATGAGTTCGCGGATCGCTGCGGTGATGCGGCGGGCCAGGTAGACGTGCCCGGCGTCGGTCGGGTGCACGTTGTCGGCGCCGTGTAGCCGGCGACGAGGCCGGAGGTGATCCAGGCCCCGTGCGTGGCGACCAGGGCGCCGGCCGAGTCGTAGCAGAAGCCGGTGCCCCTCAGCCCGGTGCCGTTCCGTGACGTCGTTCAGGGTCTCCTGGAGGAGTGGGAATGCATCAGCGTGCAGTCGAAGCGGACGATCCTCGCCTCTCTGATCAGGCGGGTCGAGATCTGCGCGCAGAAGATCGTGCGGTGGCGCCGGTGTGGGCTCCGGCGGACGGGGTGCCCGCTGAGGTGCCCACGGCGGCTGAAAGGCCTTGTTCAACTACAGGGCCGCATACCCCACAACAGGGTAGTGGTCGGAGAGGTTGGTGTAGGTGTAGGAGGTGCCCCAGCTGGAGACCGTCCAGGGGGCCGAGTCCTCCTTGAGCACGTGGTTGCCCCAGCCGCCCGGGCGGGCGTGGCCCTTGCGGTGGAGGACGTAGTCCAGGTCCTCGCGCGGGTCGCTCGGGTAGCGGTAGCTCGCTATCGAGTTCAGGGCGGTGTCGAAGGAGTACGGGTGGCCCGTGCGGGTGTCGGAGTCCGCCAGGTCGGCGGTCGCGAGCATGGCGGCGTACTCGGGTGTGCGCGAGTCCACGTTCAAGTCGCCCGCGACGATGACCTGTTCGCTCGCCGGGATGTTCTTCCCGTCCAGGAAGGCGTCGATGGTACGGAACTGGCGGGCCCGCATCTCGGCCGCCTCACCCGCGCCGCAGCCCGGGTCGGTGGACTGCGCGTGGGTGCCGACCACGTGCACCTTGCTGCCGTTCACGTCCAGCACCGCGTAGG
Source organism: Streptomyces sp. NPDC003034 (assembly GCF_053591375.1). Lineage (NCBI taxonomy): Bacteria > Bacillati > Actinomycetota > Actinomycetes > Kitasatosporales > Streptomycetaceae > Streptomyces > Streptomyces sp. NPDC003034. Next base: position 31,161 of record NZ_JBSFTS010000007.1, read on the forward strand.
CGAAGCCCTTGTTGGACCACCAGTCGGCGCCGCAGGCGTCCTTGTAGACGACCTGCTCCTTGCGGACGATGGGCCACTTGCTCAGGACCGTGACGCCGCCGTCCTCCGGGGTGGTGGAGGAGTACGCGCCGCCCGTGGCGTCCCAGCCGGTCTTGCCCCGCCCGACGACCGGCGTCTGGTACGGGTACCGCGCGGCCGAGTTGGCCTTCAGCGCGTCCGACGCGGCGTTGTCGAAGGCCTCCTGGATCACCACCACGTCATGCCCCTGGTAGAAGGCCGTCCGGGGGATCTGCGCGGCCCGGTGGTCCTGGCCCCAGTTCGGGTAGAGGTTCTTGCTCATGATGAACACGTTGTACGACAGGACGCTGAGCCGCGGGACGGCGGCGCTCTCCGCGGCCGTGGCGGCGGGCGCTGTGGTGAGGGCCAGCGCGCCGGCGGCCACGGCCGCGACGGCCGCGGCCGCGGCCCGGCGGCGGGAGGGCGAGGTGTGCAGCATGGAGTCTCCATCATTCCTGTGGGGGAAGATCGGCTCCGTCATCCAAGCAGCCGCGGTTACCTCTGGGTAACACCCGTGACAAGACTTTCTGTCCGTCCCGGGACATCGCGGGGCCGCGCCCGACCGCGGTCATACTGGAAGGACAGCGACAGCGACAGCGCGGCTTCAGCCGAGGGCGAGCACATGGGCACCACGCGACATCCGGCCGGGAGGCCCTCCGGGACGGCGGCACCCCGCCGGAGCGACCCGGAGCCGCCCCCGCCCGGCGGGGTGCTGTGGACCATCGCCGGTGACATCCGGGCGCTGCTGATGCTGCCCGCCGCCTTCACCCTGCAGGTCGCGCACCCGGCCGTCGCGGCCGGGGTCGACCAGTACTCCGTCTTCCGCACCGACCCCTGGGGCCGGGGCGAGCGTTCCCTGCGCTCCGTGCAGCTGTGGGTGTACGGCGGGGAGGAGGCCGCCGAGGAGGGCCGCCGGGTGCGGCGGCTGCACAAGGAGATCCGGGGTACGGACACCCGCGGGAGGCCGTACCACTCCCTCGACCCGGCCTGCTACGCCTGGGTGCACGCCACCGGATTCCCGGTCTACCTGTACGCCGGGCGCTACCTGCTGCGGCCCTTCACACCCGCCCAGGAGCGCCGGCTGTACCGCGAGTGGCTCCAGGTGGGCCGGATCCTCGGCCTCCGCGACCGCGACATGCCGCAGAGCATCGAGGAGTACTGGCCCTACTACCGCCGGATGCTCGCCGAGGAGATCGAAGCCACCGCGGTGGCCCGCGAGTTGGTCACCACCGATGTGCCGCTGCCACCGCCCGAGGGCGGGCCCGCCGCCGTCCGGCTGCTGCTGCGGCTCACCTGGCCGGTGCTGAGGGCGGCCTTCCTGCGCTTGCGGGCCTTCGTCACCGTCGGCTACATGCCGCCCGAGGCGCGCGCCGCCATCGGGCTGGAGTGGAGCCCGGCCCAGGAGCGCAGGCTCCGGCGGTTCAGCACGGTCGTACGGCTCCTCGTACCGCTGCTGCCGGAGCGGCTGCGGTACCTGCCCATCGCGCGGGCGGCGCGGGCCCGGTGGCGCGCCGCCGCCCGCTGACGGACGGGCGCCTCAGTGGCCGTGGCCGCGGTCCTGGCCGTGGTCGTGGACCGTGTCCGTCGCCGCGATCTTCTTCCAGGACCTCGGCTCCACCGGCGCGGCCGCGGAGCCCGGGGCGACCGGGGCGGCCCCCAGCGAGCGGGCCGCGGAGCGGTCGAGCGCCGGGGCGTCCGGCTTGCCCGGGGTGTAGAGCCAGGTCTCGAAGAGCTGCGCCAGCGGCTGCCCCGAGACCTGCTCCGCGTACCGGACGAAGTCGCCGACCTTGGCGTTGCCGTAGGCCCGCTCGGTCGGCCAGCCCTTGAGGATCCGGAAGAACTTCTCGTCGCCGACCTCGTCGCGCAGCGCCTGCACGGCCATGGCCCCACGGTCGTAGACGGCTCCGTGGAACTGGTTCTCCGCCCCCGGGTCACCCGGCTTGACCTGCCAGAACGGGTCCTCGGCCGGGCGGCTGGCGTAGGCCCAGGCGGCGAGCTCCGCGGCGGTGCCCTCGCCCTCCTTCTCCGACCACAGCCACTGGCTGTACCGGGCGAAGCCCTCGTTGATCCAGATGTCCTTCCAGCCGTCGACGGACACGCTGTCGCCGTACCACTGGTGGGCCAGCTCGTGCACGACGACCGAGACGTTGGCGCCGTTTTGGAACTGGCGCGGGCCGTAGAAGGGCCGCGTCTGGGTCTCCAGCGCGAAACCCGCGCTCACGTTCGGCACGTAACCGCCCAGGGCATTGAAGGGGTACGGGCCGAAGACGCCCTCCAGCCACTCGGCGACCTCGCCGGTCCGTTCCACGCTCGCCCGCGCCGCGCCCGCGTTGTCGCCGAGGTCCTTGCTGTACGCGTTCAGGACGGGGAGTCCGCTCGCCGTCCTGCTGGTGGTGATGTCGAACTTCCCGACGGCGAGGGTGGCGAGGTAGGTGGCCTGCGGCTTGTTGGAGCGCCAGTTGTACCGGGTCCAGCCGAGCCGCGAAGTCTGCGACTGGAGCACGCCGTTGCTGATGGCCTGGGTGCCGTCGGGCACGCTGACGGACACGTCGAACGTGGCCTTGTCGAGCGGGTGGTCGTTGCCCGGGAACCACCAGACCGCCGAATCGGGCTCCTGCGCCGCCACGCCGCCGTCGGGCGTACGGTGCCAGGCCGTCCACCCGTCCACCTTCAACTCGGAGGGCTTGCCAGCGTACTTGACGACGACGGTCAGTGGAGTGTCGCGCGTCAGCGGCTTCGCCGGGGTCACCTCCAGCTCGTGCGTGCCGGAGGTCGCGAAGCCGGCCTTGGCGCCGTTGACGCGCACTTCGCTGACCCGGAGGCCGAAGTCGAGGTTGAAGCGCGACAGGTCCTGCTTCGCGGTGGCCAGCAGGGTGGCGGTTCCTTCGAGGAGGTCCGTGCGCGGCTGGTACTTCAGGCGCAAGTCGTAGTGGGACACGTCGTATCCGCCGTTGCCGCTGGCCGGGTAGTAGGGGTCGCCGATACCCGGGGCGCCCGGAACGGAACTCGCCGCCGAGGCCGGGATCACCAGCAGCAGGGAGGCGGCGAGGACGCTCGGGGCGATGACTTTGCGGTGCACGCAGGACTCCAAAGGGGAAAGGGGGCGGTTCAGTTCACGGGTTCGAAGGTATTGGCCCCTGCGCTGGACGTCATGTCCATGGCTCTTTCTGTCACACGATCGCCATGCGGGCGTCGCGGGCCGGCGGCGCCGCGGGTGCCCGGTACGGGCCACGGCGGCGCCGCGCGCCAGCGGGGGGCGCAAGCCCGCACCAGGGCCCCGGAGCCGCCCGTGGCGCGCGGGACCGGCGGGGCCCGGCGACGCAGAAACGGCCGGGAACCGCCGTCGAGCCGCCCGCCCCTACCGGACATACTGAGCAGTCGGTAACCTACCCGCCATGACGCTTCCCCCGCGCGCCGCCCGCCGCTGCTGGCACACCGCCATCAACCCGCTGCACGCCACCATCTACTTCTCGCCGGACCTCGGCAAGGAACTCTCGGCCCTCGGCATCACCGACCGCGTCGCCGTCAACCTCGCCAGCCGCGCCGCCGCCATGGGCGCCGTCGGCCCCGGCACGGTGACCGCCGCGTTCTACAACTACCGTCACGACCTGATCGCCCGGCACCTGCCCGCCGTATGGGACACCGCCACCCCGGAGCAGGTCCTCGCCGCCCGGCTGCGGGCCGCCGACACCACCCTGCGCCGCCTGCTCGGCGCCGAGACCATCGAGTCCGCGGAGCTCGCGGAGGCCGCCGGCCTGGCGATACGCGCCGCCGAGGGCTGCACCCGGCACGCCCGCCCCCTCTACGCCGCCCACGCCGACCTCCCCGTACCCGAGGAGCCGCACCTGCTCCTGTGGCACGCCACCACCCTGCTGCGCGAGCACCGCGGCGACGGCCACCTCGCGGCGCTGCTCATCGCGGACCTCGACCCCCTGGAGGCCCTGGTCAGCCACACCGCCACCGGGCGGGGCATGACCCCGAAGTGGATCAAGTCCATCCGCGGCTGGGAGCAGTCCGACCTGGACGCCGCCGCCGACCGGCTGCGCGCACGCGGGATCCTCGACGCGGACGGCGAGCTGACCGAGGAGGGCAAGGCCGTACGCGAGCGCCTGGAGGCAGACACCGACCGCCTCGACGCGGCCCCGTACGAGCACCTCGGCGCCGAGGGCCTGGCCCGTCTCGCCGAACTCGGCGGCGGTTTCGTCATGGAGGCGATCGGCGCCGGAGCCTTTCCGGGCGACCTCTTCGGCAAGGTCTGAGAAGGTCTGCGGAGGGTCCCGGCGTCCGGCACCGCCACCTGCCACAATTGGCAGCCTTCCAGTGCAAACGAAGGCAGGCGGAACCCGATCGTGACGACGTCCATCGAAGCCAGGATCGCCGAGGAGCTCGGCGTACGGGAGCGGCAGGTCAAGGCCGCCGTCGAGCTGCTCGACGGCGGCTCCACCGTGCCGTTCATCGCGCGCTACCGCAAGGAAGCGACCGAGATGCTCGACGACGCGCAGCTGCGCACCCTGGAGGAGCGGCTGCGGTATCTGCGCGAGCTGGAGGACCGGCGCGCGGCGATCCTCGACTCCGTACGGGAGCAGGGCAAGCTCGACGCCGAGCTGGAGGCGCGGATTCGCGCGGCCGACACCAAGGCCCGGCTGGAGGACATCTACCTGCCCTTCAAGCCCAAGCGGCGCACCAAGGCGCAGATTGCCCGTGAGGCCGGCCTGGAGCCGCTCGCCGACGGGCTGCTGGCCGACCCCTCGGTGGAACCGGCCGCGGCGGCGGCCGCGTTCGTCGACGCCGGCAAGGGCGTCGACGACCCGGCGGCAGCCCTGGAGGGCGCCCGCGCCATCCTCACGGAGCGCTTCGCCGAGGACGCGGACCTGATCGGCGAGCTCCGCGAGCGCATGTGGACCCGCGGCCGGCTCGTCGCCCAGGTCCGCGCGGGCAAGGAGGAGGCGGGCGCCAAATTCGCCGACTACTTCGACTTCGCCGAGCCCTTCACGGCGCTGCCCTCGCACCGCGTCCTGGCCATGCTGCGCGGTGAGAAGGAGGACGTCCTCGACCTCACCCTGGAGCCGGAGGAACCGGGCGACACCCCCGGACCCTCCACCTACGAGGGGATGGTCGCCCGTCGGTTCGGCATCAACGACCGCGGCCGGCCCGGCGACAAGTGGCTGGCCGACACGGTCCGGTGGGCGTGGCGCACGAAGATCCAGGTGCACCTCGGCATCGACCTGCGGATGCGGCTGCGCCAGGCCGCCGAGGACGAGGCCGTACGGGTCTTCGCGGCGAACCTGCGCGACCTGCTGCTCGCCGCGCCCGCCGGCACCCGGGCGACGCTCGGCCTGGACCCGGGCTTCCGTACCGGGGTGAAGGTCGCCGTCGTGGACGCCACCGGCAAGGTCGTGGCCACCGATGTGATCTACCCGCACGTGCCCGCCAACAAGTGGGACGAGTCCCTCGCCAAGCTGGCGCGGCTCGCCGAGGAGCACGCGGTCGATCTGATCGCCATCGGCAACGGCACGGCCTCCCGCGAGACCGACAAGCTGGCCGGGGAGCTCATCACGCGTCACCCCGAGCTGAAGCTCACCAAGGTGATGGTCTCGGAGGCCGGTGCCTCCGTGTACTCGGCCTCCGCCTTCGCCTCGCAGGAACTCCCCGACATGGACGTGTCCTTGCGCGGCGCGGTCTCCATCGCGCGCCGTCTGCAGGACCCGCTCGCCGAGCTGGTCAAGATCGACCCGAAGTCGATCGGCGTGGGCCAGTACCAGCACGACCTCTCCGAGGTGAAGCTGTCGCGCTCCCTCGACGCGGTGGTCGAGGACTGCGTGAACGGGGTCGGCGTGGACGTCAACACGGCCTCCGCGCCCCTGCTCTCGCGGGTGTCGGGCATCAGCGGCACGCTCGCCGAGAACATCGTGGCCCACCGCGACGCCAACGGCCCCTTCCGCAGCCGCAAGGGGCTCAAGGACGTGGCCCGGCTGGGCCCGAAGGCGTACGAGCAGTGCGCGGGCTTCCTGCGGATCCGCGGCGGGGACGACCCGCTGGACGCCTCCGCCGTGCACCCCGAGGCCTACCCGGTGGTCCGGGCGATGGGCAAGGCGGCAGGCGGTGAGGTGGCGGCCCTGATCGGCAACACCGGCGTACTGCGCTCCCTGCGGCCGGAGCAGTTCGTCACCGAGGCCTTCGGCCTGCCCACGGTCACCGACATCCTGCGGGAGCTGGACAAGCCGGGCCGCGACCCGCGACCCGCCTTCAAGACGGCCGCCTTCAAGGAGGGCGTGGAGAAGATCGGCGACCTCGCCCCCGGAATGATCCTGGAGGGCGTGGTCACGAACGTGGCCGCCTTCGGCGCCTTCATCGACATCGGCGTCCACCAGGACGGCCTGGCGCACGTCTCGGCACTGTCGAAGAACTTCGTCAAGGACCCCCGGGACGTGGTCAAGCCCGGTGACATCGTCCGCGTCAAGGTCATGGACGTGGACATCGCGCGCAAGCGGATCTCGCTGACGCTGCGGCTGGAGGACGAGGCCGGGGCGGAGCGCGCGCCGGGCGCTCCCCGGCAGCGCGAGGAGAGGCAGGAGCGGCGTGGTGGCGGCCGTCCTCCGCAGCAGCGTGGCGCGGGAACGGCACGCGAGGGCGGCAAGAGCCAGAGCCAGGGCCAGGGCCAAAACCAGGGCCAGCGCGGCCAGGGCCAGAGCAGGCGGCCGGCCGGCGGCGGTGCCTCCGCGCCCGCGCCCGCCCCCGCCAACAGCGTGATGGCCGACGCCCTGCGACGGGCCGGCCTCACCGGCCCCGAGGAGCGGCGCAAGAGGTAGGGACCCGGCCCGGTCCTATGCCGCCAGGCTGGCCGCGGGGCCCCCGTAGGGAATGGCCGAATAGGCACCCGCCGTTCGGCCCGGCCTTGCCATTTCCCGTACAAGATCTGTAGGCATGGTGGAACGCCCGTTCGTCACCCGGCGGACGGGCTTTCGCATTCCCCCTCAGGACCGCATTCCCCGAGGCCGCCTTGAAGGCACAGGACGCCATGCCCATGCCCACACACGCCTACCGACGCTGCCCGAGAAAGGGTCCGAAGAGGGATCACATGCCGTACCCGCAACTCAGCCTGCGCAAAAGGTGCGAGACCATTCTCGGCCATCTGGATCTGACCCATCCGTTCTCCCTCGACGGGCTGTGCAAGCGAATAGCCGAACAGCGAGGCCGCCCCATCAGGCTCCACCCGCTCCCCAAAGAGGCGGCGGAATCGGGCGTCTGCGGACTGTGGGTGGGCACCGCCAGCGTCGACTACGTCTTCTACGAGGCCCAGACCACCCCGCTGCACCGCGAGCACATCGTGCTCCACGAACTCGGCCACATCCTCTTCGGCCACCACTCGCTGGAGGGTGAGGAAGCCGACGGCGGCGCGCCCGTCGTCCTGGGGCGCACCAACTACACCACCCGCCAGGAGCAGGAGGCGGAGATGCTCGCCAGCATGATCCGCATCCACACGGCGAACACCGGCCCGCAGTCGGCAGCCCCGGCCCGCGGCACCCTGGCCCGGCTGGAATCCGCCATGGGGTACGAGCGGGGGAACCATGGCAACTGACCTGATGGCCTTCGGCAACTGGCTCGCCGTCCCCAGTGTGGTCTGCCTGTGGATCGCGGTCCTGCTCCGCGCCCCGGGGGCCCTGCGCTCCCCGCAGCAGCGCGGCCTGTGGCTCGCCGTCGCGACGGCCGCCGCCGCGATGACCCTGAACCTCCCCGCCGTCGTCGCCTACGCCATGCGCGACCCCGGCCATTCGCACACCGTGGGCCTCGTCCGCAACCTCATCGGCGTGCTGTCGGCGGGCGCCGTCATCTATTTCGTGGCCGCCGCCACCCGTGGCCGCCGGCTCCAGCTCGCCGCCTGGATCGCCACCGCGGGCTGGCTGATCACGCTGGTGGCTCTGGACGTGGCCGCGCCCGAACACGGCACGCACACCATGCCGCCCGTCGGCGAGCCCGTGCCCTCCCTCGCCTACTGGCTCGTCCTGATCTCCGCGCACGTGCTCGCGAACATCATCTGCGTCTCCCTGTGCTGGCGCTACAGCCGTCGCACCGAGAGCCGCGGCCTGGCGGCCGGGCTGCGCCTCTTCGGCCTCGGCACCGCGCTCGCCGGAGTGTTCTGGTTCGCGTACCTGCTCAAGGCCCTCTTCGACAGCACCTGGGCGATGCCCGCCCTGCCGCTGCTGATGAACTTGCACGGCTTCCTGCGTGCCGCCGCGATCCTCGTGCCGACCCTCTTCACCTTCCGCCGCACCGCCGCCGACATCGCCACCGCATGGCGGCTGTGGCCGCTGTGGCGCGACCTGGTCCACGCCGTCCCGCACGTCGCCCTCAACAAGCCCCGCGCCGGCCGCTTCCTGGAACTGCTGTGGCCCCCGGTCCCGCGCAACCTGCTGGTGTACCGGAAGGTCATCGAGACGCGCGACGCCATCCTGATCCTGGGCGAGTACGTCGCCCCGGGCGTCCCGGAGCGCGCCCGCAGCCACGTCGCCGGGAGCGGGGTCCCCGAGCAGCGGCGCACCGCGGCGGCGCTGGCCTGCGTACTGAAGGAGGCGCGGCAGGCGAAACTGGCCGGACGGGCCGGGCAGCCGGGCGAGGCGGCCGCGCTGGAACTGCCCGCCGCGATGCAGACCTCGGCGGACGGCGGAGACCTGGCGGACGAGGCCCGCTTCCTCGTCGACGTGGCGCACGCCTACGCCTCGCCGGCGACCACCGCCTTCAGGCCGTGACCCGTTCGACAAGCTGGGAAGTGACGCGCTCTTGACCACCGTTCTGATCACCGGGGCCAGTACCGGGCTGGGTGCGGCCTTCGCCCGCGGCTTCGCCGCCAAGGGCTGCGACCTGGTCCTCGTCGCCCGTGACGAGGACCGGCTCGCCTCGCTCGCAGCCGAGCTCGGCCGGGAGTTCGAAGCGGCCGCCGAGGTACTGGCGGCCGACCTGCTGGACCCCCGGGGGTGCGCCTCGGTGGCCGAGCGGCTCGCCGACCGGGCCCGGCCGGTGGACGTCCTCGTCAACAACGCGGGCTTCGGGCTCGCCGCGCCCTTCCCGTACAGCCCGGTCGAGGACGAGGAGCGGATGCTCGACCTGCTGGTCAAGGTGCCGCTCCGGCTCACCCACGCGGCGCTGCCTGGCCTGCGCGAACGCCGCCGGGGCGCGGTGGTCAACGTCTCCTCGGTGGCCGGACTCCTGCCGACCGGGACCTACGGCGCCGCCAAGGCCTGGATCACCGCCTTCAGCGAGTCGCTCCGCGTGGACATGGAGCCGTACGGGGTGCGGGTCCTGGCCGTGGTTCCCGGCTTCACCCGCACCGAATTCCAGCAGCGGGCCGGCATGGATGTCAGCGCGCTGCGCGAAGCGGTCTGGCTGCGGCCCGAGGAGGTGGTGGCCAAGGCCCTGCGCGACCTCGCGCTGCGCCGCCCGCTCAGCATCACCGGCCGCCGCTACCAGGCGTACGCCCTGGCCGCACGCCACCTGCCGCGCGGTTTCGTGGCCCGCAGGATGGCCCGCACGCGCCGGCCGCCGGCCGACCCGCAGGCCTGAGCGGCCGGGTTTGCCGGGCGCTCGCCGGGGCAGCCGCTGGCCGAGGGAGGGCCGCACGGGTGCAGACGGGTGCAGAGGAGGTTGCCATGGACGACCAGGGTGGCGCCGGAGGCGTTCCGCTGGACGAGGAGGGCGAGGAGGCGCAGCGCCGCAAGCCGCACACGGCACGGCCCGAGGCCGAGCCGGGACCGGTCCGGGCCGCGGACACCGACGAGGCCAGCCGCCTCGACCGGCCGCAGGACCCGGAGGAGCCCCGCAAGCACCGCAGTGAGGGCAAGGGCCCCGACGAGTACTGAGCCGCGGGCCCTCAGCGGAGCCGTTAGACCTCGGTGACCTTGCCGTCCGCCACTTCCAGGCGCCGGGTCACGTGGACGGCGTCCAGCATGCGGCGGTCGTGGGTGACCAGCAGCAGGGTGCCCTCGTACGCGTCCAGAGCCGCCTCCAGCTGCTCGATCGCGACGAGGTCGAGGTGGTTGGTGGGCTCGTCCAGCACCAGCAGGTTCACCCCGCGGCCCTGGAGGAGTGCCAGGGCCGCTCGGGTGCGCTCGCCGGGGGAGAGGGTGGCCGCGGGGCGCAGTACGTGCGCCGCCTTGAGGCCGAACTTGGCCAGCAGGGTGCGCACTTCGGCCGGTTCCGTTTCCGGGACCGCCGCACAGAAGGCCTCCAGCAGCGGCTCCTCGCCCAGGAAGAGCCCCCGGGCCTGGTCCACTTCCCCGACCAGCACGCCCGAACCGAGCGTGGCCGCACCGGAGTCCGGCGCCAGCCGGCCGAGGAGGACGGCCAGCAGGGTGGACTTGCCGGCGCCGTTGGCCCCGGTGATCGCCACCCGGTCCGCCCAGTCGATCTGCAGACTGGCGGGGCCGAGCACGAAGTCACCGCGCCGGACGGCCGCCTCGCGCAGGGTCGCCACCACCGAGCCGGAGCGCGGCGCCGCCGCGATCTCCATCCGCAGCTCCCACTCCTTGCGCGGCTCGTCGACGACTTCCAGCCGTTCGATCGCGCGCTGCGTCTGGCGGGCCTTCGACGCCTGCTTCTCGCTCGCCTCGCTGCGGAACTTCTTGCCGATCTTGTCGTTGTCCGTCGCCTTGCGGCGGGCGTTCTTGACGCCCTTGTCCATCCAGCCGCGCTGCATCTGGGCCCGGCCTTCGAGCGCCGCACGCTTGTCGGCGTACTCGTCGAACTCCTCGCGGGCGTGGTTGCGGGCGCGTTCGCGCTCCTCCAAGTAGGCCTCGTAGCCGCCGCCGTAGAGGTTGATCTGCTGCTGGGCCAGGTCGAGTTCGAGGACCTTCGTGACCGTCCGGGTCAGGAACTCCCGGTCGTGACTGATGACGACCGTGCCCGCGCGCAGCCCCTTGACGAACTGCTCCAGCCGCTCCAGACCGTCCAGGTCCAGGTCGTTGGTGGGCTCGTCGAGGAGGAAGACGTCGTAGCGGGACAGGAGCAGCGAGGCCAGACCCGCCCGGGCCGCCTGACCGCCCGAGAGCGCGGTCATGGGGAGGTCCAGGCCGACGGAGAGGCCGAGGTCGTCGGCGACTTCCTGGGCCCGTTCGTCGAGGTCGGCGCCGCCCAGGTTCAGCCACTGGTCGAGCGCGGTCGCGTACGCGTCGTCCGCGCCCGGGGTCCCGTCCACCAGGCCCTGCGTGGCCGCGTCCAGTTCCGCCTGCGCGGCGGCCACGCCCGTACGGCGGGCCAGGAAGTCCCGCACCGACTCGGCGGGGCGGCGCTCCGGCTCCTGCGGCAGGTGGCCGACGGCGGCGGTGGGCGGAGACAGCCGCAGCTCACCGGTCTCGGGCGTGTCCAGCCCGGCGAGCAGGCGCAGCAGCGTGGACTTCCCGGCGCCGTTGACGCCGACCAGGCCGATGACGTCGCCGGGTGCGACGACGAGGTCGAGATCGGCGAAGAGCGTGCGCTCACCGTGCGCGGCGGTGAGCTTCTTGGCGACGAGGGTTGCAGTCATGATGTGCCGATCCTATCCGCGCCCCGGGGCCGCCCCGGCTGGCGGACGGCCGGATAGGTGGGAAGTACGGCATTGCGGCCACCGGCGCCGGCGTCACACCATGAGGCCATGTCGTTGCCGCGCGTGCTCGTCGTCCTCTACGACGGGGTTCAGAGCCTGGACGTGACCGGACCCGTCGAGGTCTTCGCCGCCGTGGCGCACTTCCCCAGCGGACCGGGTACGAGAGCTGTCCCGTGATCTTCCCCGACCGGGGCCGCGATCCGGCCGCCCCGAGGGCGGCCACCGCCGCCACCCGTCCTGGACTGGCTGCGGGCCGTCGACGCCACCAGCACCTGGACCACCTCCGTGTGCACGGGCTCGCTGCTGCTGGCGGCCGCCGGGCTGCTCGACGGGCGGCGGGCGACCAGCCACTGGCTCTACCTCGACCGGTTGCTCCCCTTCGGCGCGACCCCGACCGGTGAGCGCGTGGTGTCCGACGGCAAGTACGTCACCGCCGCCGGGGTCTCCTCCGGCATCGACATGGGGCTCACGCTGCTCGGCCGGATCGCGGGTGACACGTACGCGCAGACCGTGCAGCTCATGACGGAGTACGACCCGCAGCCGCCCTACGACGCCGGTTCGCCGGCCAAGGCCCCCGCCGAGCTCGTCGCCCGGCTCAGGGCGCGGAGCCCGCTGGGCTAGCGCCCGGGGCCGAACCGCCCGCCGGTGTCCAGCCGAAGGCCGGAGCGCGGCGTTCCAGGAAGGCGGCGACGCCCTCCGCGGCGTCGCCGCTCGCGCCCGCCTGTTCGGCCCAGTAGCCGTCCCGGTCCGTCCTGCCGTCCGCGAACTCCTTGGCCGCCGCCTGCGTCAGCTGCGAGCGCGAGGCCAGGACGCGGGTGAAGGCGGCGACCCGCTGGTCCAGTCGGCCGGCCGGCAGCAGCTCGTTCAGGAACCCGGCGCGCAGCGCCTGCTCGGCGTCGATCAACTCGGCGGAGAACAGCAGGTACTTGGCCCAGGCCGGTCCCACCAGCCCGGTGAGCCTGCGGGTGGCGGACGCAGGGTAGACGATGCCCAGCTTGGCCGGGGTCACCCCGAACGAGGCGCCCTCCTCCGCGAAGCGCAGGTCACAGGCGGCCGCCAACTGGCTGCCGCCGCCCACGCAGAAGCCGCGGATCGCCGCCAGTGTCGGCTTCGGGAAGGCGGCCAGGGCCTCCTCAGCCGTCACCGCCGCCGCCCGCGGGTCGTCGTCCCCCGTGAGCGAGGAGATGTCAGCCCCGGCGCAGAAGGTCGGGCCGGCGCCGGTCAGCACCAGCACCCGTACCAGAGGATCCGCCGCCAGCGCGGTCAGCAGCTCCGGCAGCGCCCGCCACATCGCGGCCGTCATGGCGTTGCGCTTGGCGGGATGCGAGATGACGACGGTGGCGACTCCGTCGGCCACCGTGTGCAGGAGGGCCCCGTCCGGTGCGGGGTCGTGTGCGGCGCCTGGTGCGGTGTCCCGTGCGGCATCCCGTGCTGCGTCCATGCGCCGGATGCTATCCGGCGCCGCCGATCCTATGATCGGGGAGTCCGACCCCGGGGTCGCTGAGAGGTGGCATGTCCATGGGCGCAGACCGTACCGAGGCGCAGAGCGAGGGAAGGGACCCGGCGAGGGGCCGGGCGTGGAGCCGGCCGGGCGGGCCGGAACCGCAGCGCGAGAAGAAGAAGCTCAGCCGCGACTTCGGACTGCTGGCCCTGCTCGGGGTGATCCTCGTACTGGCCGGCCTGGTGGGTCTGGTCTACACCGGCACGGCCACCCTGACCTCGATGTTCCTCTTCGGCTGGCTGCTGCTGGCGGGCGGTGTGGTGGGCCTGCTCCACGCCGTGCAGTCGCGCCGGAGCAACTACTTCTGGCTCGCCGTCATCGTGGCGGCGATCAACCTCGCGGCCGGCTTCGTCATCCTGCGCCGCCCCGAGGCGAGCGCCGAGGCGCTGACCATGTTCGCCGCGCTGCTCTTCCTCACCGGCGGGCTGTTCCGGCTGGCCGGATCGCTGGTGGTGCGCGGGGCCAACTTCGGGCTCTCCCTGGTCCAGGGTGCCTTCGGGGTGCTGCTGGGCATCCTGATCCTCGCCAGCTGGCCCGGCAGCAGCCTGTACGTGATCGGAACCTTCTTCTCCCTCGCCCTGTTGTTCGACGGCCTCAGCCTGGTGGCGCTGGGCGTGGGCGCCCGGCGCATTCTGGGTCTGGTCAGGGAGGACGAGGTGGCGGCAGAGGCGGGCGCGCGGGACGAGGTGCGCGGGACGGCCGAGAACCGACCGGTAGAAGAGCAGGAATAGTCCAACAACTGACTCTGTCATAAGCCAGCGGTCAAAAAGTGTCCGATTGACGCTGACTTCTGGTCAGTGGTCCGGCCCGGACGACCCCGTTCCCCACTCTTGACGCGTGGAGACGATCGAGCGTGAAGACGGGGGACTGAAGATGGATGTCAGCGGGAGCGTCCCATCGGTCACGGGAGGTGAGCAGGAGGCTCCGGCCGACCCTCTCGCGTACGAGGGAGTCTGGCGGTTCACCGCTCCCGCCGTAGAAGAATCCGTTCCGCAGGCCCGCCGGGCGGTTCGCGAGCTGCTCGGGCGCCAAGGCGTGCCGGCCGATCAGGACGTGGTGTACGCGCTGCTCCTGATCGTCTCCGAGCTGGTGACGAACTCCGTCCGGCACGCCGCCCTGCTCTCCCCCGAGGTCGCGGTCGAAGTGGCGATCGGCCGCGAGTGGGTACGGGTGGCCGTCGAGGACAACCATCCGTACCGCCCCAAGGCGCTGGAAGCGGATTTCGGCCAGACCGGCGGCCGGGGCCTGCTCCTGGTGCGGGAGGTCACGCTGGAGGCCGGCGGGGTCTGCGACGTCGAGCACACCGCGAGCGGCGGCAAGGTCATCTGGGCGGCCCTGCCCCTGCGACCGTCCGGCCCCGCCGCCCCGCTCCGCGCCGTCTGACCGGCGGGCGCCGGCTACCAGCCCGCCGCTTCGCCCGTCAGCTCGCGGATCGCGGGCCGCGCCGCGTCCAGTACGGTCATGAACCAGGCCGAGAACGGGGCCTCGGCGTGCCGCTTCGCCAACTCCTCGGCGGTCACGAAGGCGGTGTCGCCGACCTCCTCCGGATCCGGCCGGAGCGCCGCCTGCGCGAGTCCCACGAACAGGTGGTTGTACTCCTGCTCCACCAGGCCCGACGCGGGGTCCGGGTGGTTGTAGCGCACCGTCCCCGCTTCCGCGAGCAGCGAGGGGGACAGCCCCAGCTCCTCGTGGGTCCGCCGGGCCGCCGCCGCGAAGGGCGACTCCCCCGGATAGGGGTGACCGCAACACGTGTTCGACCAGACGCCGGGGGAGTGGTACTTCCCGAGGGCGCGCCGCTGGAGCAGCAGGCGGCCCCGCTCGTCGAAGAGGAACACGGAGAACGCCCGGTGCAGCAGCCCGGGCGCCTGATGGGCGGAGAGCTTCTCCGCCGTGCCGATGGTGCTGCCGGACTCGTCGACCAGTTCGAGCATGATCGCTTCTTGAGTACCGGTGCCGTTGGACGCGCTGCTCGCGGCGGTGGCTGGTGTGGTCGGCATACCCATCCTTCGCTTCGGACTTCGGCCTTCAGTCTGCCGTACAAAAGAGGCTTGTCCGCACTTCGGTGATCCGCGCATGTCTGCCCTCCGCCGCGTGATAAGCGACGGGGGGCAGACCGCGACCAGGCCGCCGCACGGGCACCGGCACCGGGCCCGTCAGCGCGTCAGACCCCGAAGGGCGCCGGGTACCTGACCGTGCCCGCCGGGACCGGGACGGAAGCGTCCAGCACCAGCGCCATCATCACCTCGTCCGGGACCTCGAAGGGCGCCCGGATCCCGAAGCGCGAGGCGGGCAGGAAACCGAAGCGGGGGTAATACTCCGGATGGCCCAGTACGAGGACCAGCGCCTCCCCGCGCTCGCGGGCCGCCGCCAGCAGGGCCCGTACGACCGCGCTGCCCGCCCCCGCACGCTGGAGCGCGGGATCGACGGCCACCGGGGCGAGCGCGAGCGCCCGTACCCCGCCGGCCTCGCACACGGTGAGCAGGGCGTGGGCGGCCACCGAGCCGTCGGGGCCCTCGGCCACGTACGACAGCCCCGGCACCCGGGAGGGGTCCGTGCGCAGCGCGTCCACGAGGTTCGCCTCCAGCGGGGTCCCGAAGGCCGCGAGGTGGACCGCCCTGACGGCGGCCGCGTCGGCCGCGGTCTCCGGGCGGGCCGTCCAGGCGCCGCCCTGCCCGGCGCTCACCGGGCGCAGGACGTATCCGGTGTACCGGTACTCGTGCCCGTGCCGCTTCCGTACGTCGATCTCCTCTCGGGTGGCGGCCAGCGCGGCCGCCATCGCGGGATCGCCGCTCGCGGCGTGGTCGCGCACGCGCTCGGCGAGCGGGCCGTAGTACTCGGCCCAGTCGGAGTCGGGCAGGTGGTGCACGCCCAGCACCCGGTAGCCGGCGGCCTGGGCGGCCGCGAGGTTGCGCGCGGTGGAGCGCAGCGCGTAGTGGGCGTCCCAGAAGGCGCGGGCGCCGGCGGACGGCTCGTCGACGCTCCACTCGCACTCGGTCAGCACGAGGGCGCCGCCGGGTGCGAGCAGGGGCTTCCAGCGCGCGAGCGCGGTGTCGAACCCGATGGCGTAGGCGGAGCCCTCCGCCCAGACGAGGTCGAAGGACCCGTCCGCGCAGGGCGGTGCGTCCATGTCCGCCCGGACGGCGTGGACCCGGCCGGCGAGACGGCGGGCGGCCGCGGCCGTGCGCAGCTCGTCGAGGAAGGGGGTGTGGAGGTCGACGGCGGTCACCTCGCCGCCGGCCCGGCCCGCCTCCGCGGCGAGGAGCAGGGCGCTGCGGCCCGGACCGCAGCCCAGGTCGAGGACGCGCGGCCGCTCGGGCAGCGGTCCGCACAGCGAAAGCAGGTGCCGGGTGGTCGCGTCGGAACCGGGAGCCTGCCGGGGCAGGCTGTGGTGGAGGGCGAAGAAGGCCCGCAGGAAGCCGTCGGAGATGTGGTCGGTCAACGTGAACCCTTGAACGGGGGCTCCGGCCGACGAGGCGGATCGGGTGGGATCAGGCCTGGCCGGATGCCGGGAAGGAACGGGGGACGTACCGGAGTTCGCCGCGCGTGGCCGCGATCACTACGACGGTCATCGACCCACCTCTTCCTGGTCCGGTCCCCGCCCGGCTTTCCCGCCGGGTTCCCTCGCCCGCTGTCCCGCTCCATCGACGGCGGGCGTACCCGTACGACCGCGGGCGGACCCGTACGACCCGCGTACGGCTCCGCGCCCACCGTAACACCGGCGGTTTGTGGTCCCTCGGTGTGATCACCGATGATGACCACACCCAGGGGGTGTTTCTCGGATCTCCGTGGAGGCGGCGCGCGTGGCCGTCGCCGCGGCGCCGTCCCCGGCGCCCTCGCGCACAGGAATACCGGCTCATCGGGGTGCAAACGGGCGGTGAACCCCCGCTTCCATTCATCCGATAGCCTCTGCCGACGTGCCGCCGCCCCACCTGGCGTACGTCCCGTGTTCGTCCGCAAGGAGTGAGTTCGTCTGCCGACCGTCATCCTTACCGGCCTGCCGGTCCCCGGATCACCGCTCGCGGACGAGCTGCGCTCCCTCGGCTTCGACGTCCGCCCCGCGGCGGGACCCGAGGAGGCCGCCGCCGCGCTGGCCGCCGTACCCGCCGGCCAGCGGGTGGCCTTCGTGGACAGCGCGTTCGTCGGCCACGTGCACGCGCTGCGGCTGGCCCTGACCGACCCGCGCTACGACGCCTGCGCCGTCCCCGGCGCCCTCGCCGTCCAGCCGGGCGCCCGCGCGGCCCTGGACAAGGCCGCCGCCCAGGCGCAGGGCGGCCCCTCCGACGCCGCCGAGCCCACGGGGTCGCACGCCACGGGGCCCGACGCCGCCCAGCCCTACGCCGACCGGCTCGCCGCCGCCGTCGAGGACGCCGGGACCCCCGTCCAGCGGCCCGAGCTCGGCACGCTCGTCGCCGCCGTACCCGCCACCGCCGCGGACCGGGAGGCGGCGCGCGCCGCCGTCGCCGCCGTGGACGAGGAGGCCGTGCGCCTGCGGACCGCCGTGAAGTCCCGCGACGGCTTCTTCACCACCTTCTTCATCAGCCCGTACTCGCGCTACATCGCCCGCTGGTGCGCGCGCCGCGGACTGACCCCGAACCAGGTCACCACCGCCTCGCTGATCACCGCGCTCGTCGCGGCCGGCTGCGCCGCCACCGGCGACCGCTGGGGCTACGTCGCGGCCGGTGTGCTCCTGCTCGTCTCCTTCGTGCTGGACTGCACCGACGGACAGCTCGCCCGCTACTCGCTCCAGTACTCCACGATGGGCGCCTGGCTCGACGCGACCTTCGACCGCGCCAAGGAGTACTCCTTCTACGCGGGCCTGGCCCTGGGAGCGGCCCGCGACGGGGACGACGTATGGGCCCTGGCCCTCGGCGCGATGGTCCTGATGACCTGCCGCCACGTGGTCGACTTCTCGTTCAACGAGGCGAACCACGACGCCACGGCCGCCGGCACGTCCGTCACCGGAAGCCCGACGGCGGCGCTCTCCGTCAAGCTCGACAGCGTCGGCTGGACGGTCTGGCTCCGGCGGATGATCATCCTGCCCATCGGTGAACGGTGGGCGATGATCGCGGTCCTGACCGCCGTCACCACCCCGCGGATCGTCTTCTACGCCCTGCTCGTCGGCTGCGCCTTCGGCGCCCTCTACACCACCGCGGGCCGTGTCCTGCGGTCGGTGACCCGCAAGGCGAAGCGGACGGACCGGGCCGCCCGCGCCCTGGCGGACCTGGCCGACTCCGGCCCCGTCGCCGAGCTCGCCGGCCGGCTGCTGGGCCGGATGGCCCCCGGCGCCGGGATCGCCGCCGCCGTCGTCGGCTCGGCCGCCCTGCTCGCGGCGGCCTGGGCCTACGAGTTCGGCAGCCGCCAGGTGGTCATCGCCGCCGCCGTCTACGCCCTGCTCGCCGGAGCCGCCGTCGCGCGTCCCCTCAAGGGCGCCCTCGACTGGCTCGTCCCGCCCGTTTTCCGGGCCGCCGAATACACCACCGTGCTGATCCTCGCCGCCAAGGCGGAGGTCCCAGGAGCCCTTCCGGCGGCATTCGGCCTGATCGCGGCGGTCGCCTACCATCACTACGACACGGTCTACCGCATCCGCGGTGGCACCGGCGCGCCCCCGCACTGGCTGGTGCGGACGATCGGCGGCCATGAAGGCCGGGTGCTGCTGACCGCGGTACTGGCCGCCGTCCTGGTGACGCGCCCAACGGACTTCCCCGTCGCGCTCACGGCCCTGGCCGTGTTCGTGGCACTCGTGGTGCTCGTGGAGAGCATCCGTTTCTGGGTCTCCTCCGGAGCACCCGCCGTACATGACGAAGGAGAACCAGCATGATCGGCCTTGTCCTCGCTGCCGGTGCCGGACGCCGCCTGCGTCCCTATACCGACACCCTGCCCAAGGCCCTCGTGCCCGTCGGTCCCGAAGGCCGGGAGGACAGCCTGACGGTTCTCGACCTGACGCTCGGCAACTTCGCCGAGGTCGGCCTCACCGAAGTCGCCGTCGTCGTCGGCTACCGCAAGGAAGCCGTCTACGAGCGCCGGGAGGCGCTGGAGGCCAAGTACGGCGTCACGATCACGCTGATCGACAACGACAAGGCCGAGGAGTGGAACAACGCCTACTCCCTGTGGTGCGCGCGTGACGTCCTCAAGCGGGGTGTGATCCTCGCCAACGGCGACACCGTGCACCCGGTCTCCGTCGAGAAGACCCTGCTCGCCGCCCGCGGCGACGGCCGGAAGATCATCCTGGCCCTCGACACGGTCAAGAGCCTGGCCGACGAGGAGATGAAGGTCGTCACCGCCGACGGCAAGGGCGTCCGGAAGATCACCAAGCTCATGGACCCCTCCGAGGCGACCGGCGAGTACATCGGCGTCACCCTCATCGAGCCCGAGGCCGCGGTGGAGCTGGCCGAGGCGCTGAAGACCACCTTCGAGCGCGACCCCGACCTCTACTACGAGGACGGCTACCAGCAGCTCGTCAACGACGGTTTCACCATCGACGTCGCCCCCATCGGCGACGTGAAGTGGGTCGAGATCGACAACCACGACGACCTCGCCAAGGGCCGGACGATCGCATGCCAGTACTGACGAGGCTGATCCCCTCGCCCGTCGTCGTCGACATCAGCCGCGGGGCGATGGACGACCTGGCCGGCCTCCTCGCCGACCAGCGGATCTCCGCGTCGGGCAAGCTGGCCATCGCGATCAGCGGCGGCTCGGGCGCGGCGCTGCGGCTGAAGCTGGAGCCCGTACTCCCGCACGCCGACTGGTATCCGGTGGTCGACGGCACCATCGACTCCGCCGTCAAACTGGCCGACGACATGAAGGGCCGCCGCTACGACGCCGTCGTGGGCCTCGGCGGCGGCAAGATCATCGACGTCGCGAAGTACGCCGCGGCGCGGGTCGGACTGCCCATGGTGGCCGTCGCGACCAACCTCTCGCACGACGGCATCTGTTCGCCGGTGTCCATCCTGGACAACGACAACGGCCGCGGCTCCTACGGAGTCCCCACGCCGATCGCGATGGTCATCGACCTCGACGTGATCAAGGACGCCCCCATCCGGTTCATCCGCGCCGGCATCGGCGACGCGATCTCCAACATCTCCGCGATCGCCGACTGGGAGCTCTCCCACCGGATCACCGGCGAGGCCGTGGACGGCCTCGCCGCCGCCATGGCCCGCACGGCCGGCCAGTCCGTCCTGCGCCACACCGGCGGGTGCGGCGACGACGAGTTCCTCACCGTGCTCTCCGAGGCGCTCGTCCTGTCCGGCATCGCCATGTCGATCAGCGGGGATTCCCGCCCGTCGTCCGGCGCCTGCCACGAGATCAGCCACGCCTTCGACCTGCTCTACCCGGGGCGCTCGGCGCTCCACGGCGAGCAGGTCGGCATCGGAGCCGCCTTCGCCATGCACCTGCGCGGCGCCGAGGAGCAGTCCGCCCTCTTCACCGAGGTGCTGGTCCGCCACGGCCTGCCGGTGCTGCCCGAGGAGATCGGCTTCAGCGTCGACGAGTTCGTCGCGGCCGTCGAGTACGCACCTCAGACCCGCCCGGGACGTTTCACGATCCTGGAGCACCTCAACCTGTCCGCAGCCGAGATCAGGGACGCTTACGCCGACTATGCCAAGACCATCCGTAGCTGAACTCCGGCCCGTCGTTCACCCGGCGGGCGTCAAGGACCGGCGCAGTGGGGAGCACTGGGGCGGCCGCCTGTACATGCGCGAGGTCTCCCTGCGCATCACCCGGTTCCTGGTCACCACCAAGGTCACGCCCAACCAGCTGACCTACGTGATGACCGTCGCCGGGTTCCTCGCCGCGCCCGCCCTGCTGGTGCCGGGAGTCTGGGGCGCGGTCCTCGGTGTGGTGATGGTCCAGCTGTACCTGCTGCTCGACTGCGTGGACGGGGAGGTGGCGCGCTGGAAGAAGCAGTTCTCGCTCTCCGGGGTGTACCTGGACAGGGTCGGCGCCTACCTGTGCGACGCCGCCGTCCTGGTCGGCTTCGGCCTGCGCGCCGCGGACCTGTGGGGCAGCGGGCGGATCGACTGGCTGTGGGCCTTCCTCGGCACCCTCGCCGCGCTCGGCGCCATCCTGATCAAGGCCGAGACGGACCTGGTCGGCGTCGCCCGGCACCAGGTCGGCAAGCCGCCGGTCCAGGAGGCGGCCTCGGAGCCGCGCTCGTCCGGCATGGCGCTCGCCCGCCGGGCCGCCGCCGCGCTGAAGTTCCACCGGCTCGTCCTCGGCATCGAGGCGTCGCTGCTCATCCTGCTGCTGGCCGTCCTGGACACCGTCCGCGGCGACCTGTTCTTCTCCCGGCTGGGTGTCGCCGTACTGGCCGGCATCGCGCTGCTCCAGACGCTGCTGCACCTGGTGTCGGTCCTGGCCTCCAGCAGGCTCAAGTGACCGCCCCGATGCGGCTGGGCGCCGTGATCATCACCATGGGCACCCGGCCCGACGAGCTCAAGGCGCTCCTCGACTCGGTGGCCCGCCAGGAGGGCGACCCCGTCGAGGTGGTCGTCGTGGGCCAGGGCGTCAAGGTCACCGGGCTGCCCGAAGGGATCCGCACGGTCGAACTGCCCGAGAACCTGGGCATCCCCGGCGGGCGCAACGCCGGCATCGAGGCCTTCGGCCCCGGCGGCCGCGAGGTGGACGCCCTGCTGTTCCTGGACGACGACGGACTGCTGGAGCGGACCGACACCGCGGAGCTGTGCCGCCAGGCCTTCGCCGAGGACCCCAGGCTCGGGATCGTCAGCTTCCGGATCGCGGATCCGCAGACCGGCGAGACCCAGCGCCGGCACGTGCCGCGGCTGCGCGCTTCCGATCCGATGCGCTCCTCCCGTGTGACCACCTTCCTGGGCGGCGCCAACGCCGTCCGCACGACGGTGTTCGAGCAGGTGGGAACGCTGCCGGGGGAGTTCTTCTACGCGCACGAGGAAACGGACCTGGCGTGGCGGGCGCTCGACGCGGGGTGGCTGATCGACTACCGCGCGGACATGGTGCTGCTCCACCCGACGACGTCGCCGTCCCGGCACGCGGTCTACCACCGTATGGTGGCCCGTAACCGGGTGTGGCTCGCCCGCCGCAACCTGCCCGCTCCGCTGGTCCCGGTCTACCTGGGCGTCTGGCTCCTCCTGACGCTCCTGCGCAGGCCTTCCGGTCCGGCGCTGAAGGCATGGTTCGGGGGGTTCAAGGAGGGCTGGACCACTCCCTGCGGTCCCCGGCGCCCCATGAGGTGGCGTACGGTCTGGCGGCTGACCCGGCTCGGCAGACCACCTGTCATCTGACCCGCTCGCGTCTGGGAACATGGCGCGATCACGGGCCTCGCGCCACCGGCCCGATGTCCCCTCCTGCCGCATCTTGAAGACGGAAAGTTTCAACTTGTGAGTGACACAACCCACAACGGCGCCCTCGCCACGAGCAAGCCGCCGTCCGAAGACGCGGGGCTCAGCCCCGCGGAGCTCGCCAGGAAGTACGGCCTGTCCGTCAGCGGCGCCCGACCGGGCCTGCGGGACTACGTGCGGCAGCTCTGGGGTCGGCGCCACTTCATCATGGCCTTCTCCCGGGCCAAGCTGGTGGCGCAGTACAGCCAGGCGAAGCTCGGCCAGGTCTGGCAGGTGGCGACCCCCCTGCTCAACGCGGCCGTCTACTGGCTGATCTTCGGCCTGATCCTCGGCGCGGGCCGGGAGATGCCCAAGGGCGTCTACGTCCCGTTCCTGATGATGGGCATCTTCGTCTTCACCTTCACCCAGAGTTCGGTGATGGCGGGCGTCCGGGCGATCTCCGGGAACCTCGGGCTGGTGCGGGCCCTGCACTTCCCGCGCGCCGCCCTGCCGGTGTCCTTCTCGCTCCAGCAGCTCCAGCAGCTGCTGTACTCGATGGTCGTCGTGTTCGTGATCGCCGTCAGCTTCGGCAACTACCCGCGGCTCTCCTGGCTGCTGGTGATCCCGACGCTGGCGCTGCAGTTCGTCTTCAACACCGGCCTCGCCATGATCTTCGCGCGGATGGGCTCCAAGACCCCCGACCTGGCGCAGCTGATGCCGTTCGTGATGCGTACGTGGATGTACGCCTCCGGCGTCATGTTCCCGATCGGGATCTACCTCAAGGACCAGCCGCAGTGGATCAGCGACGTGCTGCTGTGGAACCCGGTGGCGATCTACATGGACCTCATCCGGTTCGCCCTGATCGACGACTACGGCAGCAGCAACCTGCCCCCGCACGTCTGGCTCTTCGCAGTGGGCTGGGCCGCCGTGATCGGCCTCGGCGGCTTCGTGTACTTCTGGAAGTCTGAGGAGCGTTACGGCCGTGGCTGACAACACCAAGGGGCGCGTCCCCACCGTGATCGCGGACGACGTCCACATCGTCTACCGGGTCAACACCGGCGGCGTCGGCAAGGGCGCGGCCACCGCCGCGCTCAGCAAGATAGTGCGCCGGGGCAAGGGCGACGCACCGGGCGTCCGCCGCGTCCACGCCGTGCGCGGCGTCTCCTTCACGGCCTACCGCGGCGAGGCGATCGGCCTGATCGGCTCCAACGGCTCCGGCAAGTCGACCCTGCTGCGCGCCATCGCGGGCCTGCTGCCCTGCGAGTCCGGCAAGGTCTACACCGACGGCCAGCCCTCGCTGCTGGGCGTCAACGCCGCCCTGATGAACGACCTCACCGGTGAGCGCAACATCGTCCTCGGCGGGCTCGCCATGGGCATGACCCGGGAGCAGATCAAGGAGCGCTACCAGGGCATCGTCGACTTCTCGGGCATCAACGAGAAGGGCGACTTCATCTCCCTGCCGATGCGCACCTACTCCTCGGGCATGGCGGCGCGTCTGCGCTTCTCCATCGCGGCGGCCAAGGACCACGACGTCCTGATGATCGACGAGGCCCTGGCCACCGGCGACCGCAGCTTCCAGGTGCGCTCCGAGAACCGCATCCGCGAACTGCGGGAGAAGGCGGGCACCGTCTTCCTGGTGAGCCACAACAACAAGTCCATCCGGGACACCTGTGACCGGGTGCTGTGGCTGGAGAAGGGCGAACTCCTGATGGACGGGCCCACGGAGGAAGTCGTCTCGGCCTACGAGAAGGCGACCAACGGCTGACCGGCCGGCCGCGCCGCACCGCCTCGTGCGCGGTCCACGGGCCCTCCACGGTTACGGCGGACTCCCGCAGGCCCCTGCCGCTCAGCGCGGTGGGGGCCTCGGTGCGCCGGGTGCGGCGGGCGGAAGACATGCGGGGGCGGGCGAATACCCCAGAGCTCCCCGCGGCGTTGTACAGCGTAAGCTGAGCCCGTTCTGAATCGCGGCAAGAGGGGACGATTCCCCACAGGTGGCCGCAGGTGAACGGCCCTGGGGCAGCCCGGGCAAAGCCCGGCGGCGTGTCCGAAATGGGATGTATTGGGTCGGCAGTGTAGAACGGGAGATGTGACGGCAATGGCTACGGGAATCCTCCGGCCCCCAGGCACGACGGCCGTCCCCGCCGCGGGCGGCGGGCGGTGACCCCGGGGCACGGCATCCGCTCCCGATCCGCCACGGTCCACGCGAGCGCCACCCTCGGCAAAGCGGCGACGGAGAACTTCCCCGTCGCCCCCTTCTTCCTGCCCCGCGCCTGGCGCGACGGCCTGATGGCGGTCTACGGTTTCGCCCGCCTCGTCGACGACATCGGCGACGGCGACCTCGCCCCCGGCGGACGGGACGCCGTACTCCTCGGCCTCGACCCCGCCGCCGTGGACGACCGGCTCGCCATGCTCGACGCCTTCGAGGGCGACCTGCACCGCGTCTTCCGTGGATCCGGCGGCGCCGACGGTACGCCGCGCCACCCGCTGCTGCTCGCGCTCCAGCCCGTCGTCCGTGCCCACGGCCTCACCCCCGAGCCCTTCCTCGGGCTCATCGAAGCCAACCGCCTCGACCAGCGGGTCACCCGCTACGAGACGTACGAGGACCTCCTCGGCTACTGCCAACTCTCCGCGAACCCGGTGGGCCGCCTCGTGCTCGCCCTCACCGGCACCAGCACCCCCGAGCGGATCCGCCACTCCGACGCCGTCTGCACCGCCCTGCAGATCGCCGAACACCTCCAGGACGTCGCCGAGGACCTCGGCCGGGACCGGATCTACCTCCCCGCCCAGGACATGCGCCGCTTCCACGTGACCGAGGCCGACCTCAAGGCCCCGGCCGCCGGCGCGTCCGTACGCGCCCTGATCGCCTTCGAAACCGAGCGCGCACGCGAGCTCCTCGATGAGGGCGCGCCCCTCGTGGGCAGTGTGCACGGCAGACTCCGGCTGCTGCTCGCGGGCTTCGTGGGAGGAGGGCGCGCCGCCCTGCGAGCCGTCACCGCCGCCGGCTTCGACGTCCTCCCCGGCCCGCCCAAGCCCACCAAGAGCGGCCTGCTCCGCGAGGTCGCCGCCGTCCTGCGCTCAGCGCCGAGAAAGGGGTGAGCCCCACCGTGGAGGGCCCCACACACGCTTCCGCACCCACCGCGGACGGCGCTCTGTCCGCACCGGTCGCGGCGGCATACGGCTACTGCGAGGCCGTCACCGGCTCACAGGCGCGCAACTTCGCCTACGGCATCCGGCTGCTGCCCACCGACAAGCGGCACGCGATGTCCGCGCTGTACGCCTTCTCCCGGCGCGTCGACGACCTCGGCGACGGCACGCTGGCGCCCGAGGTCAAGCTGGCCCGGCTGGAGGAGACCCGCGCCCTGCTCGGGCGCATCCGCGCCGAGGAGGTCGGCGAGGACGACACCGACCCGGTCGCCGTCGCCCTCGCGCACGCGGCACGCCGGTTCCCCATCCCGCTCGGCGGCCTCGACGAACTCATCGACGGCGTCCTGATGGACGTGCGCGGCGAGGCCTACGAGACCTGGGACGACCTCAAGGCCTACTGCCGCTGCGTGGCGGGGGCCATCGGGCGGCTCTCGCTCGGCGTGTTCGGTACCGCGTCCGGCGCGCCCGAGGCGGCGCGCGCACCCGAGTACGCCGACACCCTCGGCCTCGCCCTCCAACTCACCAACATCCTCCGGGACGTTCGCGAGGACGCGGCCAACGGACGCACCTACCTGCCCACCGAGGACCTCGCCAAGTTCGGCTGCTCCGAAGGCTTCCAGGGCGACCGGGCCCCCGTCGGCGCCGACTTCGCGGGTCTCGTCCACCACGAAGTCCGGCGTGCCCGGGCCCTGTTCGCCGAGGGCTACCGGCTGCTGCCGATGCTCGACCGGCGCAGCGGAGCCTGCGTCGCCGCCATGGCGGGCATCTACCGGCGCCTCCTCGACCGCATCGAGCGGGAGCCCGAGGCCGTGCTGCGGGGCCGTGTCTCGCTGCCGCCGCACGAGAAGGCGTACGTCGCCGTGCGCGGCCTGTCCGGTCTCGACGCGCGGACCATCTCCCGCCAGAGCAACCGGAGGCGGGCCTGATGTCCCCCACGACGATGCGCCCGGCGACGCTCGCACCGGCGCGGGGCCGCGACGCCCTCCAGGCAACCCCCGGGCCTGAGACCGCGTCTCTCACCGCGGGACCCGCCCACGCCGGGGGCCGGGCACCGCGCACCGGACGGGCCCGGCCGACGGGCGACCGCACCACCGGGGAGGACGCATGAGCGGGGGCCATCAGCGCGCCGTCGTCGTGGGCGGCGGCCTCGCCGGCGTCACGACCGCCCTCGAACTCGCCGACGCCGGGCTCCGCGTCACCCTGCTCGAAGGCCGGCCGCGCCTGGGCGGGCTCGCGTTCTCCTTCAAGCGCGGCGAACTGACCGTGGACAACGGCCAGCACGTCTACCTGCGGTGCTGCACCGCCTACCGGTGGTTCCTCGAACGCGTCGACGGCGCCGCCCTCGCACCCCTGCAGGACCGGCTCGACGTACCCGTACTCGACGTCGCGCACCCCGGCGGGCCGCGCCTCGGCCGGCTGCGCCGCAGCGCCCTGCCCGTGCCGCTGCACCTCGCCGGAGCCCTGGCCCGCTACCCGCACCTCTCGCTCGCCGAGCGTGCGGGCGTCGGGCGCGCCGCCCTCGCGCTGCGCCGCCTCGACCCGGCCGACCCGGCGTTGGACGGCCTGGACTTCGCCACCTGGCTCGGCCGCTACGGCCAGTCCGCCCGGACCATCGAGGCCCTGTGGGACCTCGTCGGCATCGCGACCCTCAACGCCACCGCCGAGCAGTCCTCGCTGGGCCTGGCCGCCATGGTCTTCAAGACCGGCCTGCTCTCCGAGAACGGCGCCGCGGACATCGGCTGGGCCCGGGTGCCGCTCGGCGACCTGCACGACACCCTCGCCCGCAAGGCGCTCGACGCGGCGGGCGTGCGGACCGAGCTGCGCACCCGCGTCACCGCCCTGTCCCGCACCGCGCAGGGCCACTGGCGGATCGACACCGAGGACGAGTCGCTCGAAGCGGACACCGTCGTCCTCGCGGTCCCGCAGCGGGAGGCGCACGGGCTGCTGCCGGCCGGTGCCCTCGCCGACCCCGACAAGCTCCTCGACATCGGCACCGCGCCCATCCTCAACGTCCACGTCGTCTACGACCGCAAGGTGCTCAAGCAGCCCTTCTTCGCCGCCCTCGGCTCCCCGGTCCAGTGGGTCTTCGACCGTACCGACGCCTCCGGGCTCGCCGACGGCGGCCAGTACCTGGCACTGTCCCAGTCGATCGCCCAGGACGACATCGACGAACCCGTCTCGGTCCTGCGGACCAAGTACCTGCCCGAGCTGGAACGGCTGCTGCCCGCCGCACGCGGCGCCAAGGTACGGGACTTCTTCGTCACCCGGGAACGGACGGCGACCTTCGCCCCCACCCCCGGCGTCGGCCGGCTGCGCCCCGGGGCGCGGACCGACACGCCGGGGCTCTACCTGGCCGGAGCGTGGACTGCGACCGGTTGGCCCGCGACCATGGAGAGCGCCGTCCGGAGCGGACTGGGCGCGGCACACGCCGCGCTCGCCGCGCTCGGCCGCCCCCGCGTACACCCTCTGCAGGAGGCGGCATGACGACCGACATCAGCGACACCGGCACAGACACGCCGAGCGCAGCACGAACAGGAACCAGAGGAGAGCCAGTGAACCCGGGGAATCCGGCTGTCGAGAACACGGGTGCCGCCGCCGGCACAGCCGGAAGGGGAGCGGAGAAGGCTGACACCCTCGCCCTCCTGGAGCGTGGCCGCACGCTGTCGGCCCCCGCGCTCCGCGCCGCCGTCGACCGGCTCGCGGCGCCCATGGACACCGTCGCCGCCTACCACTTCGGCTGGATCGACGCCCACGGCAAGCCGGCGGACGGCGACGGCGGCAAGGCCGTACGCCCCGCTCTGGCCCTGCTCTCCGCCGAGGCGGCGGGCGTCACGGCCGAGGTCGGCATCCCGGGCGCCGTCGCGGTCGAGCTGGTGCACAACTTCTCGCTGCTGCACGACGACCTGATGGACGGCGACGAACAGCGCCGCCACCGCGACACGGTGTGGAAGGTGCACGGACCCGCCCAGGCCATCCTGGTCGGCGACGCCCTCTTCGCCCTCGCCAACGAGGTCCTGCTGGAACTGGGCACCGTCGAGGCCGGCCGCGCGGCGCGCCGGCTGACCGCCGCCACCCGCAAGCTCATCGACGGCCAGGCCCAGGACATCTCCTACGAGCACCGCGAGAGCGTCAGCGTCGAGGAGTGCCTGGAGATGGAGGGCAACAAGACGGGCGCCCTGCTCGCCTGCGCCGTCTCCATCGGCGCGGTCCTCGGCGGCGCCGACGACCGGACGGCCGACAAGCTGGAGGAGTACGGCTACCACCTCGGCCTCGCCTTCCAGGCCGTCGACGACCTGCTCGGCATCTGGGGCGACCCGGACGCCACGGGCAAGCAGACCTGGAGCGACCTGCGCCAGCGCAAGAAGTCCCTGCCGGTCGTCGCCGCCCTCGCGGCGGGCGGACCCGCCTGCGAGGAGCTCGCCGAGCTGCTCTCCGCCGACGCCAAGAGCAACGACTTCGAGAACTTCTCCGAGGAGGAGTTCGCCGCCCGCGCCGCGCTCATCGAGGCGGCCGGAGGCCGCCAGTGGACCGCGGACGAGGCGCGCCGCCAGCACGCCGTCGCGGTCCGCGCCCTGGACGAGGTCGACATGCCGCAGCGCGTGCGCGACCAGCTCGTCGCCCTCGCCGACTTCGTCGTCGTGCGCAAGCGGTGATCGCCACCCGATCGAGGATATGACTCGCGAGTCGCCGGCCGGCGCCGCTGCCCGACAGGGCGGGCGCCGGCCGACGGCAGACCCCAGTTCAGCAGAGGACACTGTTCGAAGGGGAAGCCATGACAGCGACGACCGACGGCAGCGCGGAGAGCGCTGGCGCTGGCAGCGACACCGATCCGCAGCGGCGGCCCGACCGCCCCGAACCCGGCCCGCCGGCCCGGCCGGCTCCACCGGGACCGGTCCGGGCCGATAGCGACGGGGCGGGCGGTATCCGGGTCCGGGTCAGGGGCCCGGCACAGGCCCCGGCCGAGGAGCGTGCGGCCCGCGCCCCGGCGGCGCCGGGGCCGGCAGGCTGCGCCCCGCCGGGATTCGCCCCGGACCTGGCGGAGAGCGCCGGAGACGACCGGAAGCGGGCGACCGCGCTCGCGGAGGCGCCGACGCGGCGCGGACCGCTCCCGGCGCCCCCCGGAGCCCCGCCGGGAGACCGGGCCGCGGTCGTGCGGACCGGGGCGCCGGGGGTGGGCCGGGCCACGCTGGACCTGCCGCAACCGCCGGACGGCAGAGGTCCGGCCGGGGGGCAGGGGCCGTACGGGCAGCCCGCGCCCGCCGATCCGGCCGACCGGCCCGCGTACGAGTCGGCCGTGCGGGCGGCCCGGTACCTGCTGGAGCGCCAGGACGCCGAGGGCTGGTGGAAGGGCGACCTGGAGACCAACGTCACCATGGACGCCGAGGACCTGCTGCTGCGGCAGTTCCTCGGCATCCGGGACGAGGCCACCACGTACGCCGCCGCCCTGTTCATCCGCGGCGAGCAGCGGGACGACGGCACCTGGGCCACCTTCCACGGCGGACCGCCCGAACTGTCCGCCACCATCGAGGCGTACGTGGCGCTGCGCCTGGCCGGGGACGCGCCGGACTCCCCGCACATGTCCCGCGCCTCCGCCTGGATCCGGGCCAACGGGGGGATCGCCTCGGCCCGGGTCTTCACCCGGATCTGGCTCGCGCTCTTCGGCTGGTGGCGCTGGGACGACCTGCCCGAACTCCCGCCCGAGCTGGTCTTCCTGCCCCCTTGGGTGCCGCTGAACATCTACGACTTCGGCTGCTGGGCCCGTCAGACCATCGTCCCGCTCACCGTCGTCTCCGCGATGCGCCCCGTCCGCCCCGCCCCCTTCCCCCTGGACGAGCTGCACACCGACGCCCGGGTCCCGAATCCGGCCAAGCCGATGGCCCCGCTGACCAGTTGGGACGGCGCCTTCCAGCGCATGGACAGGGCCCTGCACCTCTACCGGCGCTTCGCCCCGCGCCGGCTGCGCGAGGCCGCGATGGCCACGGCCGGCCGCTGGATCATCGAGCGCCAGGAGAACGACGGCTGCTGGGGCGGGATCCAGCCGCCCGCCGTGTACTCCATCATCGCCCTGCACCTGCTGGGATACGACCTCCGGCACCCGGTGATGCGCGCCGGGCTGGAGTCCCTGGACCGGTTCACGGTGTGGCGCGAGGACGGCGCCCGGATGGTCGAAGCCTGCCAGTCCCCGGTCTGGGACACCTGCCTGGCCGCGATCGCCCTGGTGGACGCGGGCGTGCGGCCCGACCATCCGGCCCTGGTCAAGGCCGCCGACTGGATGCTGGGCGAGGAGATCGCCCGCAGCGGGGACTGGGCGGTGCGCCGGCCCGGACTCGCGCCGGGCGGCTGGGCGTTCGAGTTCCACAACGACACCTACCCCGACATCGACGATACGGCCGAGGTGGTCCTCGCACTGCGCCGGATCAGGCACCCCGACCCGGCGAGGGTCGAGGCGGCCATCGCCCGCGGGGTGTCCTGGAACCTGGGCATGCAGTCGAAGAACGGCGCCTGGGCCGCCTTCGACGCCGACAACACCAGCCCCTTCCCGAACAAGCTGCCCTTCTGCGACTTCGGGGAGGTCATCGACCCGCCCTCGGCCGACGTCACCGCCCACGTGGTGGAGATGCTCGCCTTCGAGGGCCGGGCCACCGACCCGCGGACCCGGCGCGGCATCGACTGGCTGCTGGCCGAACAGGAGCCGGACGGCGGCTGGTTCGGTCGCTGGGGCACCAACTACGTGTACGGGACCGGGTCGGTGGTCCCGGCGCTCGCCGCCGCCGGCATCGCCACGACGCATCCCGCGATCCGGCGGGCCGTGCGCTGGCTGGAATCCGTACAGAACGAGGACGGGGGATGGGGCGAGGACCAGCGCTCCTACCAGGACCGGTCCTGGGCCGGGAAGGGCGCCTCCACCGCATCGCAGACGGCGTGGGCCCTGATGGCCCTGCTGTCGGCCGGAGAGCGGGAGGGCAGGGCCGTCGAGCGGGGCATCCGCTACCTGGTGCAGACCCAGAGGGCGGACGGCTCCTGGGACGAGCGGTACTTCACCGGTACCGGCTTCCCCTGGGACTTCTCCATCAACTACCACCTGTACCGGCAGGTGTTCCCGCTCACGGCGCTCGGCCGTTACCTGTACGGAGAGCCCCCCGGCTCCGCGCGGGCCCTTCCCGCGGAGGCCCTTGTTGCGGGGGCCCTCCACGGGGAGGCCTGATGGCCGCCCCCCGCCGGGGGGACGGCTCCGGGAGCGCCGCCCCGCTGCTGATCGCCTGCGCCCTGCGCATCGAGCGGCTCGCGCTGCGCGGCGCGGGCCGCGCCGGCGCGGGCGAAGCGCCGCATGCCGTCCTGCGTACCGGCATGGGCCCGCGCGCGGCCCAGCGGGCCGTCGCCCGGGCCCTGGACCGGCCCGAGCTGAGCGGGGCCGCGGTCCTCGCGACCGGATTCTGCGCCGGGCTGGTCCCCGGCATGCACCCCGGCGACCTGGTCGTCGCCGAGGAGACCCGCGACCCGCACGCCACCGTCACCTGCACGGGTACGGCCCTGCTCGCCGGAGCGCTGGCCCGGGCCCTTCCGGGCCGGACCGTGCACACCGGGGCACTGACCGGATCCGACCACGTCGTCCGCGGCCAGGAGCGCGCGCACCTGCGCGCCACCGGTGCCATCGCGGTCGACATGGAGTCGGCGGCCACGCTGTGGACCGCGACCCTCGGCGGCCACGACCCGGACGGACGCCGCCCCGTCGCCGCCGTCCGGGTGATCGTGGACGCTCCGGAGCACGAGCTCGTCCGCATCGGCACGGTCCGCGGTGGAATATCGGCCTTCCGTGTACTGCGTGCCGTACTGCCCGCGTTTTATGAATGGCACCGTTCTTCGCTGCTCCCCAGGAGGTGAGCCAGATGGCCATGCCGCTGCGCCAGACCGTCAGGGTCGGGACCTATCTTCTCGAACAGAAGCTCCGCAAGCGTGAGAAGTTCCCGCTGATCGTCGAGCTCGAACCGCTCTACGCCTGCAACCTGGCCTGCGAAGGGTGCGGGAAGATCCAGCACCCCGCCGGGGTGCTCAAGCAGCGCATGCCGGTCGCCCAAGCCGTCGGCGCCGTACTGGAATCCGGTGCGCCCATGGTGTCCATCGCAGGCGGCGAGCCCTTGATGCACCCGCAGATCGACGAGATCGTGCGGCAGTTGGTGGCGAAGCGGAAGTATGTCTTCCTTTGCACCAACGCAATGCTGCTGCGCAAGAAGATCGAGAAATTCACCCCGTCCCGCTATTTCGCCTTCGCCGTGCACATCGACGGGCTGCGCGAGCGGCACGACGAGTCGGTGGCCAAGGAGGGCGTCTTCGACGAGGCCGTAGCGGCCATCAAGGAGGCGAAGCGGCGCGGTTTCCGGGTGACGACCAACTCCACCTTCTTCAACACGGACACCCCGCAGACGATCATCGAGGTGCTGAACTACCTCAACGACGACCTCCAGGTGGACGAGATGATGATCTCACCCGCCTACGCCTACGAGAAAGCCCCCGACCAGGAGCACTTCCTGGGCGTCGAGCAGACCCGCGACCTCTTCAAGAAGGCCTTCGCGGGCGGCAACCGGAGGCGCTGGCGGCTCAACCACTCGCCGCTCTTCCTCGACTTCCTGGAAGGAAAGGCGGATTTCCCCTGCACCGCCTGGGCCATTCCGAATTACTCCCTCTTCGGCTGGCAGCGGCCCTGCTATCTGATGAGCGACGGCTACGTGCCGACGTACCGGGAACTGATCGAGGACACCGACTGGAGCAAGTACGGCCGCGGGAAGGACCCGCGCTGCGCCAATTGCATGGCGCACTGCGGCTACGAACCCACCGCCGTCCTCGCCACCATGGGCTCGCTCAAGGAATCCCTGCGCGCCGCCCGGGAGACGGTGGGTGGCAACCGGGGCACGTCGGCATGACGGCGCCGACGGAAGGGGCCAGGGCCTCGGCGCGGAGCGGGAAAGGCGAGGGCGGGGAAGGTGAGGGCGGGGAAGGCGAGGGCGGCCGGGGCGGCGGTTTCGACCTCGGCGCCCTGCTGGCGGCGCGCGGCAGGGAGCGGTACGAGCTGCACGCCCGCCACCTCAACCACCAGCTGCCCCGGATGCTGCACACCATCGGCTTCGACAAGGTCTACGTCCGGGCCGAGGGAGCGCACTTCTGGGACGCCCAGGGCCACGACTACCTCGACATGCTGGCCGGCTTCGGGGTCATGGGCCTGGGGCGCCACCACCCGGTGGTCCGCCGGGCCCTGCACGACGTCCTGGACGCCCAGCTCGCCGACCTCACCCGCTTCGACTGCCAGCCCCTGCCCGGACTGCTGGCCGAGAAGCTGCTCTCGTACAGCCCGCATCTGGACCGGGTCTTCTTCGGCAACAGCGGTACGGAGGCGGTGGAGACGGCCCTGAAGTTCGCCCGCTACGCCACCGGGCGAACCAGGATCCTCTACTGCGACCACGCCTTCCACGGGCTGACCACCGGCTCCCTCTCGGTGAACGGGGAGAGCGGCTTCCGGAACGGCTTCGACCCGCTGCTCCCCGACACGAGGATCGAGCTGGGCGACCTGGCCGCCCTGGAGCGGGAGCTGCGGCGGGGGGACGTGGCGGCCTTCATCGTCGAGCCGATCCAGGGCAAGGGCGTACTCGAAGCCCCGCCCGGGTTCCTCCTCGCCGCGCAGGAACTGCTGCACCGGCACAAGGCGCTGCTGATCGTGGACGAGGTACAGACCGGCCTGGGACGGACCGGTGACTTCTACGCGTACCAGCACGAGCCGGGCGTGGAGCCGGACCTGGTGTGCGTGGCCAAGGCGCTGTCGGGCGGATACGTACCGGTCGGCGCGACCCTGGGCAGGGACTGGATCTTCAAGAAGGTCTACTCGTCCATGGACCGCGTGCTCGTGCACTCGGCGAGCTTCGGGTCCAACGCCCAGGCGATGGCGGCCGGCCTGGCGGTGCTGTCCGTGATGGAGGACGAGGAGGTCGTGGCCAACGCGCGGGCGATGGGCGACCTGCTGCGCGGACGCCTCGCGGCGCTGGTGGACGGGTACGAGCTGCTGCACGAGGTGCGGGGGCGCGG
Organism: Streptomyces sp. NPDC003034; assembly: GCF_053591375.1. Taxonomy (NCBI): domain Bacteria; kingdom Bacillati; phylum Actinomycetota; class Actinomycetes; order Kitasatosporales; family Streptomycetaceae; genus Streptomyces; species Streptomyces sp. NPDC003034. The sequence goes on from NZ_JBSFTS010000007.1 coordinate 65,800, forward strand.
GCTGATGATCGGCATCGAATTCGGCCGGCCGTCCTCGCTTGCGCTGCGCGGCCGGTGGGCCATGCTGCAGGCGGCCCGCAAGGGGCTGTTCGCGCAGATGGTCGTGGTGCCGCTGCTCCAGAAGCACCGCATCCTCACCCAGGTCTCCGGCGACCACCTCGAAGTGATCAAGCTCATTCCGCCGCTGGTGCTGGACGAGCGGGACGTCGACCGGTTCGTCGGCGCCTTCCGGTCGGTCATGGACGAGGCGCACGGCGGCGGCGCTCTGATGTGGGAGTTCGGCAGAACACTGGTGAAGCAGGCCGTCGGCAACGGCTGACGGCCTGCCCCGGCGCCCCCTGATCCGGCGCCCCCCTGCTCCGGCGCCCTCCGCTCCCTGGTTGTGGGCGCTGGACCGCCGGGGGAGGGGGCGAGCGTCGGGGGCGGGGTCAGTCGAGCAGTTGCTCGCGGAGCCGGCCGAGGGTGTCGGGCGTGAGCCCGAGACCCTCGGCCAGGTAGCGCTCGACCCCGCCCCAGTGCCCGTCGATGGTGTCGAAGGCCGCGGTCAGGTATTCGGCGCGGGCGTCGAAGAGCGGCGCGAGCAGTTCCATGACCTCGGGGGAGCGCGCCTCGGCAGCCGGGCCGCTGTGGCGCAGCACGTAACGGCGGTGCGGGGCGTTCGACTCCAGGTAGTCCGCCACGATCGCCTCGCGCTCCACACCGAGCGCCAGCAGGGTGACGGCGATCGACAGGCCTGCCCGGTCCTTGCCCGCCGCGCAGTGCATCAGGGCGGGGACGCCGTCCTCGGCGAGGGAGTGCACGACCCGGCTGTGTTCGGCGGTGCGGTGCCTGATGATCCCGCGGTAGGAGTCCGCCATGCGGGCCGCGCCCTTGCCCTCGCCGAGCACGGCGCGCAGCCGGTCCAGGTCGCTGTCGCTGACCATCTTCCAGAACTCGCGCCCGTCGGCCGGGTCGGACAGCGGGATGTTCACATTCCGTACGCCGGGCAGTTCGACGTCCGGGCCCTCCAGGGCGTGGTCGGCCTCGTTGCGGAAGTCGAAGACGGTGCGCAGCCCGAGCGCTGACAGGAACTCTGCGTCGGTTTCGGTGGCATGCGCCAGATGTCCGCTTCGGAAGAGTCGCCCCCTTCTGACCCTCCGTCCGTCCGAGGTCGGCAGTCCGCCCACGTCACGGAAGTTGCGCACCCCGGTCAGCGCGGGCTCCGGCTCCGGCCGCGCCAGTGAGGCCGGGGGTATCTGCTGGGTCACGGGAACTCCTCCGCGTAGTCCTGGGGTGTCCGAATTACACTACTTGGCCACTACTTAGCCATAACTCGCCGTTCTCAAAAGGGACATCGGGTCGCCCCCGTGAGCCAGATCATACGGTGACCGTGAGTGCCTGATCGCGGAAAGCGAATCGCCTAGCGGGGGCGGTTGTTGGCGGGCCGGAATGGACGGAGGGTGACCGTAATTCCGCCGATCCCTCATCCCTGTGATTCCGTCAGCAAATTCATGGCTTGTTCCCCGCGCCCGGACTCGATTACCTTCGCGATCGATCCCGGGTGGACCGCCAAATCCTGCCGCCGCCCGGAAACCGCACCCGACTACTCACGCGCGGCAGGAGCGGGGGAACCAGGTAAGCCGCCGTTCCGGCTCTTTGAACCGGGACGGCTCGGGGTGAAGCCGTACATGTGCCCCATGTGTACGGCCGGACATCTCCAGTCCGAACCCGACAGCTCACCTCGCAGGCGCCGGAGAGGAATTCGCCATGCCTGCAAAGGGCAAGCACCGCCGTCCCAAGTCCGGTTCGATATCCCGCGGTTTCGCCGTCGCCGGCACCGGTGGCGCGGCGCTCGCGCTGCCGCTGATGGGCGCCACTGGCGCCCAGGCGGCCGGTGCGCCGACCGTCTCGGCCGCCTCCGCCTCCACCGTGCAGGCGCCGCAGGTCCAGCTGATCCAGCAGGCTCCCGTGGCGCCGCAGGCGACGCCCACCGCCGCCGCGCAGGCCGCCCCGACCCAGTACACGGTGGTCCCGGGCGACTACCTCTCCAAGATCGCGGCGGAGCGCCGGCTGGAGGGCGGCTGGCAGCAGCTGTACGCCGACAACCGGGAGGCCGTCGGAGCCGACCCCTCGCTGATCCACCCGGGCCTGAAGCTGACGCTCGGCGGGAAGGCGGCGGCCGCGGCCCCGGCCAAGCCGGCCCAGGCAGCCCCCAAGGTCCAGCCGGCCCCGAAGGCCCCGGCGGAGAAGCCGGCCCAGAAGCGGGCCGAGAAGCCCGCCGAGAAGCCCGTCCAGAAGCAGGCCGAGAAGCCGGCGCAGTCCACCGCCCGGTCCTCGGCGGGAACCTCCGCCTCCGGCCAGACCTCTTCCGGTTCCAGCACCCCCACCGCCTCCGGTTTCGTCGCCCCGGTCAGCGGCGGCATCTCCACGCAGTACCGGGCCAGCGGAAGCATGTGGTCCTCCGGTTACCACACCGGCGTGGACTTCATGGCGAGCTCCGGCACCACCGTCAAGGCCATCGGCGCGGGCACCGTCGTCTCCGCCGGATGGGCCGGCTCGTACGGCAACGAGGTCATCATCCGGCACGCCGACGGCAAGTACTCCCAGTACGCCCACATGTCCGCGCTCTCCGTCTCCGTCGGCCAGAGCGTCACCGGCGGCCAGCGCATCGGCCTCGTCGGCTCCACCGGCAACTCGACCGGCCCGCACCTCCACTTCGAGATCCGCACCGGCCCGTCCTACGGCTCCGACATCAGCCCGGTGAGCTACCTCCGCTCGAAGGGCGTCAGCATCTGACGGCACCCGCGGCCGCAGTACGAACGGCGTCAGGCCGGGGCCTGAGGGGGGGCCCGGCCTGACGTGTACTTATTCCTTACCCGTCGGGTGGTATAGATCACGGCCCGTCAACCCCTGCTTACGTTGGCGTAAGTCGCCCGCGGGGGTGAAGGATGTCGTTCCGTGGCAGCGACGACGACGAAACTCAAGACCATCGGCTCGTACGCGGCGATCGGGGACAGCTTTACCGAGGGCGTGGGGGACCCGGGGCCCGGGGATTCGCTTCTCGGCTGGGCGGACCGGCTTGCCGTGCTCCTGGCCGACCAGCGGGACGAGCACGACTTCCGGTACGCGAACCTGGCCGTGCGCGGACGGCTCCTCGACCAGATCGTGGCCGAACAGGTTCCCCGGGCGAAGGCGCTCGCGCCGGACCTGGTGACCTTCTGCGCGGGGGGCAACGACATCATCCGGCCCGGCAGCGACCCGGACGACGTGGCGCAGCGGTTCGAGGCGGCCGTCGCCGACCTCACCGGGGCCGTGGGCATGGTCATGATCACGACCGGCTTCGACACCCGCGGTGTGCCGGTCCTGCGGCACCTGCGGGGCAAGGTGGCCACGTACAGCGCGCACGTCCGCGCCATCGCCGACCGCTACGGCTGCCCGGTGCTCGACCTCTGGTCGCTGAGGTCCGTACAGGACCGGCGGGCCTGGGACGCCGACCGGCTGCACCTCTCGCCCGAAGGGCACACCCGGGTCGCGCTGCGCGCCGCGCAGGTGCTCGGCCTGCAGGTCCCCACCGACCCCGACCAGCCGTGGCCGCCGCAGCGGCCGCGCGGCTCGGTCGACGTGACCCGGGACAACATCCAGTGGGCGCGCGAGCACCTGGTGCCGTGGATCGGCCGGCGGCTGCGCGGGGAGTCCTCCGGGGACCACGTCGAGGCGAAGCGGCCCGACCTGCTGCCGCTCTAGGGCGGGGGCGCCGCCGCGGAATCCTTCGGGGACGGTGTGCGTTGGGATGGTCGTAGACCGACGACCGTCCTGACCCCATCGTCCCAGGAGGCGCCTTGACCGGCTCCCGTCCCTTGCGTCCACGGCTGCGCGCCCTGCGGACCGAAGCCTTCGGCGCCGACCCGACCGGTGCCCGGATGGAGCGCATCCGCCGCTCGCCGAACTTCGCCGACGGCGCCTTCCAGAATCCGGTCGGGGCCCGGACCAGGCCCTCGGGCTCGACGGCGGAGTTCGCGAAGATCTACTTCGACAAGGAGCAGAGGCTGCGCAGGAGTCCGGCCGCGCCGATCCCGGTGTACCCGACGACCCTGGCCGAGCTGGCGAAGCCGCCGGCCGGCGGACTGCGCCTGACCTGGATGGGCCACTCCACCGTGCTCGCGGAGATCGACGGGCGCCGCGTGCTGTTCGACCCGGTGTGGGGCGAGCGGTGCTCCCCCTTCCCCTTCGCCGGACCCAGGCGGCTGCATCCGGTGCCCGTGCCCCTGGCCTCGCTGGGCCCGGTGGACGTCGTCGTCATCTCGCACGACCACTACGACCACCTCGACCTGCCGACGATCAAGGCCCTGGCCGGTACGGACACGGTCTTCGCCGTCCCGCTGGGCGTCGGCGCGCACCTGGAGCGCTGGGGCGTCGCCGCCGACCGGCTGCGCGAGCTGGACTGGGATGAGAGCACGAAGGTCGCGGGCCTCTCGCTCACGGCCACCCCGGCCCGGCACTTCTGCGGGCGCGGTCTGCGCAATCAGCAGCACACCCTCTGGGCCTCCTGGGTCGTCGCCGGGGACGAGCACCGGATCTACCACAGCGGTGACACCGGCTACTTCCCCGGCTTCAAGAAGATCGGCGCGGAGCACGGACCCTTCGACGCCACGATGATCCAGATCGGGGCGTACTCGAAGTACTGGCCCGACATCCACATGACCCCCGAGGAGGGCATGCGCGCCCACCTCGACCTCCAGGGCGGCGTCCCCCACGGCACGATGCTGCCCATCCACTGGGGCACCTTCAACCTGGCGCCCCACCCGTGGGACGAGCCGGGCGAGGGCACGCTGGCCGCGGCCGAGGCGGCGGGTGCGGCGGTCGCGCTGCCGGTGCCCGGGCAGCCCTTCGAGCCCGGCGCCGCCGCAGTGCCGGCCTCCCCGTGGTGGCGCCCGTTCGCGGCGGCCGGCTCCCCGGCGCCCGCGGCGGTCTCCCGCCCCGCCGGGACCGGCCGGGCCAAGACCGCGGCGCGCGAGGAGCCCGAAGCGGTCGGTTCCTAGGTCCTGGGCGGCCCTGGGCGGCCCTGGGCGTTGGTTCGCGGGGCGTGTCCGCTCAATAGGTCCCCTCGGTGGTTCCGCTCAGCGCCCCGGTGCGCGGAGGGCGCTGTCCGTCGCCGCCCGGCGGCACGGGCCGATGGCCCTCCGCCGGGGCGGTGCGGCCGTCGGCGCCGGTACGGGTGGCCCGCGCGGCCGTGGGGCCCGTACGGGGTACCTGCCCGGCCGCGGGGGCCCGTACGGGGGGATCGCCCGGCCGCGGGGGCAGTTACGGGGGATCGCCGGCGCGCCGGGTCCGCGCCGGGGCCCGGCGGTGGCGGACACGCGCCGGGGCGTGCGCGCTCCCGGCGCATTCGGGCTGCCGTACGAGCGCTCCGTCGGGAGCGGGAAGCACTCCGGCGAACTTCCCCAACTGCCCGTCCACGGCGTGAGCGTGAGGTCTAGCGTGGGTATCCGGTGATCAACACCGGCTCCGGGAACCACTGGGAGCCGGGCCCCACGTACCGAGGACGCCGATGTCCGGACTCCGCGCCGCCCGCCACGCCCCGTCGAGAAACGCCGTCACCGGTCCCAGCCGGCAGATACGCCCCCAACTGCTGCGCGCCGCGGTGCTGCCCACCCTCGCCGCCGGGCTCAGCGGGGCCGCCGCGGTGATCTTCACCCTGCAGCTCGGCGGGGGAGCGGACGAGCGCGACGCCCGGCTGTGGCCGGTGCTCGCCGGCTGCGCCTTCCTCGTCGTCGGCGCGCTCGCCGCCGCCCTGCTCGGAGCGCAGCGCGCGGCCAAGGCCGTCCGGGACCGGTGCGAAGCGCTGCGCCGCTCCAGCGCGCGCGGCCGCCAGGAGCTGCGGGCCGCCGCCGACCGGCTGGAGCGCGGCGAAACCCCGTCCCGCCCGCTGCGCGGCGGCCCCAGCGCGCCCCCGCCCGGCACCGACCCGGCCGGGGTGGACGAGTTCTGGCTGCTCTCCCAGGAACTGCGTGGCGCCCGCGAGCAGGCACACGCGACCCTCGTACGGCTGGCCGGCCCGGCCACCCCGTCCGACAGCGACCGCAAGGTGGAGGTCTTCGTCAACCTCGCGCGCCGCCTGCAGTCCCTCGTGCACCGCGAGATCTCCCTGCTCGACGGCCTGGAAGACACGGTCGAGGATCCGGACCTCCTCAAGGAGCTCTTCCACGTCGACCACCTCGCCACCCGCATCCGCCGGCACGCGGAGAACCTCGCGGTGCTCGGCGGCGCCGCCTCCCGCCGCCAGTGGACCCGGCCCATCGACCTGAGCGAAGTGCTCCGCTCCGCGGTCGCCGAGGTGGAGCAGTACACACGCGTCAAGGTGGTGCCGCCGGCGGGCGGCAGCGTCCGCGGCCACGCCGTCGCCGACGTGGTGCACCTGCTGGCCGAACTGGTGGAGAACGCCACGGTGTTCTCCGCCCCGGACACCGATGTGGTGCTGCGCGCCGAGCGGGTCACCGCCGGGATCGCGGTCGAGGTCGAGGACCGCGGGCTGGGCATGCCGGCCGAGGAACAGCACCGGATGAACGCCCTGCTCGGCGATCCCGAGCAGTTCAGCGTCCGGCATCTGCTGGCCGACGGGCGGATCGGTCTCTTCGTCGTCTCGGCGCTGGCCCGCCGGCACGGGATCGCCGTCGAGCTCAAGTCCAACATCTACGGCGGCGTTCTGGCCGTCCTCGTCCTGCCGCAGGAACTGCTGGGCGCGGAGGCGCCGAGCGCGGCCGACGCCGCGGGCGGCTCCCGGGCCACCTCGTGGGGGACCGGCGAGGGCACGGTGATGCCGCCCCTGGAGCCCGTACGGATGACCCTGCCACGGCCGGAGGCGCCCGGGGGCGGGCCGGCCGTACCGGCCTGGGCGCCGGGGCCACGTGCCTGGGGGGACCAACCGGAGGAGGCGGAGGCGACCGGGGCCTGGGAACCGGAACGCCGGCCCGAGGCACCGGAGCCCTCGCCGGCCCAGCCTCCGCCCGGGCCTTCCCATGCCCTTCGGGAGGTGCCGACCGGGCCGGCGCGCCCGACCGTACCCGCCGCGCGCGCCGCGGGGGACGGCCGGCCGCCGCTGCCACGGCGCCGGGCCCAGGAGCACCTCGCCGCCCAGTTGCGGAAGGCCCCCGCCCCGCGGCGGGCCGATGCCGCCGAGCTTCCCGTGCACGACCCGGGCCTGATGGCCGCCTTCCAACGGGGCTTCGGCCTCGCCCAGTCGGAGAAGCAGGGATGAGCCCGATGACAACCCCCATGACCCCCGTGACCCCCATGACCCCGATGAGCCCGTTGACCCCGCTGGGTCCGACCTCTCACCTCAGCAAGGAGCGCACCCCCATGGGCGGCGAAGTGGCGACGAAGACCGGGGGCGGCCGGCTCTCGGATCTCGACTGGCTGCTCAGCGGCCTCGTGCAGCGCGTCCCGTACACGCGCAGCGCCGTACTCCTCACGGCCGACGGACTGGTGACGTGCGTGCACGGGCTGGACGCGGACAGCGCCGATCACATGGCGGCGCTGGCGGCGGGGCTGTACTCGCTGGGGCGCAGCGCCGGATCGCGGTTCGCGGAGGGCGCGGAGGTCCGGCAGGTGGTGGTCGAACTCGACACGGCACTCGTCTTCGTCTCGGCGGCCGGATCCGGGACCTGCCTGGCGGTGCTCGCCGACCGCGAGGCCGACGCCGGGGTGCTCGGCTACGAGATGGCGATGCTGGTCAAGAGCGTACGTCCGTACCTGGCGGCCCCGCCGCGGCGGCCCGTCGCCGATCCGGAGCGATGAGGGAGGGCGGGGCGGGGGCATGTGCTTCGGGGGCATCCAGGACGCAGGGCCGCACGACGGGGGCGTACGGGAAGGGGGCGGGGCGGGACACACCGTGGCTCGACGAGTCGGCGGGCCGGGTGATGCGCCCGTACACGGCCAGCGGGGGCCGGACCAGGCCGGGCGTCGCGCTCGACCTGCTCTCCCTGCTGTCCGCGACCGGGGTACGGCCGCGTGTCCCGCTCGGCACCGAGCACACCCTGGCGCTGCGGATGTGCGCGGGCGCCGCGGCGGTCACGGTCGCCGAGGTGGCCGGGCAACTGCGGCTGCCGGCGGTGGTGGTGAAGGTACTGCTGTCCGACTTGATGGAACACGGGGCCGTCACGGCGCAGGCCCCGTGCTTTCCCGGCGGCGGCGGCCGGGTCGCCACCGACGACCAGTCCCTTCTGCGGGCGGTGCTCGATGGTCTGCGTAAACGACTGTGACGCCGCTGCCGGGGCCGCTGCTGCCGCTGCCGGGACCGCAGCCGGGACCGCAGCCGGCGGCGGCGCGGCCGTGCCTCCGCCGACGACGCTGAAGATCCTGGTCGCGGGCGGATTCGGCGCGGGCAAGACCACCTTCGTGGGCGCGGTGAGCGAGATCGAACCGCTGAGCACGGAGGAACTGCTGAGCGGACTGAGCGAGTCCGCCGACGCGTTGGACGGGGTCGAGGCGAAGACGGCGACGACCGTCGCACTCGACTTCGGCCGGATCACGCTGGACGAGCGTCACGTGCTCTACCTCTTCGGTACGCCCGGGCAGCACCGCTTCTGGTTCCTGTGGGAGGAGATGTGCGTGGGCGCGCTCGGCGCCGTCGTGCTCACCGACACCCGCCGCCTCGCCGACTGCTTTCCCGCCGTGGACTTCTTCGAGCGGCGCGGCATCGGCTTCATCCTCGCCGTCAACGAGTTCGACGACGCCCACCGCTACACGCCCGACGAGGTGCGCGCCGCGGTGGGGCTCGGGCCGGGCGTGCCCGTCGTACGGTGCGACGCGCGGCTGAGCAGCTCGGCGACGGGGACGCTGGCCGCCCTCGTCCGCCATCTGCTGAACACATCCACGTCTTCGTCGTCTTCATCCTCTTAGTCTTCGGAACCGGGGGAACCGCCGTGAGGTACTACGAATCGACCGGACACCTGCTGCTCACACCGGTGGACCGGGAGGCGCCCGAGCGAGTCGTCCGGCTGCGCGAACTGGGCCTGGGGGAGCGGACGGACGCGGAACTGGACGCCTTCGCGCAGCGCGTCGCGGAGGTCCTGGCCGCGCCCTACGCCGGGGTCAACTTCATCGGTGAGGAACGGCAGTTCTTCGCCGGACTGCACCGCGCGCCGCAGGTCCCGGCGAACGGCTACCCGGCGCGCGTGCTGGCCCGGGACCACGGGTACTGCCCCCATGTGGTGGTGCGGCGGCGGGCGCTGGTCCTGGAGGACGTACGGGACTTCGCGCGCTTCGCGGGCAACGCGGTGGTCGACGGGAACGGCGTGCGCTCGTACATCGGCGCGCCGCTGACGGACCGGCGGGGGATCGTCCTGGGGACCGTGTGCGCGGTGGACGTGATACCGAGGCGGTGGGGGACGGAGGGCCTGGCCACCGTCAAGGGGCTGGCGGCGGAGCTGGTGGAGCTGCTCCACGAGCGGGAGGACCGACGCGGCTGAGCGCGGAGCAGGCCCAGGCGCGGGTGCGCGGGTGCGCGGGTGCCCGGATCGCCGTCGCCCCGGCCGCCCCCGGCCCGGCGGCGATTGTCAGTGGCGCGGGCTACGGTCGTGGGACGAGGATTCACCGGTGGCTGAAGAGGGGGCTCGGGGATGGCCACAACCGCAGAGGACGTCCGTACGATCGCGCTGTCGCTCCCGGACAGCAGCGAAAAGCAGGCCTGGGGCATGCCGACCTTCCGCGTGAGCGGGAAGATCTTCGCGTCGCTCGCCGACGACGATGCCTCGATCGGGGTGAAGTGCCCCAAGGAGGACCGGGCCGAGCTGATCACGGCAGAGCCGGAGAAGTTCTTCATACGCGAGGGCCACGACGACAGCCATGCCTGGATCCGGGTCCGCCTGGCGGTGGTGCGTGACGAGGACGAGCTGCGGGCGATCCTGACGGACTCCTGGCTGCAGGCGGCTCCGAAACGGCTGTCCGCCGCCCACCCGGAGCTGGCCGGAGGCGGGGCCGGCTAGACGGCCCAGGCGGCACCGTGACCCGGGGGCCGTCGTCAGCGCGAGGAGGGGCGGAGGAAGGCGCTGATCCGCTCGTGGAGCGAGCGCGGGTCGAGGCCGTGGGCGGAGGTGTGCTCCTCGATGGTGCCGTAGCGGCGGAGCTCGGCCCGGGCCACGCCGAGCCCCAGGACCCGGTGTCGCACCTGCGCCAGGGCGCGGCCGGCCGGGGCCGTGGAGGTGCCGGCGAGGTAGGGCTCCACGAGGACCACGTCGGGCGCGCCGCGGCCGACCGCCTCGCGGAGCGCCGTGTCGTCGAAGGGGCGGACGGTGGAGGCGTACAGCACCGTCACGTCCAGCCCCTCGGTCGCGGCCAGGACGTTGTCGAGCAGCGGCCCGACGGCGACCACCACGCCCGCGCGGCCCTCCCGTACGGTCTGGAAGCGCGAGCCGTCCACCGGTCGCGGCGCGGTGTTCGACTGCTCGGAGAGCCGGACGTACACCTTGTCGTCCCCGGCGGCGTAGGCGTGGCGGAGCAGCGCCTCGGCCTCGTCCGGGTGACCCGGGACGTGGACCGTCCAGCCGTCGAGCGTGTCCAGCAGCGCCACATCGCCGGGCGCCATGTGCGTGTAGCCGCCGGACGGCCAGTCGTAGCTGGCGCTCGCGCTGACCAGGACGCCGCCGGTGCCCTGGTGTCCGAAGTCCAGCTTGACCTGCTCGAACGGCCGCTCCACCAGGAAGCTGGCGAAGGTGTGGACGACCGGCCGCAGACCGGTGAGAGCCAGGCCGCCGCCCACGCCGACGAGCAGCTGTTCCCGGATCCCCACGTTGATCACCCGCTCCGGGTGGCGCCGCTGGGCGGGGCGGAACCCGTCCATGGTGATCTCCGCCAGCACGACCGCCAGCCGGTGATCCTCATCGAGCAGGCGCGACGTGACCGAGACGAACCGTTCCCGCATGGTGTCCATGTTTTCCCTGCCCCCTACTGCTTCTTCTCGACGCGGGCGACCACGGCGTGCGGCCGACCCGGATGCGGTGCGGTGAATGCGGCGAGCAGCGCGCTGTGGTCCCGGCCGTCCACGGTGACCGCCGACCAGCCGGCCGCCTCGAAGCGGGAGGCGATCCCGCCGGGCCAGCCGTGGGTCGCGGAATCGTTGTCGATCACCACCGTGTGCAGCCGGTCCAGCCGGGCGGCGCCCGCGTAGGCGAGTGCCTCGTGGTTGCTGCCTTCGTCCAGCTCCGCGTCCCCGATCAGCACCCACACGGCCGGGTCGATCAGCCCTTGGGCCCGCAGCCCGAGCGCGCTGCCGACCGCGAGCGGCAGCCCGTGCCCGAGCGAGCCGCTGCCGATCTCCACGCCGGGGATGAGGGTGCGGTCGGGGTGATGGCCGAGGGGCGAACCGTACGAGCCGAAGCCACTCAGCCAGCCGACGGGGAAGAACCCCTTCGCGGCGAGGACGGCGTAGTAGGCCATCGGCCCGTGCCCCTTGGACAGCAGGAACCGGTCCCTCCCCATGTCGTCGGCGGCGGCGGGCCCCACCCGCAGCACCTGGTCGTAGAGCACCCACAGCACGTCGAGCGTGGAGCTGGCGGCGGGCCCGTGCTTCTCGGCCCCTGTCATGAGCGCGATGAGGCGGCTCAGATCCTCGTAGCGGAACGCTGTGTCCGCGGCTGCCTGCGTCATGCACCCACCCTGCGACCTCAAGCGGAGTTGAGGTCAAGAGCCGACGGCCGCGCAGACCCGACCGGGAAAGCCGCGCGCGACCACCCCTGGAAGTGCGGTATTGTTCTCCTGCGCGTTCAACCAGGGGAAACCCCAGGTCAGCGGGCATCGGGACGTGGCGCAGCTTGGTAGCGCACTTGACTGGGGGTCAAGGGGTCGCAGGTTCAAATCCTGTCGTCCCGACTCGTGAGAGTCGTAGGTCAGGGGCCGTTTCAGAGCAATCTGAAACGGCCCCTTGATCGTTTATGGCCCCGTTGGGGGCCGGCTGGGGAACAGGCGGTCATTGCGGGTCGGATTGCGGTGACGGCCGTGACCGGCGGGGTGGGGCGCGGCGATCGGTTCCCGCGGCGAGGGCCCGGTTGCCGTCATCGGGTCCGCCACTGGTGGTCGGGCAGGAAGCGTACGTCGTACTGCTCCGGGACACTGGCGAACTGGCGGGGTGCGGGGACGACCGGCTGATGCGGCAGGCCGAGATGCTCGGTAGGGGCGCCGAGGTTCTCGAAGAACCGCTCGAAGGTGCCTCCAGGGCCGGCGGCGACGCCGACGACCTGGCTGTGGTGGCGCTCCATGCGGTAGGCATGCCGGGAGTTCTTGGGTACGAAGCCGAAGTCGCCGGGCGTGAGCAGCTTTTCCTGCTGGTTGCCCTCGGTATCCTCGACGAACAGCCGGACCGCGCCATGGGTGATGTAGAAGACCTCGTGGGTGTCGGTGTGCACGTGGGCCGGGATGAGGTCGCCTTTGGGGCCTTCGACGGTGAAGAAGTTGAAGGTGTTCTCGGTCTGCTCACCGCCGGCGTAGACGGTGATCAGGTCGCCGAACAGATGGGCGCGGTCCCCCTCTCCCTTCTCGATGAAGTAGGGCTTGCCCGGTTCCGCGGGTATCCGTGACGCCTGCCGGTAGCGGGTGGCGTACTCGATGGTCATGTGTTCTCCAATGATCGGATTCCGTCTCTCATGTCAGGTAGCCTGACATGAGAGGGTTCGGTGATCAAGCACGGTTACGAGCCCGGCCAGGCCGCATGGTGAGGAACAGATGCAGACCACCCGCCGTAACCTCCCCCAGTTGCTCGGCAACGCCCGGCGCTGGTTCGAAGAAGGACTACAGGCGGCCCTGGAAGCAGCCGGAGCCACACCGGTTTCCCCGACGCAGGCCCAGCTCTTCGCCGTGCTGGACGACCAGGGCACCACGGTCTCCGAGCTGGCCCGGCGCATGGGCGTCACACGGCAGACCGCGCACCAGGCCGTGCATGGCCTCGTCGCCATCGGGCTGCTCGAACAAGTCCCGGACCCCGCCTCCGCCCGACAGCGATTGATTCGCCGTACCCGTGAAGGAGAACGCGCACACCGCCAGGCCGGCATCATCCTTGACCGGCTGGAAGTACAGCTCGCCGAGCGGATCGGCCGGAAGGCGGTCGATGCCCTGCGGGCGACGCTGGAAACTCCGTGGGGCCAGCCGCCCTCCCCGAGCTCGGAGTGAGGCTGCCACGACGGCACTCGCGGAATCAGACCCCGGGCACGGCGACCGGCTGGGAGCTCCAGCTGCTTGATCCTCTGGCAAAGCGGGGCGTCGGAGGTGCGTCGGAGCCATCAGAGGCGGAGCAGGCGCTCGGAGTCGAGGTGGCAGATCATGGCGCGGTCGCGTTCGCTGATCGGGCCGGTCTCGATGAAGTGGACGGCTTCCTGGTTGCTTTCCCCACGGAGGCGGGGCGGAACTCCTCAGCGGTGGACGCCGCCCGGATGGCCGGTGGCGCGGGAGGCCCGGTGGTCGAGGAGTTCGGCGAGACCTCGGCGGGTGGCGGCCAGGACGACGCGATCCTGCGGCCGGAGCACGTAGCCGGGGTGGAGGTCCCAGATCAGAGCGGGGTGTGGGCTGCTGCCCTCACCGGTGGAGGAGGCAAGATCAGGCCGGCGTTCCTGGGGCGTGGCGGTGTCGATGGCGATCACGCGCCAGGCTCCGGCACGGAAGGATTCTGTGATGGTCCGGCCTTCGAATTGAGGGTGGCCCGCTACATCGACGGCGGCGAAGAGCAGGACGCGGCGCTCAACGGGAATGGCGCCCAGGATCTGCCGTCCCATCATCGCTCCGGCGAACGCGGGAGCGGCGAGGTGGGTGACGCTGCGGCTGCGGGTGAGAGCGGTGGGGTGCGCGGCTCGCAGTGTCCGGTATACGGCGGTGGCGAATCTGTCGTCGTATAGGCGCAGGGCTGCGCGTACGTCGGCGTTGATCGAGCGGGCGTAGAGCGCGGCCTCCATGTTGGTCGTATCGGAGCTGGTTAGAGCGAGCAGTGCGTGGGCCCGGTGGATGCGGGCGGTCTCCAGTACGCCTTCTTCGGTGACGTCGCCCAGGACGACGGGTACCCGCAGACGGCGTGCGAGGGCCAGTCCGCGGGCCTCGGGGTCGCTCTCGACACACACCACCGGGATCCGCAGCTCGTGGAGCCGTACCAGGACGCGGGTCCCGATCTTGCCGAGGCCGAGCAGCACCACGTGCCCGGACAGGCCGCGCGGGGGCCGCCGAAGGGCCGTCGCCGTGCGGAAGGCTCCCAGCGCTTCCAGTGCGGCCGCCACCAGGACGGGCAGCAGGAGGAGGCCGACGAAGCCCGCGAGGATCTGCAGGACCTGGCGCTGCGGAGGCTCCTCCACCGCTGGATCGTTGATCGCGAAGATGTCCAGGAGGGTGATGTAGGCCGCGTGCAGAGGGTGATCGCCTGTCATCTGCCATGAGGCCACGGCGATGGCGGTGACGGCCGCCACGATGCCGGCCAGCGACCAGCGCAGCCGCCTTGAGAAGAGGGATCCGACGGGCAGTGCGGCGGAGCCCAGCCGGGACGTGGCCGGCGCGGGTCCTGTGTGGGACACCGCTTCCAGGGCCACGGTCCCCCGTCCTGTCGCGGCGGCTACCGCACGGTCATCGGGCAGTAGTTGCGGGCCCTGGTCCCCGCTGAGCTCTGATCCCTCGTGGCCTGCTGGATCGCTGGTCGTCGCCGAGAGCAATGCCAGTGTGCACAGGCCGGGGTCGGCCGTCTGTCCAGGCTCCGGGGGTGTGCGTTCCACCGCCCGCAGCAGCAGGCCGTCAGCCTGCACGATCTTGCTGGTGCCTGCGACTGCTGTGGCGGCCAGGGCGGGCGCGGCGGTGTCGGCGTCCGACAGCACGGTCGTCGACGAGTCGAGGACCCGCAGGTCGATGCCCGGTTCCGCGACGATCGCGGCCTGGTCCAGAAGTTCTTCCAGACGCTGGCCGAGTTTGCGATTGTAGAGCCGGATGACCAGGCGCAGGCGTGGGTTGAGCCGTCGCGCCGTCAGAGCGGCGCGCAGGTTGGTGTCGTCGTCCTCATAGACGAGTGCCAGTGCTGCGGCTCGGGCCACTCCCGCGGCGGTGAGTACCTCCTCTGTGGGCCCTTCCGCCTCCAATACGCGTTCCCCTGCTGCTGCCTCCTGCCCGTCGGCCGGGGCCGCCCGCACGGCAGGAATCCGTCCCAGCAGCCCGAACAGTCCTCCGCCGGCCCACCTGGCGGTGGATCCGGCCCCGCCCTCGCTGACGGGGGGTGCGACAAGGGTCACGTGCTCCCGGTACACATCACGCAGCTCGGCGGCCAGTCGGCGAGCGAGACCGTCGTCGCCGCATACGACCATCCCGCCTTGGCGGTCCGCCTGTTGCGGCTCTCCGTAGGTTGAAGTCACGCCCAAAGGATGCACTTTCGCTCTCCTCGCGGTGAACGTGGTTTCCGCTTGCTCACACCTCGGCTACCTGCCTCCCGGCAGGCGGCCAAGGGACGCGTGAGCAGCCAGGCCCTCTCGTCCAAGTCCCTGCTGGCAAAGCTGCTTTGACGCCAGGCCCTACTGGGCGATTTCGATCTTGCTGTTCGGTGCGGTCGCGCCGGGCATGGCGGATGTTCTCCCGGCGGTGAGGCTTCCCAGCAGCTGGGCGAGGTCGACGCCGGTGGTGGAGGAGAGGAGCTCCATGCCCTGGGCGACGTTGTCGGTGACGGTACGGGATAGCTTGCTCGCGCCGTCGGTGGAGATGACGGTCATCTTGTCGATGGCGGACAGCGGTTCCGCCGCCTTGCCCACCACGTGGGGGAGCACCTCGATCATCATCTGGATCATCGCGGCGTCGCCGTAGTTCGCGAACGCGTCCGCCCTCTTCTGCATGGCCTCCGCCTCGGCGGCGCCCTTGGCCGCGATGGCCACGGCCTCCGCGTCACCCTCCAGCCGTACCGCCTCGGCGATGGCGGCACGACGGGCACGTTCGGCCTCGCCACGCTTGGCGCCCTCGATGGCCTCGGCCTCGGCGAGTGCGGAGCGGCGCTGCTTCTCGCCCTCGCCGGTCAGACGGGCCCGTTCGGCTTCACCCTGGGCGGCGGCGATGGCCGCGAGCCGCTCGGCTTCGGCCTGTTTGACGCGGGCCACCCGGAGCGCTTCCGCCTCCTGCTCCGCCTGGTAGCGGCGGGCATCGGCGGGCTTGCGGACCTGGGTGTCGAGCTGGCGGGTGGTCAGGACCGCCTGACGTTCGGCGACCTTCTCCTGCTCGGCGAGGATCTGCTGCTGCCGGTCGGCGTCGGCCAGAGGTCCGGCGGCGTTGGCCTCAGCGGTCGCCGCGTCGGTCTCCGCCTTGATCTCGGCCTGGCGCAGGTACAGCGTCCGCTGGGCGACGGCGATTTCTTCCTCGGCCTTCAGACGGGCCTGCTCGGCGGCCTGGCGCGAGTTGGCCTCGGCGATGTCGGCCTCCTGTCTGGCACGGGCGGCTTCGGGGCGGCCGAGGTCCTCCAGGTACGAGCCCTCGGTGGTGATGTCCTGGATCTGGAAGGCGTCCAGGACCACGCCTTGCCCGGACAGGCTGGCCTCGGCCTCCTCTGCGACCTGCCCGGCGAACGCGGCGCGGTCCCGGATGATGTCCTCGACCGACATGCGCCCGACGATGGCGCGCAGCGCGCCGGACAGGACCTCCTGGGTGAAGCCGACGATGCCGTCCTGCTGCTGCAGGAACCGCTGGGCGGCGGCGCGGATGGCGTCCTCGGTCCCGCCGACCTTGACGATCGCCACTCCCTCCAGGTTGGCCTTGATACCGCGCAGGGTGACCGCGCCCCGTACGGCGATCGGGATGTGGCGGCTGGACAGTTCGAGGGTGTAGCGCTGCTGGACGAACGGGACGACGAATACCCCGCCGCCGACCACGACCTTCTGGCCGGTGTTGTCCGTCGATATCCGCCCCGTCTCGGGATCGATGGAGCGCTTGCCGCGCCGTCCGGTGATGATGAAGGCCTCGCTGGGGCCCGCGACCTTGTAGCGGGTGACCACCACGAGGGCGAGCAGAACGAGGAGTACGACCACTACTCCGACGACCGCTATGACGATTGGGCTCATGCGGAAATCCCCTCCTGCCTCCGAAGAGGCAGATCGATGACGGTTGGGCTTGGTGTGCTGAAGGAACGGGTCCGGTCAGCGTTCGACGGCGCGGACCGTGACCGAGGTGGAGGACAGCGCGGACGTCACCCACATCTCGGCGCCCCGGGCCAGCGGGGCGTCAGCCCGCGCGGCGAACTTCACGGGCTGGCCGGCCAGCCCGAGCAGGACCTCGCCGTACCCGTCGGCGGGGATGGCGGTGACGACCGTTCCTGTGGATCCAGCAGGTCGTCCTGGTGTGGGGCGACTGCGCCCCCGTGTCGCGACAGGGCCCGGCTCAGCCGCCACGCCAGCCAGCCCGCACCGAAGCCGGCCACTGCTCCCGCGGCGGCTGCCGCTCCCGTTCCCAGTCCGGTGGACCCCAGCACGATCGCCCCCGTGAAACCGAGCATCGAAATGAAGCCCGCGACCAGCGGAAAGGACAGCCAGCCGTCGAGCGGGCCGTCGACGGCGTCGAGGAACCCGTCGAACATCGATGAGGTAGCCAACAGCGCGAGCCCGGCGATGCCGAGACTCAGAAACAAGCCCATGGGCGCCTCCGCTGTCAGACCGCTGTCAGACCGCTGTCCTCGCTGGACAACGACATGGTTCCAGCCGGGAGGGCCGACACGCATTGCCGGTCGCCAGCAATCTTTACGGCGCTTTAACGCACGAACCCACGCTCCGGGCATCGGTCGCCGCTCCGTCGGGGAAGGTGACGGCTCGTTCACCCGTGGCGCGACCGTGGCCTTCGGCGGTCCGACAGCCCAGACCGGGGCGTAGCAGACAGCCGCGTTCGCTCAGCAGAGCCCCGCATCCGGATAACGATCGCATCACCGACCCTTGGGATTCCAGGACGGAGCCGCAGCCGTGTGATGCGGGTCACTAAAGATCACGTAAAGACCGTGCTATGAATGCACGACTCCGCCTCGGCCCACCCCTCGCCGACCGTGGAGCGCCGGCACGCACCGGCTTCGTACGGCCAGGGAGATCACGGTCCGAGTCCGCGGACCGCGATGCCCAGGGTCGCCGATCGGACAACGGCGTTCGCTCCATGCCCGCCCGCACTCACACCGCCGCACCGCACTGCGCCGGTTCTGAGCCATCGAGGTAAAGCCTGATGTCACTCGACACCATCACCACCTCCGTAGACGAAGCCGTCAGCGGATTCTTCGAGCCCATAGCCAAGTGGCTCGGGGACGTCGTCTTCTACTCGGTCCCCGTCGCGGGGACCGAGCTGCCGCTGATCGTCGCCTGGCTGGTCGTCGCCGGTCTCGTCTTCACGGGCTGGTTCGGCCTGGTGCAAGTGCGCAAATTCCGCCTCGCGGTGGCTGTGGTGCGCGGCAAGTACGACGAGAAGGGGTCGGCCGGCGAGGTCAACCACTTCCAGGCGCTGACCGCGGCCGTCTCCGGCACCGTGGGGCTCGGCAACATCGCCGGTGTCGCCGTAGCCGTGTCCATCGGCGGCCCGGGCGCGACGTTCTGGATGATCCTCTGCGGCCTGCTGGGCATGGCGACGAAGTTCGTCGAGGTGACGCTCGGTGTGAAGTACCGAGAGGTGCACGCTGACGGCACCGTCTCCGGTGGCCCCATGCACTACCTGCCCAAGGGCCTTGCCGAGCGCTTCGGCGCCAAGGGCCTGAATCTGGGCAAGGTTCTGGGCGTCCTCGCCTCCGCGATGATCCTCTTCTTCGGCCTCTTCGGTGGCAACCTGTTCCAGGTCAACCAGTCCTACGCCCAGCTGGTCTCGGTCACCGGCGGCGAGGACGGCATGGTCGGCTCCTCCGCGGGCGCCCTCTTCTTCGGCATCCTGATCGCCGCGCTCGTCGGCATCGTGCTCCTCGGCGGCATCCGCTCCATCGCCTCGGTCACCAGCAGGCTGGTCCCGGCCATGGCCGGCATCTACATCGCCGCCTGCCTGGTCGTCATCCTGGTCAACGTCTCGGCCCTCCCGACCGCGGTCGTCACGATCTTCGAGGGCGCGTTCAACCCCGAGGGTGTCGCCGGCGGTGTCCTCGGCGCACTGATCGTCGGTTTCAAGCGGGCCGCGTTCTCCAACGAGGCCGGTCTGGGCTCCGCCCCGATCGCGCACTCCGCGGTCAAGACCAAGCACCCCGCCAGCGAGGGCCTGGTAGCACTGCTGGAGCCGTTCATCGACACGGTCGTGATCTGCACCATGACCGCCCTGACGATCGTCATCGCCAACCCGGCCAGCTGGGCCGAGGCCCGTGCCGGTGAGTCCATCGGCGGCGTAACCATCACCTCCGACGCCTTCGCCACGGTCCTTCCCTGGTTCCCGTACATCCTGACCATCGCGGTCATGCTGTTCGCCATCTCCACCGTGCTGACCTGGGGTTACTACGGTCTCAAGGCCTGGTCCCACCTGTTCGGCCGCTCCAAGACCAGTGAGACGATCTACAAGGTGCTCTACACCCTGTTCGCGGTCGCGGGTTCCCTGCTCACGCTGCAGACCCTGATCGACATGGCCGACGCGGTGCTGTTCATGCTCGCCGTCATCAACATCATCGGCCTGTACCTGCTGGCCCCCGTGGTCAAGCGGGAGCTCAATACCTTCCTCGACTTCGTCCGCCGCCGCGACGCCGGCCAGGACACCGAAGCCAACGAGGATGAAGACCCGGAGCCGGTGAAGACCACCGTCTGACCGCCCCCGCGGCCCCGGCTCCCGAGCGGGCTCATACACACCTCGCGCCGCGGTGTGTACGAGCCCGCTCATCTGCGTTTCAGCAGGTGAGAACCCCTCTGGTGGGATCCGGTACCCCGGGATAGGGTGTAAAGAACGCGTCAACGGCAGGCATCCCGTGACGCGCGGTGTGCCGGGAAGTCTGGTCGGCGTCCTTGGGCCTGTGCGCCCATTTCCAGCCGACGCCCCCGGAAGGCCACCGCATGAGTGACCAGCGCCCGCGTATCGTCTTCGGCCTCATGCCCTGGCCCGAGCGCCAGGCCATCGCCTCCGCCCTGCGCACGGAGACCGTAGGCGGACTGGTCCTCCTGACCGCCGCCGTCATCGCACTGATCTGGGCCAACACTCCTTTCAGCGGCGCGTACGAGGCGATCCGAGAGTTCCACTTCGGCATACCCGCACTCGGCCTGGACCTCTCGGTGGGGCACTGGACCGCTGACGGCCTCCTCGCCGTCTTCTTCCTCGTCGCGGGAATCGAGCTCAAACGTGAACTCGTCGTCGGCGAGCTCCGCACCCCCGCCACCGCTGCCCTCCCGGTCATCGCCGCCGTCTGCGGCATGGCCGTCCCAGCCGGCCTCTACGCCGCCACGGCGTGGGCCGGCGGCGGCAGCCTGAACGGCTGGGCGGTGCCGATGGCCACCGACATCGCCTTCGCCCTGGCCGTGCTCGCGGTCATCTCCACGCACCTGCCCGACGCCCTGCGGGCTTTCCTGCTCACGCTCGCCGTGGTCGACGATCTGGGCGCGATCCTCATCATCGCCGTCTTCTTCACGGCCGACCTCAACCTCTGGGCTCTGGCCGGAGCCTTCGCCGGACTCGTCGTCTTCTACGGCCTGCAGCGCTGCCGCGTGCGCGGCTGGTGGTGGTACGTACCGCTCGGCATCGCCGTCTGGGCACTGATGTACAACGGGGGCGTGCACGCCACCGTCGCCGGCGTCGCCATGGGCCTCATCCTGCGCACCACCCGCGACGAGGGTGAGAAGACCTCACCGGCAAGCCGCGTCGCGCACCTGACACACCCCTTCTCCGCCGGTGTCGCGGTTCCCCTCTTCGCCCTCTTCGCGGCCGGGGTCACCGTCTCCGGCGATGCGTTGACCGAGGTCTTCACCAGCCCCGAACCGCTCGGAGTCGTCTTCGGCCTCGTGATCGGCAAGGTCCTCGGCATCTTCGCCGGCACCTACCTCGCCGCCCGCTTCACGAAAGCGGAACTCAACCCCGACCTGGCCTGGGCCGACGTCCTCGGCCTATCCGTCCTGGCCGGGATCGGCTTCACGGTGGCCCTCCTCATCGGCGAACTCGCCTTCCCCGGCGCAGCGGTCGGGGAGCACGTCAAGGCGGCCGTCCTCATCGCCTCGGTCACAGCCGCGGTCCTCGCGGCCCTAGTGCTCCGACGCCGCAACACCGTCTACAAGCGCCTGTACGAGGAGGAGAACCTCGACGCCGACGCGGACGGCATCCCCGACATCTACCAGGGCACCCCGCAGCTGGTGCCGACAGCTGACGGGAACGAGAAGTAGGGGGCGCGACCATACACCCCGGCTCAGGCCTCGGTGGCGGGCCAGCCCAGCAGGCGGGCGCCGATCACCGCCGTCTGGAGTGTGTACCGGTTCACCGCGTCGGCCGGGTCGGCGCCCGTCAGGCTGTGAATCCGCTCCAGCCGGTAGGTCAGAGCGCGCACGCTCAGCGACAGCCGGCGTGCGGCCTCGGTCGCCACACAACCGCTGTCGAAGTACGCGGTGAGGGTGTCCATGAAGGGCTGGGCGCCGCCGCGCCCGTTGCGGAGGGGGCCGAGCACGCTTTCCACCAAGTCGGCCATCGCCTGCCGGTCCCGCGTCAGGACCGGATAGACCAGCAGGTCCGCGGCGTGCAGCACGGGCCCGTCCAGGCCCATGCGCTCAGCCAGGTCAAGCGCGTTGAGGGCCTCCTCGTACGAGTGGACCACGCCGCCGGCGCCCGCGTGTGAGCGGCCTATGGCGACCTTGCCGCCATCGGTGGCCGCGTAGGCCTGCTTCGCGAAGAAGGCGAAGACGTCCGGTTGGTCGCCCGGGGCCACACAGATCAGCCGGCCGTCCTTCGTGGTCAGCAGGATCTGCCGGCCCGCGAACCGGGTCAGGACCGCTGACTCGATGCCGCGGGCCACCGGATAGCCGTCCCCTTACGGTTCCTGGCCACTGGCCACGGCGACGGCATGAGCCTGGGACAAGCGCAGCCCGAACCGCTCCGCACGCTCCGCCAGCCTCCCCAGATCACTGCGTCCGTACAGCAGATCGTCGATGAACTCGCGGTATCGTGCCTCCTCCTGACGGACCGCCTGATGCTGGGCATGTTCGTACCCTTCCACGAAGGCGTCCACCGCCTGCTCGACCGCGGCCAGGAGGGAACTCGCCGCCTTGGAGGGGACCGTCGCGAGGACCTCTTGCGACGCGGCCAGATGCTCCCGGATCAACCGGCGGAGGCTGAGTCCGTTCTCCGCCGCATGTTCCCCCTCGGCGCGGCGCGCGTCGAGTTCGGCGCGGGTCAGCCGACGTCCCGTGGCGCAGGCCTCGGCCAGATTTTCGGCGTACCCCGCCAGGTGATGCTCAGGCGCTTCCCGGTCCGTCACGCGCTTCCCCCGATCCCGACGTGTCATGGTTGGGGCGCCATCACCGAGTAGCGCCCGGACACGGCCTCACGACCGCGTCGCCTTCCCGCACTTGTCCCCGGGGGACTCACCCCGGCCGACCGGCGCGGTGCGGTCGTACGGGTCGACTTCCGGGCCGGCCGCGTCCGCGCGGCGGTCCGTGCCGAAGGGCGGGGTGAGGTAGCCCGTGGGGGCCCCGCAGCCGCCGTTGGTCATGTCGTACTTGTACGAGACGATCGAGAACGTGCCCGGCTCGGTGATCACCTTGTCGGGGTCGTCCCAGCTCAGGACCAGCTCCCGCCGGACGATCGTACGCACGATCTCGTCGTCGCCGCCCACTTCCGCGCGGGTGACCGGGTAGACGAAGGTGACGTCGGCGGTGATCTGCAGAGCCCCGTGCTCGCCCTCCCGGTAGGTGAGCCCGCCCCGGGTCTTCACGACGTCGCCGACCAAGTGGGTGCGGGAGGGCTGGAAGCGGCTGAAGAGGAGGAGGGGGTCGTTCTTCTCGTCCGGGGTTCGGAAAGCGGTTTTCAGAAGGTCCTGGACGTCCTTCTGGTGCGGGTTGACCAGTGCGATCGCCTTCTCGGGGTACTCGCCCCGCAGCACCCCGCGGTCCAGACCGGACGCGACGAGGAAGTCCCGGCTGCGGGTGAGGGCCTGCTCGACCTCGGCCGCGCTCATCCAGCCGACCGCCTCGGCCTTCGGCACGGTGATCCCCGCCGCTCCGCTCGCCCAGTCCGCCGCCGGCGAACCGCGGAACGGCTCGTCGCTGGTGGGACGTTGGGCCGCCTCTGCCGGGTGTATCCGGGTCGGGCGGGCGGTCTCTGCCGTCGGCGGCTGGGAGTCAGCGCCGGCGAACAGGTCCACTATCCGCCCCGGCGCGAAAGCCACCGCCACCAGCAGCACCAGCGAGGCCAGCAGCCCGGCCCCGTACCAGCCCGTGCGCCGCTTGGGCCGCGCGGGCGTGTAGCTGCGCCAGCCCTCCGCGCTGCGGCCGGGCTCCGCGCGCAGCCGCTTCGCCACCTCGCGGGACCGCGCCGACGGCTCCTTGGGCGAGTCGGCGGTACCCGCCACCGACTCGCGCAGAAACCGCTCCCACTCCTCGTCGGACCTGGACGAGCCGTCCGACCCCGTATCCGTGCCCATCCCCAAACCCCCTGGTCATCATTGCCCCGCGGCCCCACTCCCATGGGACATGTCGGATCATGACACAGGGCGCTGACAGCGAGGCCGGCTGGGCGGACGCTGCGTACTCATGCCCACAGCGGAGGCGTTTCCTCAGCGGAGGAACCGCTCGGAGCCGGATTGCAGCAGCCAGGACTGGAGCTGCCGGGCGGTGGGCAGTGCGGTGTCGAGGGTGACGCGCGCGACGATCAGGAGGGCGGTGACGCCGAAGGCGGCGTCGTCCGCGTGCAGGCCGGGCAGGGCGAGGGCCGCCACCGGGATCAGTGCGACCACCGTCATGCCGAGCGCGGCGGCCACGACGATGCGCATCTGAATGTAGGAGAGGTACTGGGCGGTCGGCCGCCCCGGCGGAATACCGGGGATGAATGCCCCACTGCGCTGCAAGTCCCCCGCGACCTTGTCGGCGTCGAACTCGATGAGCCCGCGGAGGAACGCGTACCCGAAAACGAGCAGGGTGTACGCCGCCAGGAGCCAGGGAGCCGGTGGCGCGGGCAGCAGGAACAGCAGGGAGGCGGGGATCATCACGGCGAACCGGCCCTGGCCGCCGCGGACCGGAACATGGGTCTGTGTGCCGCCGTACGCCCGGCGGCCGATCATTCGCTTGGCGTACTGGACCGGGATCCGCCGCTCGCTCTGGCGGACGGTGAGGACCAGGGCCGTGATGAGCGCCAGGGCGACCAGGAGGACCAGGGGGACCAGGAGGAGCAGCGGAGCCGACATGCCGGCCGGGCCGCCGCCCGGCTCCCGCGCCGCGTCCCAGACCTGCCGCGGGAAGACCGCCGCGACCTGGGCGAGGAGAAGAACCGACAGGCCCTCACCCAGTCCGCGGTCGGTGATGACCGCGCTCAGCCACATGACCACAGCGGTGCCCCCCGCCATGCAGGCCACCATGGTGATCTGCGCGAGGGCGTCGGTGCCGTACAGGACGCTCGTATCCGCCACAGCGGAGGAGGCGCCGGCGAGCGGGGGGCGGCCGTCGGCCGTCATCCTCACCACCACGATGGCGAGCGCCGCGCTCAGCAGGACGGCGACGCACCGGGTGTAGCGCGCGAGCCTGGCGTGAGCGGCCTGGTCCGCCGGCGCCAGGGCCCACAGGCGGGGGACCAGCAGGCTGCCGAGCCCCACGACGTAGTGCGCGGCGATGACCGGCAGGACCCCCAGCGCGAGCACCGACAGATTCGCCAGTCCGCCGCCGCTGAGCAGGTCGAGGAGTCCCGGCAGTTGACCGGTGGCCGGTTCGGTGGCCGCCAGTGCCGCGCTGTCGACCCCGGGCAGGGGCACGTTCTGGCCGAGTCGGAACAGCGTGATGGCGAGCAGTGTGACGAACAGCCGCCGTCGCACTTCGGGCACCTGGAATGCGCGTATGAACACCATCGAGTCCCCCTGGTTGGGCGCCCTTTCCAGCCGCCGTCCGGGCGGCCCGGTAAGCGGAAGTCGTCAAGCGGGGCCGCCCGGTTGCAGCCGGCCGGCGGGGCCGCCCGGTTGCAGCCGGCGCAGATGCGCCGCGGCTTCGCCGAGCCCTTCGCGGCTGCCTGCCGATACCACCGCACGCCTTCCTGCGGGCGGGAAGGTTCAAGCACCTCACCCAGGTTGAGCATGCCCATGGGCTCCCCCGCCTCCGCCGAGCGGCGGTACCACTGCTCGGCGTCCGCGGCGCGGTCGCTGTCCCGGAGGATGTTGCCCAGGTTGTTCATCGCCCGTGGTTCGCCCTTGTCGGCGGCCCGCCGGTACCACTGCTCGGCCTCTGCCTGGCGCCCGGCCCGCTCCACCAGACTGGCCAGGCTGAACATGGCCGAGGGATCCCCCTGGTCGGCCGCGCCGCGCAGCCACTTCTCGGCCTCCTCCGTACGGCCGCTCTGGGCCGACATCATTCCCAGCACCAGAACCTCAGCGGGCCCGGAGGGCGGGCAGCGCCGCGAACTGCCGCGCCACTACGGCGCTTTTGCGCACCGTGCGCACCCACGCCCGCGCCTTCGTCAGCGGATGACCGGGGAACTGGGCGTCCCACGCGGGGTCGTCACTCGGCTCGTACGGCAGCCGAGGGTCGTACGGGTGCCCGCCGTCCTTCTTGGAGGGTGCGCCCGTCTTCAGCCCGACCATCGACTCGCGCATGCCGCTGATCTGCCATTCCTCGAACTGACCGGTCAGCACAGCGGTGCGGCCCGCCTTGGCGAGCAGGAACGAGCCCGGAACAGGCGCCCCGTCGCGGCCTTGGGCAGCTTCTCGGCCACCAGTGTGTACAGCGCCATGGCGCCGTCGAGTAAGACTGCGTCCGCTTCGAGCAGTGTCGCGGTGGGGTTCGGTGAGAAGACGGGCGCGGGGCCCGGTATCAGGCGAGCGGCGTGGGTCCGCGCGAGCTCGCGGCGCAGCACGTCGATCGCGTACAGCCACACGGGGCTGGGGGGCAGGGCCGACTGCATGCTCAGCACCACGACGTCGCGCGTGTTCGGGTCGAATCACCGCGACCCGTCGAGGAGTTCGTCCGGTGGTGTCGAAGGTCATCGGCTGTGCTTCCCAGGTCGCATGAGCCACAAACGCGAATTTACACGCCCACCGCGAGCTACACCATGGTCATTAATCAGTCAACGACGTGGCGTCCAGCGGCCGTTCGGGGTGCGCCGGACACTGCGGCGCAATGGTCGCCCTACGTCACGGGCACGGCTCTCGCCGGCCAGCCGGGGGCACGGCAGCGGGGGCAGGCGGGTGCCTACAGGTCGATGACCACCTGCACGTCATCCCTCTGGTGTTCGAATGCGTCGGCGGCTCGGTCGAGTGCGACCCGCCGGGTGAGCAGGCGCTCCAGCCAGCTGTTGCGGGCCTGCGCCAGCGCGTCGGCCGTCTGCCGGTAGTGCCGCAGCCCAGCGGCATGAAATGCCCCCGCCGCGCCGCCGTGCGGTCGCCGATGAGCTCCGCAGGGCCGTGCAGGTGGACACAGGCTGACGCAGCGTCCCCGACCGGGCCGCTGAGGAGGTTCCGGGCCGGGATAACGGGTAGCCGCAGGGCGTGGGGAAGGCTTCTCAGTGGAAGGCAGATGCCGCGTGAAGCCGGTCATGGTGGGTGTCGAGGACGCTCCGGGCCAGCAGGATTTGGTGCTGCTGGCGGCCCGGGAGGCCCGGTTGCGGGGCTGCGCCCTGCACATCCTTCACGCGGTGCCGCTGGCGACCGGCTCCGGGCGCTCCTCGGCCGAGGCGGACCAGGCGGAGAAGGAAGCGCGTGCGCGCGAGGGCGCCGCGGTGGTGGACCGCTTCGAGGCGCTGGTCCGCGAGGAGTTCCCCGGCCTCGCCGTCCAGGGAGAACTGCCCTTCGGGAGCCCCGCCGCGACCCTGCTGGAGCGCTCCGCGCATGCCTCACTGCTGGTGGTGGGACACCGGGGCAGCGGCGGGTTTCCCCGGCTGCCGCTGGGCTCGGTGAGCTGGCAGGTGGCCACGCACGCCCGCTGTCCGGTCCTCGTCCCCAGGCCCCGTGCCGGCGGCGGCCGGCCGCGGAATCTGGTCGTGACCGGACTCGACATCAGCGACGTGTCCCGGGAAGCGCTCGATGTGGCCTACGAGGAGGCCGTACGCCGCGACGCCTCGTTGGACCTCCTCTACGCGGCCCCGCTGCCCGGCGCCCTGCCCATCGGGCCGATGGGCACCGTAGTACCCGATATCCCCCAGATGGACGCGATCGAGAGCGGCGCCCGGGAGTTCATCGAA
Source organism: Streptomyces sp. NPDC003034 (assembly GCF_053591375.1). Lineage (NCBI taxonomy): Bacteria > Bacillati > Actinomycetota > Actinomycetes > Kitasatosporales > Streptomycetaceae > Streptomyces > Streptomyces sp. NPDC003034. The sequence continues at coordinate 93,043 of NZ_JBSFTS010000007.1, forward strand.
AGGGAGATCGCCCTGCGGGTGCCACGGTATCCCCAGGTTCCCGTCAGCTGGCGGGTGGTGCACCAGCGCCCGGCCAGAGCGCTCGTCGACGCTTCGGAGGAAGCGGCCCTGCTGGTGGTGGGCTGCCATGGCCGTACGGGGCTGCGCCGGCTCTTCCTCGGCTCGGTCAGCGCCGAGGTCCTGCACCTGGCCACCTGCCCGGTCATGGTCGTCCCGCCTTCGGACGCCGGAAGTGATTAGTGCGTGTGCGGATCCGGGGCCACTGGGTGGGCTGGAGGGCGCGTGTGGTCCAGCCGACAAGGCGGACGCCCAGAGCCGCGGTGTGCAGGACGTACCCTGCTCCGGGGCGGCTGGATCATGACCGGTGAGCTGGCCGGTGAGCTGGCTGGTGCGCGCCAGCCGGTAGGTGACCGTGCGCACGCTAGGCCCGAGCCGGCGGGCCGTGGTGCGACCTCCCCGCTGCCCGCCGCAGAAGATTAGGCGCGGGCGAGCAGGAGGCCGCCCATCGTGACCATCGTCGCCGCGACGAAGCCGTCCAGGACCCGCCAGGCCGAGGGGCGGGCGAGGAGGCCGCTCAGGAGCCGCGCCCCGTAGCCGAGGCTGCTGAACCAGGTGAGGCTGGCGAGCACCGCCCCGATTCCGAAGGCCCAGCGCAGGTCGCCGCGGTCCGCCGCGAGCGAGCCGAGGAGCAGGACGGTGTCCAGGTAGACGTGCGGGTTGAGCCAGGTCATGGCCAGGCAGGTCAGTACCGCCCGGCGGCCGGAACCGGGGGAGTCGCCCTCGGTGGCGAGGGCAGCGCCCGGGGTGGGGCGCAGCACCCGGCGGGCGGCGAGGATTCCGTAGCAGATCAGGAACCCGCCCCCGGCCAGCCCGACGAGCGTGAGGGCGGCCGGCCACGCGGTGACGAAAGCGCCGACGCCGGCGACGCCGAGGGCGATGAGGAGCGCGTCGGACACGGCGCAGATGGCGACCACGGCGAGCACCGCGTGGCGGCGCACGCCCTGACGGAGGACGAAGGCGTTCTGCGCGCCGATGGCGACGATGAGGGAGAGTCCGGTTCCGAAACCGGCGAGGCCTGCCGTGATGATGCCGTGTGTCATGCATCGACCGTAGGCAGAGCCACGGTTTCAGTACAGCTAAAGATTTTTACGTACCCTTAGCGCTTGTGATGGAAGAGCTTCCTCTGGACCAGGTCCGGACCCTGCTGGCGGTGGTGGACGAGGGCACCTTCGACGCGGCGGCGGCCGCCCTGCACGTGACCCCTTCGGCGGTGAGCCAGCGGGTCAAGGCGCTGGAGCAGCGGACGGGGCGGGTGCTGCTGATGCGGACGAAGCCCGTGCGCGCCACGGAATCGGGGCAGGTGGTGATCCGGTTCGCGCGACAGCTGGCACGGCTGGAGCGGGACGCGCGGGCCGAGCTGGGCATGGCTGCCGAGGCGGGCCCCGTACGGCTGCCGATCGCCGTGAACGCGGACTCGCTGGCGACCTGGTTCCTGTCGGCGCTGACCCGGGTGCCGCAGGACCCTCCCGTCTGCTTCGAGCTGCACCGCGAGGACGAGTCGCACACGACGGCGCTGCTGCGGGAGGGGCAGGTGATGGCGGCTGTGACCTCCTCGCCCGACCCGGTCGCCGGATGCACCGTACGGAGGCTGGGGCTGGCGCGGTACCTGCCGGTGGCGAGCCCGGGCTTCGCGGCGCGGCACCTGACGGGATCGCTGGAGCGGGACCTGCGGGAGGCGCCGACCATCGTGTTCGACCGGAAGGACGACCTCCAGGACGCGTTCGTACGGTCCCTGGCGGCGGAGGCCGCGGCGGACGGGACCGGGACGGGGGCGGGGGCGGGGACCGAGGAGGGGCGCGGCGCCGCCGCGGTACGGCACTCCATGCCGACGTCGGAGGGATTCCGCGACGCGGTGGTCGCGGGGCTGGGGTGGGGGCTGGTTCCGGAACCGCAGGCCAGGCCGTTGGTGCGGTCGGGGGAGCTGGTCCTGCTGGCGCCGCGGCAGCCGATGGACGTGCCGCTGTACTGGCAGCAGTGGAAGCTCGACTCGCCGGCGCTGTCGATGGTGGCGGAGGTGATCGCGGCGGCGGCCCGCGAGGCGCTGCGCTGAACCGGCGCCGGGCCGCCCATGACCACCGCCCATGACCACCGGCCGACCACCGGCCGACCTCCGACCCGGCTCCGCGGCGTCGGGCGGGACCGCGGGAAACGGACGCCCTAGGCTGACGCCATGGAGTCCTACACGATCGGACAAGCGGCGCGGCTGCTCGGCGTCAGCGTCGACACCGCCCGCCGCTGGGCGGACGCCGAGCGCTTCCCCACCCGACGGGAGGGCACGCGGCGGATGGTGGACGGGCCGGACCTGGCGGCCTTCTGCGTGGCCGCGGCGCAGGAGGGCGCGGAGGGCGAGGAGGCCCCGTACACCTCGGCGCGCAACGCCTTCCCCGGGATCGTCACGGCGGTCAAGCTCGGTACGGTCGCGGCGCAGGTGGAGATCCAGGCCGGGCCGCACCGCATCGTGTCGCTGCTGACCCGGGAGGCGGTGGAGGAGCTCGGGCTGGAGGTGGGCGCGCGGGCCACGGCCCGGGTCAAGTCGACGAACGTGTTCATCGACCGGCCGTGACGACGACGGCGTCCACCCGCGCGCGGGCCACCGACTCGCCGTACCGACCATGGTCTGCGGGATCCGTGGCCTCTGCGGCATGAATTTCGACCACGTGCCCGAACCGCGCTGGACGTACGGGTACCCGGCGACGCTCTCCGTCACGGCGCTCGCCTGCCTCTTCATCCACCGGGGCTTCCCGCGCAACGGCCGGCTCTGAAGCCGCCGCCGATCAGGAACGGACCCGCACCGCCTGCACCGCGGAAGATCGCCGGCGGCTGACCGCGCTGAAGTCCGCATACGACGCCCGGAATACCTGCCGCCGCAACTCCGACATCCCTCCGTGCACAGGCCGGTGACGTCGACTGCTGGGAGACGTCAATGACACTGTCGTCTCCCGACCGCATCGCCGGCCGACCGCTCGCCCAAATGCGGTCCGGGCCGCGCCAGTTACTGCTCAAGCTTCCTGTGACCACCGGCAACCAAGCCCGCCGACTGCCGGACACCGCCGTCACGTTCATCAACGTCTGCAAAATATCCGCCGAACACCTCGATCAGTTCATCGCGGCGTGGGAGCGTCGCGCCGCCCTCATGGGTTCCAAGTCCGGCTTCATCGACTCCCGGCTGCACCGGGCCCGTTCCTCGGAGACCCGGTTCCAGCTCGTCAACATCTCCTATGGGGTGAGCCCAGTCACGCCGACTGCCCGCTGTGTCGGCCGTACCCGGAGGGCGGCCCGCACGGGCTGGACGAGCGAGTCCCCTCTCCCCAGCCGTCGCATTGCGATAACGATCCGGGAGTCAATGGAGCAGGCCCGGGCCGGTGGTGGCACGTGGACGCGGGCGGGGAGGTTGCGGACATCCCGAACACGGAAGCGCTCCCGCGCCCCTCGTAGGCCCCCTGCCGCCCTATTCGGTCACCCCGGGTGACCTAGTGTCACCAGTGGGTTCCAAAGGGCGCCCGGTACCGATGTGTTTGAGCCGGGAAACCGCGGAAAGCGGCCAATCCGGTGTCTTGTGAACTGGCTTGACCGCGACGTAAAGCGCGCATAAGTTCTGCCCCGGCTTGCTCCAGCAGGACGGGCCGAGATTTCCGTCCCTTGGGGGGAACGTGCACTACTACACCGACGTGCTGAAGAAGTACGCAGACTTTTCCGGCCGCGCCCGCCGCCAGGAATTCTGGATGTTCTTCCTGTTCAACCTGGCCGTTGCCGTCGTCCTTCTGATCATTGACACCGTGATCGGTGCGAACATGATCATCTACGGCCTCTACCTCCTCGCCACCCTCGTCCCGACCCTCGCCGTCACCGTGCGCCGCCTGCACGACCTCGGCAAGTCCGGCTGGTGGTACTTCATCGCCTTCGTCCCGCTCATCGGCGGCATCTGGCTGCTGGTCCTGATGGCCACCGCCGGCCAGCCGCAGCCCAACGAGTACGGCCCGGACCCCAAGGCCGTCCACGCCTGAGCAGGCCCCGCGCACAGCTGAGCGCCGCAGTCGACGGAACACGTCGGCTGCGGCGCTTTCGCCGTCCCGGGTGGGCTGAGGCGGGGGTGACGTGTGTCTCGGCAAGCTCCCGGCAGGGGGCTGTCCCCGCCGGGCCGATCACGAGATATCTTGATGTCGAGCAATGTTGCAGACGAGAGACGCAGACTGTGGAGCGGAGCATCCGGTGACTGACTCGACCATCATCTACACGCACACCGACGAGGCCCCGGCCCTGGCGACGTATTCCTTCCTGCCTGTGATCCAGGCGTACGCGTCGACGGCCGGAGTGAACGTCGAGACCCGCGACATCTCCCTGTCGGGCCGGATCATCGCCAGCTTCCCCGAGTACCTTCAGGAGAGCCAGCGGATCGCCGACGACCTCGCCGAGCTGGGCGCGCTGGCGAAGACCCCGGAAGCGAACATCATCAAGCTGCCCAACATCTCGGCTTCGATCCCGCAGCTCAAGGCCGCGATCGCCGAGCTCCAGGGCCAGGGCTACGCGCTTCCGGACTTCCCGGACGACCCGAAGACCGACGCTGAGCGCGAGGCGCGCGCCCGCTACGACAAGATCAAGGGCAGCGCCGTCAACCCGGTCCTGCGCGAGGGCAACTCCGACCGCCGCGCCCCCGCCTCGGTCAAGAACTACGCCAAGACGCACCCGCACCGCATGGGCGCTTGGGTCCCCGAGTCGAAGACGAACGTCGCCACCATGGGCGAGGACGACTTCCGCTCCACCGAAAAGTCCACCGTCATCGCCGAGCCCGGCTCGCTGCGCATCGAGCACGTGGCGGCCGACGGCGCCACCACCGTCCTGCGCGAGTCCGTACCGGTCCAGGCCGGTGAGGTCGTCGACGCCGCCGTCATGCGCGCCGCCGCCCTCGACGCCTTCCTCACCCGGCAGATCGCCCGCGCCAAGGCCGAAGACGTGCTCTTCTCCGTGCACCTCAAGGCCACGATGATGAAGGTCTCCGACCCGATCGTCTTCGGCCACGTGGTCCGCGCCTTCTTCCCGAAGACCTTCGCGAAGTACGGCGAGGTGCTCATCGCCGCCGGCCTGTCCCCGAACGACGGCCTCGGCGCCGTCCTGAAGGGACTGGACGCGGTCCCGCACATCGGCGCCGAGATCAAGGCCTCCTTCGAGGCGGAGCTGGCCGAGGGCCCGGCCCTCGCGATGGTCGACTCCGACAAGGGCATCACCAACCTGCACGTGCCGAGCGATGTCATCGTCGACGCCTCCATGCCGGCCATGATCCGCACGTCCGGCCACATGTGGGGCCCGGACGGCCAGGAGGCCGACACGCTCGCCGTCCTGCCGGACAGCAGCTACGCCGGTGTCTACCAGGCCGTCATCGAGGACTGCCGCGCTCACGGCGCCTTCGACCCCTCCACGATGGGCTCGGTGCCGAACGTCGGCCTGATGGCCCAGAAGGCCGAGGAGTACGGCAGCCACGACAAGACCTTCGAGATCGCCGCGGCGGGCACCGTCCGCCTGGTCGACGCCGCGGGCAACACGGTCCTGGAGCAGGAGGTCGCCGCGGGCGACATCTTCCGCGCCTGCCAGACCAAGGACCTGCCGATCCAGGACTGGGTCAAGCTCGCCGTCACCCGCGCCCGCGCCACCGGCGTCCCGGCCGTCTTCTGGCTGGACGAGGGCCGCGCGCACGACGCGCAGCTGATCGCCAAGGTCAAGACGTACCTGGCCGAGCACGACACGGAGGGTCTGGACATCAAGATCCTTTCCCCGGTCGAGGCCACCGCCTTCTCCCTGGAGCGCATCCGCCGCGGCGAGGACACCATCTCGGTGACCGGCAACGTGCTGCGCGACTACCTGACCGACCTCTTCCCGATCCTGGAGCTGGGCACCAGCGCCAAGATGCTCTCGGTCGTCCCGCTGATGAACGGCGGCGGCCTCTTCGAGACGGGCGCCGGCGGCTCCGCCCCCAAGCACGTCCAGCAGCTCGTCAAGGAGAACTACCTGCGCTGGGACAGCCTGGGCGAGTTCTTCGCACTGGCGGCCAGCTTCGAGCACCTCGCGACCACCACCGGCAACGCCCGCGCCCAGGTGCTGGCCGACACCCTGGACCGCGCGACCGGCACCTTCCTCAACGAGGACAAGTCGCCGAGCCGCAAGCTGGGCGGCATCGACAACCGCGGCAGCCACTTCTACCTCGCGCTGTACTGGGCGCAGGAGCTGGCCCGGCAGACCGAGGACGCCGAGCTGGCCGCGGCCTTCCAGGCGCTCGCCACGGCGCTGGGCGAGCAGGAGCAGACCATCGTGGCCGAGCTGATCGCGGTGCAGGGCTCCCCGGCCGACATCGGCGGGTACTTCCGTCCCGACCCGGTCAAGGCGGAGGCGGTCATGCGGCCGTCCGCGACCTTCAACAAGGCGCTCGCGATCCTGGGCTGAGGCAGCCGGTACGGCACGTGCCGTACTCACCCCCCAGGGCCGCGCCCTCGTTTTCCGCCCCGTCCGGCAGTCGCCGGCCGGGGCGGAGCCGTTTTCCCCGAGCCGTCTTCCCGAGCAGTCTTCCCCGATCTGTTTTCCCGGAGCCGGCGGACCCGTGCCGGCTCGACGTCCAGGGGCCACCTCTCGCGCACGTCTCGGGCATGTCCCGCGCACGTCCCGGCGCATCCCCGGGGATGTGACGTTCTCCGGTCCGGGGGGTCCGGTTCCGGAGCCTCCGCTATGCACGATGAGCGCCATGACGAAGAACGACGACGCCACGGCCTGGCAGGGCAGCCGCCTCGATCTGGATGCGTACCTGCGGCGGATCGGCTACGACGGCCAGCTCACGCCCACGCTCGACGTCCTGCGGGCCCTGATCCGGGCGCACATCACCGCCATCCCCTTCGAAGTCGTCGAGATCGTACTCGGCCGGCCGCTCTCCCTCGACCTACAGGACCTTCAGGGCAAACTGGTGCACCAGCGCCGCGGCGGCTACTGCTACGAGCACAGCCTGCTCCTCGCGGCGGCCCTGGAGCGCGTCGGCTTCGGCGTGACCGGGCTGGCCTCGCGCGTCCGCATCGGCTCCGACGGCATCCGTCCCGCCACGCACGCCATGCTGCGGGTGGAGACCGCCGAGACGGCCGACACCGGCAAGGTGTGGCTCTGCGACCCCGGCTTCGGCCGCAACCCGCTGGAGCCCCTGGAACTGGTGGACGGCGGCGAGAACACCTGCGACGACTGGGGCTTCCGGCTGCGCCAGGCGGCGACCGAGGTCGGCGACGCCGTCTACGCGATGCAGACCAGGGGCGCCGACGGCTGGTTCGACCTGCACGCCTTCACGCTCGACCAGCGCTACCCGCAGGACTGGCTGGTGGCCAACCACTTCCTGTCCACCCACCCGCGCTCACCGTTCGCCGGCCGGCTGGTCGTGCAGCGGATGGGCGCGGGGGAGCACCGGTTCCTGGACGGCACGATCCTCACCACCACCCTCCCCGACGGCACGGCCACAACTCACCGCTACGCACCGGAAGAGCTGCCGGGCCTGCTCGCGGACGTGTTCGAGGTGGAACTGCCCGCCTCCGACCGTGCGCAGCTCGTTGCCCGGGTGTCCACCGCCCGCCAGGTCGAGGCGATGTACCCGGCGACCGCGAAGCAGCCCGCGAAGGCGGCCGCGCACCGCGGTGTGCGCAGGGCCGTGGCCTCCCTGGCGCGTTGAGCGTACCGGCCTGAGGCCGCTCGTACGGACCGGGGTGCGGGCACGGCTCGCGACCGGTGCGCGTACGGCTCCCGAGCGGGTGCGGGGAAAGGGCGCGGGGGCCGGTGAGGTGTCGATGATCAGGTAGACGTCTGCGCGCGGCCTGTTGAGGTCACTTGGGCCGGGGCAGCCCCGGCCCGCCCGGCCGGCGTAGTTCCCGTGGGCCCTGTGACGTACGTGTCCCCGCCCCGCCCCCTGGGAACGGTTGTCCGGAAGCCGGTATTGGGCTCTACTGCTGTGCAGCCCCTCCTCGGGGCATATTCACGGGAGGGGCCAGGATGAGACCGGACAGGCGCGCGGACCGGCGGGCGGAGCGGGCGGTGCGGCGGGCGGCCCGCCCCACCTCGCACCGGCGGCGGTCGCGCTTCCGCGGACGCAGGCCCCTGCTCGCCCTGCTGATCTCCGGCTTCCTCCTCGTCGGAGTCTGCGCCGCCACCGGTATCGCCTGGGACCCCTTCACCACTGCCTCCCCGTACGGCGGTTCGGCTTCCGGCACCGGCGGGCCGGGGCCCGCCGAGCCGGGCGCCGCCACCGGACCCGCCGCCTCCGGCCCGGCCGCCACCCCGCAGCAGCCGGGCACGACCGCCCCGACCGGCAAGGCAGGAACCGGGGCCACCGCTCAGGCGCCGCTCGACACCGGAGCCGCCCGCCCCGCCGGGGCCCTGCCCTTCGACCTGCCCCAGCCGGCCGCGCTGCGCTCGGGCGAAGCGGGCCGCAAGCTGGTGTTCGCCCACTACTTCACCCCGTACCCGCTCTCCCTGGACAACGCGAGCGCCGACCGCGACTACTACACCCGCAACTACCTGGACCCGGGCGGCGAGAGCGGCAAGCACCAGAGGTACGGCGGCCTGCTGCGGGACCGGCCGCTGCCCGTCCCGCCCAAGGACGGCGAGTGGGAGTCGGCCAACCTCCAGCAGGAGGTACGCACCGCCCGCGCCGCGGGCATCGACGGGTTCACGCTCGACATGCTCTCCCTCACCGGCAAGAACTGGGAGCGGTCCAACCTCCTGATGGAGGCGGCCCATGCGGTGGACCCGGACTTCAAGGTCATGCTGATGCCGGACATGACCTCCCTCAAGACCGACGACCCGGGCGTCCTCGCCGACGCGCTGGCGGCGCTCGGCAAGGCCCCGGCCGCCCACCGCCTCCCCGACGGCCGGCTCGTCGTCTCCCCCTTCAAGGCGGAGACGAAGAACGCCGCCTGGTGGACCGAGGTCATCGACAGCCTCCGGACCCGGCACGGCATCCGTACGGCCTTCGTCCCCCTCTTCCTCGACTTCGGCGCGCACAGTGGTGAGTTCGCCCCCATCAGCTACGGCTTCTCCGAGTGGGGCAGCCGCAGCTACGTCGGCCAGGAGGGCTCCACGCGCGATGTCCAGCGGGCCCACGGCATGGGCAAGATCTGGATGCAGCCGGTGTCGGTGCAGGACGCCCGGCCCAACCAGGGCATCTACGACGAGGCCGGCAACACCGCGACGCTGCGCTCCACGTGGACCCACGCCATCGAAGACGGCGCCGACTGGGTGCAGCTGACCACGTGGAACGACTACTCGGAGGGCAGCCACTTCGCGCCCTCACTGCACAACGGCCACACCTACCTGGACCTGACCTCGTACTACCTGACCAAGTTCAAGACGGGCAGCTGGCCGAAGATCGTCCGCGACACGCTGTACCTCACGGCGCGCACCCAGTTCGCCGGCGCCGACCCCTCGGGGGACCAGTCGCTGGTGATGTCGCCGCGCAAGGGCAGCGCCGCACCCCGGGACACGGTCGAGGTGCTCAGTTTCCTCGCCCGGCCCGCAACCGTCCGTACGACCGTCGGATCCGCCAAGGACACGCACGAGGCCCCGGCCGGGGTCCACTCCGAGCTGCTGCCGCTGAAGGCGGGCACCAGCAAGGCGGAAGTGGTGCGGGGCGGGACGGCGGCGGCGCGCGTGGAACTGCCCCGGCCCGTGGACCACACCGTGGAGGTGCAGAACCTCCAGTACCAGGCGGCGAGCAGCGGGCGGACCTCGTAGTACCCGGCGGCGCGCGGTCCTACCCGCCTGCCCGCCCCGCCCGCCTGGCCTTTTCAGGGGCGCCAGCGGCTGGTCAGCCGCGCCGAAGCAAGTAGGTATCCATGATCCATCCCTTGCGGGCCCGCGCCTCGGTCCGCAGTTCCTCGATCCGCCCGGCGACCTCCGCCAGCTTCCCCGAGACCAGGATCTCGTCGGGGGTGCCGACGTAGGCCCCCCAGTAGATGTAGAGGTCCTGGTCCAGGTGGGCGGTGAAGGCATGCCGCGCGTCCAGCATCACCACCACGTCGTCCACGTCCGTCGGCCAGCCCTCGGCCAGCCGCCGCCCCGTGGTGATCTGGACCGGACGCCCCACCCGGTTCAGAGGGGCCCGGTGGCGTGCGAGCAGCGCCGACACGCTGCTGATGCCCGGTACGACCTCGTGCTCGAAGGCCACCCGGCCCCGCTCCAGCACCTCGTCGAGGATCGCCAGCGTGGAGTCGTACAACGAGGGGTCGCCCCACACCAGGAACGCCCCGGTCTCGCCCTCCGCCAGGTCCTGCGCGATGAACCGCTCGAACAGCTCGGCCCGCGCGCTGCGCCAGCCGTCCACCGTCGGGGTGTAGTCGGCCGGGGTCCGGTCCCGGTCCGGGTCACGGCCCTCCACCAGCCGGTGGCCGGGGCGGGCGTGCGCGTCGAGCATCGCGCGCCGCAGCCCGGTCAGATCCGCCTTCTCCTCTCCCTTCTCCAGGATGAGGAATGCGTCCGCCGCGCCGATCGCCTTGACCGCCTGGAGGGTCAGGTGGTCCGGGTCGCCCGCGCCTATGCCGATCACTGAGAACTTCTTCACCCGGCTATTCTGCCCGTCATGCGTGTCGCCCTGTTCGTCACCTGCGTCAATGACGCGCTGTACCCGCGTACCGGCATCGCCGTCGTACGCCTCCTGGAGCGGCTGGGCGTCGAGGTGGACTTCCCGGCCGGGCAGAGCTGCTGCGGTCAGCCGCAGTAAACACCGGCTACCGGCGGGAGGCCGAACCCCTCGTCCGGCGCACGGCCGAGGTCTTCGCCGGGTACGAGTACGTCGTCACCCCCTCGGGGTCCTGCGCCGCGATGCTCCGCGCGCACTATCCCGGATCGGGCGCAAGGCGGCCGCGGAGGGCCGCGGCAGCGCACTCGCCGAGGCGGCGGACTCCCTGGCTCCGCACGTGTACGAGCTGACCGAATTCCTGGTCGACGTGCTCGGCGTGACCGATGTGGGTGCCTCCTATCCGCACACCGTGACCTATCACCCTTCTTGTCACGGTCTACGGGAACTCGCACTGGGGGAGCGCCCGCGGCGACTGCTGGCCGCCGTCAAGGGCCTGGACCTCATCGAGCTGCCCGACGCCGAGGAATGCTGCGGCTTCGGCGGCACCTTCGCCGTCAAGAACCCGGACGTATCCGCCGCCATGGGCACCGACAAGATCCACAACGCGGCCGCCACCGGCGCCGAGGTCCTGTGCGGCGCCGACAACTCCTGCCTCGCCCACCTGGACGGCCTCCTGCGCCGCGCCGGCGCCCCGCTGCGCACCCTGCACCTCGCCGAGATCCTGGCCGCGACCGAGGAGGAACCCCTGCGATGACGGCCACACCACTCGGCATGCCCGCCTTTCCCGCCGCCGCGCGGGAGGCCGTACGGGACGGCGTGCTCCGCGCCAATCTGCGGCACGCCACCCACACCATCCGCGACAAGCACGCCCGCGCGGTCGCCGAACTGGCCGACTGGGACCGGCTGCGCGAGGCGGGCAACCCGCCCCCTGACCTGGATCTCCGGCCCGTCCGCCACCAGCTACATCGAACTCGACCGGGTGGAAGGAGTCCACGGCCCCCGCACCCTGGAGGTCGTCCTGCTGACGGCTGCGCGAGACTGACCCCCATGCCCGCACACATCGCCCTCGCCGCTCTCGTGGTCGACGACTACGACGAGGCCATCGACTTCTACACCCGCGCCCTCGGCTTCGAGCTCGCCGAGGACACCGAGCGCCCGGACGGCTCCCGCTGGGTCGTGGTCCGCCCGCCCGGCGCCACAGAGAGCGCGCTGCTCCTGGCGCGCGCCAAGGGCGAGGCCCAGAGCTCCCGGGTCGGCGACCAGACCGGCGGCCGGGTCGGCTTCTTCCTCCACACCGACGATTTCGCCCGCGACCACGCCCGGATGACGGCCGAGGGCGTCCGCTTCCTGGAGGAGCCGCGCCACGAGACGTACGGCTCCGTCGCCGTCTTCGAAGACCTGTACGGCAACCGCTGGGACCTCCTCCAGCCGACTGCCGGCTAGGGCGGGCAACGCCTCGCCGGCCCACCGGCAGACCTTGCCGGTCACCGCGCCAGGAGCCGGGGTGCCTCGCTCGCGGCGTCGACGGCCTGGCCCGCCGCCACCCGGCCGGCGAGCTCCCGGGCCCACCGGACCAGGCCGGCCACGTCGATCCCGTACGGACCCCCGGGCAGCCCCTCGGTCCCGTACGGGACCGACGGCAGCCCCTCGATCCCCGCGGCGCCCCGGAGCAGCAGCCGGGCCCCGCCGACCGCGTTCCCGCGCGCCGCGTGCGTCAGCCCGACCGCCAGCTGCGCGAGCCCCCGCCAGAGCGGAGCCGCTTCCGGCGGGCCGGACTTCCAGGCGTCCTCGAACACCTCGTGCGCATGGAAGGGCATCCCGGCGTCGAGCAGCCGCTGCGCCTCCCGCACGGTCTGCGCGGGCGACCGCACCACCCCCTCGGGCTGGCGCTCCACGCCGCTCGCCCCGTACGGCAGCGGCCGCCCCAGCCCGTCCCTGGGCCGCGCGCTGCGCGCCCGCCCCTCGTCGTCCCGATCCCGTGCGTTCACTCCTTCATCCTGCCCGTCGCCGATCACCGGTGCGTGCGGACCCCCGGGCGTGGGGTAATGTTCTGCATGTGCCGCCGGGACAGGGAAAACCCAGTCGAAAGCACACCGAAGGCACATCGGGACGTGGCGCAGCTTGGTAGCGCACTTGACTGGGGGTCAAGGGGTCGCAGGTTCAAATCCTGTCGTCCCGACTCGGAAGAGTCGTAGATCAGGGGCTGCTTTGGAGGAATCCAAAGCAGCCCCTGATCCTTTTGTGCGCCCGGTCGGGACCGGTCGGAGACCATCGGGACCGCGGCGCCTGACCGCTTCCGTGGGGACCGGAGCATGCTGAGACGGCCGGGTGGCCTCAAGGAGAGGTCACTTCTCCGTCCTCTCGACGTTGGCGGCGCGCGGCTGGTAGGCGCCGGCCTGGAGGGTGAACATGGCGGCGTATGAGCCGCCACGGGCCATGAGCTCATCGTGGGAGCCGGCTTCGACGATGCGGCCGTCGTCGAAGACGAAGATCTTGTGGCAGTCGACGACGCTGGCCAGCCGGTGGGAGATCAGCACGGTGATCTGGTCTTCGCGCAACCGTCCGCGCAGTACGGCCTCGTACACTGCGTGTTCGGACGGCGGGTCCATGCTGGCGGTCGGTTCGTCCAGGAGCAGCAGCGGCGCCTTCTTGTACAGACCGCGGCCCACGGCGACTTTGGCCCACTGTCCGCCGGACAGCTCTTGGCCGCCTTTGAACCGCTTGGAGAGCAGCGTCTCCCACTGCCGGGGCAGGCCGGCGACGACGCGGTCGGCGCCCGAAGCCCGTGCGGCGTCCATGGCGCGTTGGGGATCGGCCTCCACGAGACTGCCCGTGGAGATGGTGATGTTCGACAGGGCGCTGAACGGGAAATGAGCCGGGTCCTGGAGGACGCAGGCGACCTGCCGGTGCACTGACTGGGCGTCCATCTCGCGGACGTCGACACCGTCCCAGCGGACACTGCCCTGCTGCGCCTCGTACAGCCCTGCCAGAAGTCTGGCGCAGGTGGACTTGCCGGAGCCGTTGAGGCCGACGAACGCGACGGTCTCCCCGGCCGAGAGGGTCAGGGTGATGCCGTTCAGCGCTGGAGTGTCCTTGCCGGGATAGGTGAAGTGCACGTCGTCAAGGGTGATGGTCTTCACCCGCCGGGGGGCCTGCACGGTGGCTGTGCGCGGCAGGAGCCGTCGGCAGCGCTCCTGGACGGTGAGGAGGTCGTCCACCCAGAGGGCATGTTCGTAGACGAGGTGGGCCACCTCGACGAGGCGGGTCAGGGAAGCTTGTCCGGCTTGGATGGCCAGGACGGCGCCGGCGCCGGCGGCCAGGGGCAGCCACCCGGCGATCAGCATGCCGCCCAGCGCGGTGTAGGTGATGCCGGTGCCGAGACCGCCGACGGCGCGCCCGGCCAGGTTGAGGACCGCGGCGGACACGCCCAGCCGCGTGTCCTCCGCAGCGATCTTGGTGGTGAGTCGCCGGTGCTCGTCCAGGAGGGCGTCCTGGGCGGTGTCGGAGCGCAGCTCGGCGGCCGCGTCCACGTCCAGCAGCAGCCACGAGAAGACCCTGACCCGCCGCTGCATGGCGTTCCACCGCTTGAAGGAGTGGAAGCGGGCACGGGCGCTGCGGACCGCGGCCGCGCCCACCGGGACGACGGACAGGATGAGGAGGGGAAGGAGCGCGGGGTGCAGGACGCTCAACACGGAGGCGGTGCCGACGAGACCCAGGGCGGCGGAGACGAGCGAGATGACCTGTCCGACGATCTGGCGGGCGTAGAACAGGCCGCGATCGTTGGCTCGGTGTACTTCGTCGTGCCATGCGGCGTCCTCCACCGCCTCCAGCCGTACGTGTGCGGTGAGTTGGAAGAACTCGCATTCCAGGGCGGTGCGGATCCTGGGCGTCACGCGGGCCTGGGCCGCCGCGACAGCCGCTTCCAGGAGAGCGCGGGCTGCGAGGAAGCCGACCACCAGAAGGATCTGCGGAATGGCCGCGCGTACGCGGCCGGGTGTGGGGCCCTGGGCGAAGAGGTGCTGGAGGACGGCCACCGAGGCGAGCAGTCCGCAGGCGCTCATGACGGCCGACGCCAACTGGCAGACCAGGACGGTCATGGTCGCGGTGCGGTCCGCCTGCCAGGCGAGCCGCCCGACCAGGGCGGTAATCCGGGGCAGCCGGGCGAGCACCTGCCGCACGGTGGCGTTGGCGGCGGCGCCGTCGTGAACGGACCAGTAGGCCTCCTCCATTTCATCCGCCACATCCCCGTCCGGGGGGCCGGCCGGGACAGTTGAGGGAGGCAGCGGGAGCGGAGCCGGCCGCTGCCCGGGGACGGCGCTCGGGGAGATCCCGGCATCGCCGGCGTCGCTCACGCCCCCCACCTCGTCCCCAGTCGCGCTGAGCTGCGGGCAGCACCACCGACGCGCTGCGCGGTGGACGCGCAGAGGAAACCGACGGGCCGTCCCTGTTCGAATCCGGTGGGCTGATGCCCGGGTGTGGGTGCAGGGCTCATGGTGTCCTCCAACGGGGCGCCGGGGTGGCACTGGTGCTCTAGAAACGCCCCGGATCTGAGGCCGTAACGGCCACGAAAGGAGGAAGCCTTCGCACGTGAATGCGATCCGGGTGGGCTGGGCGGTTCCCCCGGGGTCGGGTGCTCTTGAACTCACACGTTCGAGTGGACGGGGGATGCGCGGCACCCGATCAGGGTCTTGCGCCGGCCGTGTGCACCCCTGCCGCAAGCCGAACCCGGCTTCGTGGGCTTGTGAGGCCCCGGCGGACGCCGGGTGAGGAACGGCACCGGCCGTGGTCGGGGACGGCACGTGGGACCCGTCCTGCGTGCCGTCCCGGCGGGTGCCCACCTGACCGGCCGGTCAGCCACGAACCGTCACCTGTCGATAGCAAACCGTGACACCGTTTGATGGCCGCGCCCGACACCCGAACGGCTTAGTGATCTCGGTTTGGGGTTATAGATGGACCGCTCGGGGTGTCACCACGGGAGGCTGATGCCATGCGTGTGTCCCGATACCTGATAGCCGCGGCCTGCGCGTGCGCCTGCGTACTGTGCCCGGGTGCCGCGTCGGCCGCCCCGCCGCCCGACGCGCCGGCCTGGGTCACGCCGTCCGTCGTCGGGCCGAACGACCGGCTGCGGGTCACTGTCGTCTGTCCCGTCACCGATGGGCCGCCGGGAACCATCACCGCGGATTCGCAGTTGTTCGGGGAGGTCGTGCTCGGCCTCCAGCCGGGCGAGAAGTACGGCGGTCACACGTACGCCGGGACGACCAAGATTGGTTCCGACGTCCGCGGCAGGCCGGGTGACCCGAACTATCTGCCTGACCGGGTGCAGACCTGGGGCATCGACGGCGAGTGCCCGAACGGCTCCCGCTTCACCACGGCCGTCGCAGTCGACACGCTTAAGCCCTCCACCCAGCCGCACCACGCCCCCGAGCCGGCACCGTCCCCCTCGCGCACGTACCGCGTGGGCGACGTCTCCCCGGACACCTCCGCGCTGCCGATGTGCGGACTGCGGAGGGGCAACGCCTACGTCGTCATCGACCAGGGCCGCGCCGTCATCGTGGACGGCACGGGCCGCTACGTCCAGGCCGTCCTCACGCCGGGCCAGACGGAGGACCGCACCTACGAGGTGACGTTCAACCGGGACGGCAAGAGCATCACCTACACGCCGGACGGCTCGACCAAGCCCGTCACCGAGGTGTGTGGTTAGGCCGAGTCAGTCGCGCGCGAGAGATCAGCCGCCGGACCGCTGTCTTGGCCCGCTGCGGTGGGGGGAGGGGTCACAGACCCGGAGCGGGGGCGGGGGTGTTGGGGCCCTTGTTCTCCGCCTGGACGGTGTAGCCGGCGGTGGTGTCGGCCTGGTCGTTCTGCTCGCCGGAGAAGCCGAGGCCCAGGGCGAGGGCGAAGGTGAAGAGACCGGCCAGAGCAGCGAGCTTGCCACGCATCTTGTTCCCCTTGTGTGTTCGGATCCCGGTGTCGCTTTCGACGCCCTGAGATTCCCAACGGGCGTTCCCGGACCGGTCCCGGCGGCTTCCCACCCGGTGCGGGAACGAGGGGAACGGAGAACGCGGCCGCTGCCGGCGTCGGTCCGCTACGCGATCACGCGGAGCGCGGGGCCGTTTCCCCAGCCTGTGCCGGCCCGAGTGTTCCTCCTGGTCAGCGGCGCTCATTGGGCTTTCCGCTGAGGGGATTCGGCGTCCATGGTCGGGACAGCGCATTGCGTACAGGGGGGTTGGCGCATTGGATTGCAAGGTCAGGACGGCGGGTCGCCCGAACAGTTCGGAAGGAAGCGAATGACCACCATGCTCGACGGCTGCACGCCCTGGCCCGAGGAGCTCGCCGACCGCTACTGGGCGGCCGGGTACTGGCGCGGCAATACGCTGGACAACCTGTTGCGCGGCTGGGCCCTGCAGTACGGACCGCGGACCGCGCTCGTGCACGGCGGCGCCCGCATCACGTACGCCAGCATGAACCGGCGCGTGGGCCGTATGGCCGCCGGATTCCGGCAGCGGGGCCTGCGGCCCGGGCAACGGGTGGTCGTCCAGCTGCCGAACGTTCCCGAGTTCGTCATCACCGTGTTCGCGCTGATGCGCGCCGGCGTGGTCCCCGTACTGTGCCCGGTCTCGCACCGCGCGTCCGAGGTGTTCCACGTCGTGCGGGTCACCCAGGCCGTCGGCTACGTCGGTCCCTCGACGTACCAGGGCTTCGACCATGCGGCGATGGCCTCGGACATCGCGGCCCGAGAGCCCTTCCTGCGGCGGGTGTTCACCCTGGAGGCGCCGGGCGACTCGTCCCCGTACGGCGGCGGCCTGACGACCGATCCGTCCGGCTGCCACCACAGCCCGCTGGACTCCATCGACGCCCCGCCCGAGCCGGCGCTTTCCCAGAGCGCCGACCAGGTGGCGTTCCTCCTGCTCTCCGGCGGCAGCACCGAGGCGCCCAAGCTCGTTCCGCGCACCCACAACGACTACGCCCATCAGGCGCGCGCCGCCGCCGAGCTGGTATCGCTCACCGAGAACGACGTGTATCTCGCCGCGCTGCCCGCCGAGTCGAACTTCGCCTTCGGCTGCCCCGGCATCCTCGGCACCCTCTCCGTGGGCGGCACCGTCGTCCTGGTCGAGGACCCCGACCCTGCCGAGTGCCTTCCGGTCATCGGACGGGAACGGGTCACCATCACCTCGGTGGTGCCCGCCGTCGCCGAGCTCTGGCTCGACGCACTTCCCGCCCTCCGGGCCGACTTGAGCAGCCTGCGTCTCGTGCAGATCGGCGGCTCGCCGCCCTTGCGCCGGGAGACGGCCGAACGGATGGGCCCCGCATGGGGCTGCCGCCTGCAGCAGGTCTTCGGCACGGCCGAGGGGCTGCTCACTCTCACCCGGCCCGCCGATCCGGACGAGACCGTGCTGACCACGCAGGGTCGACCGCTCTCGCCCGACGACGAGATCCGCATGGTCGACGCCGACGGCAAGGACGTGCCCGACGGGGAGGCGGGCGAGATCCTCGCCCGCGGTCCCGCTACCCTGCGAGGCTATTACCGCGCGCCCGACCACAACGCGCGCTCCTTCACCAGCGACGGCTACTTCCGCACCGGCGTCCTCGCCCGGCGCACCCCGGACGGCAACCTGGTGGTGACCGGCCGCCTCAAGGACACGGAAAGCGCCGCACGGTGGCCCCCGGCGTGATGCTCACGCGCCGCCGGCGTCAGTGGTAGGCGTGGACCACCGCGTGGCCCTTGCCGCGGCCGATCATCCACTTGTTGACCGGAGTGGTGATCAGGAAGGCGACGGCGAAGCCCCCCAGGAGCGCGGACCAGAACAGCCCGTCGCTCAGGTGGGCGTCCATGGCGCCGGGGGTCAGGGCGATGATGGTGTTGTCGACCAGTTCCATGACCGCGATGGATACGGTGTCGGCGGCCAGCGCGGCCTTGACCGCGGCCTTCCAGCTCAGACCGGCCCTGCGGACGGCATGGAGGGTGAAGGAGTAGCCGAAGAGGAAGGCGAGCGAGATGGCCAGGATCATGGTCGGGGCGTCGTGCCAGGCGAGCGCGGTACCGATGACCATGCCGAGGATCTCGCCGATGGCGCAGCCGGTCAGGCAGTGCAGGGTGGCCTTCACGGCCACGGCCCAGGTCGCTCCAGTAGCCCCGCCCGCCTGACCGTGGTCTGCGTGGTCTGCGTGGGCCGCATGGGGCGCGGGGCCGTGCGCGGATGTTTCGCCGGGGCGGGCGCCGTGGTCCATCGCTCTCGCCTCTCCCTCGCCTCGCCGGTCCGCGTACGGGCCCGGACCTCTCGCTTCCACGGTATACCCCCCACCGGTACATGGGACAGCCCCCGGGCGGATCGCTCGGGGGCTGTCGCCGGTATCGGGGTTCGGGCAGCGGCCGGGTCAGCGCTTCTTTTCGCGCTTCATCCGCTCGGTGGCCTTCGCGGCCGTCTCCTTGACCTTGCCGGTCATCTTGTCCGTCGTGCCTTCGGTCTTCATGCGCGGGTTGTCGGTCGCGTCTCCGGTCTTCTCCTTGACCTTGCCCTTGACCTGCTTGGCCTTGGCCTTCGCCTTGTCCATCATGGGAGCGTCCTTCCGTTACGGATACGTGCGTTCGCTGCGGGCCGTGCTGCGTACCAGCGGGCCCGTCCGCCACCGCCTGCCGTGCCGCGGACCAGGAAGCCGAGGAGCCGGAGCACCAGGAGGGCAATGGCGATGTACCAGAGCACCTTCACCGCGAACCTCCACCGCGAACCCGGCACCGAAGAGGACCAGGATGAGGAGGAGCGCGAGGAGGAGCGGGACCATGTCGATGCCTCCAGTGGCAGTGGTCTCGACCGGCTTCCGTACCGGCGTCTGCCCCGGAGGCCGCACGTCATGCGTTGCGCAGGCGTATCCCCGTAGCTTTCGGGAAGGTGCCTGGGCAGAACGGAAGGGTGATGCAGGATGGTTCCGGGAGCGGACAGCGAGCGCTTCACCGTCGCGGTGCAGACCGTGGACGGTGCCGTGGTCTTCGAGCTGGCGGGTGAGCTGGATCATGACACGGCACAGCCCCTGCGGGAGGCTCTCGACGCGGCTGTCACGCCGGGGGGCCGGCTCGTGGTCGACCTCTCGGAGCTGGGGTTCTGCGATTCCACCGGGCTCAACGTGCTGCTGCACAGCCGACTGACGGCTCAGGAGGCCGGCGGCAGCCTGGAACTGGCGGGGCTGCGGGGATCGGTCGCCCGGATGTTCCACATCACCGGCGCGGACGGGGTCTTCCCCGTGCACGCCGATGTGGCGGAAGCGCTGGGCCAGCGCAGCGGCCCGGCGGCCGGCTAGCCGGCGGCGCCCCGGGCCCGCGGATGCGGGGCCGCCTCCGCGACCGGGCCTCCGGGGCCTGCCGGGACCTCAGCACCTGGGAGGTCCACCGGTACGTGGGTACACGGGTACTCCGGTACCCGGCACTTCGGTACCGGGTACCGCCATTTCTAGATATCGCTTCGTCGACACCGAGGAGTACGAGCGCCATGGAGCAGCGGGGGTCACCCGACCGGACCTGGTACCTGGTACTGGACGGGACCACCAATGCCGTGACGCGGAGTCGTGACTTCACCCGCCGGGCTCTGACCGCCTGGCACTGGCTCCCGGCCGAGGGGGAGGCGGGCCAGCAGGCAGCGGACGACGTGCTGCTGCTGGTGTCGGAGGTGGTCGCCAACGCCTGCCTGCACGGCGGCGGTCCCACCTCGCTGCTCCTGGACTGCACCGATGACCGCCTGCGGGTGGAGGTGACCGACGGGAACCCGGCGCCGCCGGTGCCCGTGCAGCCGCGGAGCGCGAGGGACCGGGGGCGGCCGGGCGGCCACGGGCTGCGCATAGTGGAACGCCTCGCCCGCAAGTGGGGTTCCCTCCCGCTGCCGGAGGGCAAGTGCGTCTGGCTGGAGGTGCCCGTTCCGGCCGCGGTTCGACACCCGGGCCTGAGCGGACCGGTGGGGACGCCCGGGTGGTGACGGCGGCGCCGCCGCGGAACCGCTGATCGCCTCGGCTCCGTGGAGCGGTCGACGCGGCGACGTCCTACGGGCGTCCGTACTGGAGCAGGACCACGCCGTTCCCGAAGGCCCGGGTGCCTTCCAGACGCAGCGGTGTGCGCGTGTCGGAGGGCGGGAAGAGCGGCTTCCCGCGGCCGATGCGCACGGGGTGTACGTAGATGCGGTAGCCGTCCACCAGGTCGTGGCGCAGGAACGAGGCGGCGAGACCGGCCCCGCCCAGGACCAGGTCACCGCCCGCGGAGGCCTTGAGTGCGACGACCTCCGCCGGGACGACATCCCGCACGACCGTGGTGTTCCAGTCGGCCTCCCGCAGGGTGCGCGAGTACACGTACTTCGGCATGGAGCGCCAGATGGCCGCGAACTCGGCCATCGGACCCGTGACCCCGGGGTCGGAATCGGCCGTGGGCCAGAACCCCGCCATGAGCTCGTGGGTGACCCGGCCGCTGAGGAATCCGCCCATGGCGCGGAGCTCGTCGTTGAAGTGCTGGTGCAGTTCGTCATCGACGAGGTGCCAGTCGATCTGCCGCTCGGGGCCCTCGATGAAACCGTCGAGAGACACCGACATCATCAGCATGATCTTCCGCATGCCGGCCACGCTATGCCCGGGTGCCCGGTAGGCACCTCCTGCGGGCGCCGACTCGCCGTGACACCCCACCCTCATACTGATCGGTGTGAAAACCGAAGACGAGAGCGTCCTGTTCGGCATCGAAGGCGGGACCGGGGTGATCACCCTCAACCGTCCCAAGGCCCTCAACGCCCTCACCCACCCCATGGTGCTGCGGATCACCGAGGCCCTGACCGCCTGGGAACAGGACCCCGCCGTCCGGCAGGTCCTCATCCGCGGCGCCGGCGAGCGCGGGCTGTGCGCGGGCGGGGACATCCGCGCCATCCACGACGACGCCAAGGCCGGAGCCGCCGCCTCCGCGGACTTCTGGCGCGACGAGTACCGCCTCAACGCCCACATCGGCCGCTACCCCAAGCCCTACGTCGCCCTCATGGACGGCATCGTGATGGGCGGCGGCGTCGGCGTATCGGCCCACGGCAGCGTCCGCATCGTCACCGAGCGCTCCCGCGTCGCCATGCCCGAGACCGGTATCGGCTTCGTACCCGACGTCGGGGGCACCCGTCTGCTGGCCCGCGCCCCCGGCCTCCTCGGTACGCATCTGGCCCTCACCGGCGCCGCGGTGGGCGCCGCCGACGCGCTGCTGTGCGGCCTCGCCGACCACTTCGTGCCCGCCGGCCGGCTCGTGGACCTGGTCGGCGACCTCGCCGCGGCCCCCGTCCACGAGGTGCTGCCCCGCTACGCCGCCACGCCCGAGCCGGGGGAACTCCCCGGACAGCGCTCCTGGATCGACCACTGCTACGCCGCCGGCAGCGTCGAGGAGATCGTGGCGCGGCTGCTCGCCCACGCGGCCGAGCCCCACGGCGACCCGGCCGCGAAGGAGGCGGCCGAGACGATCCTCGGCAAGTCCCCGACCGCGCTCAAGGTCACCCTCGCCGCCGTGCGCCGGGCCGCCGGGCTCGGTTCCCTGGAACGGGTGCTGGCCCAGGAGTTCCGGGTCTCCTGCCATGCGCTGCGCACGCCCGATCTGGTGGAGGGAATCCGGGCGCAGGTCATCGACAAGGACCGGAACCCCCGCTGGTCCCCGCCGGACCTGGCCGCCGTCACGGACGCGGACGTGGAGCGGTTCTTCGCCCCGCTCGGCGCCGGCCGCGAGCTGCGCCTCATCGAGAGCGGGGTGCCTCAGCGGTAGCCGGTGGTGTCCGCGGGCCGGCCCGGGTCCTGCACCTCGACCATGTACCGCCAGGCGTCCGGCCTGCTGCCGTCGAGGTCCGTGAAGCCGTACACGCCGGCGAGCTGCCCGCTGGAGAGCGACTGCCCGTTCCAGCGCGCCACCTGAGGATCCGCGGCCAGCGCCGCCACCGCCCGGCCCACGTACGAGGGGGTCTCGGAGATGGCGAAATGCGGAACCGTGGCGAGCGCGTCCCGCCAGTTCGCCTCCGTCACCCCGAAGTGGTCGAGCATCATCTCCGAGCGCAGCCAGCCGGGCGTCAGCGCCACCGCCGTGGCCCCGCGCGGCCCGAGCTCGTGCCCGAGGGCGAAAGCCATCCGCAGGACGGAGGACTTGGCGATGTCGTAGAAGAACGACACCCGGTAGTGCCTCCCGTTGTAGTCGGCGGTGCCGTCCGTCATCTCCACCACCAGCCCGCCCGGCTCGCGCAGCAGCAGCGGCAGCGCGAAATGGCTCGTGATGGCGTGGGTCTCCACCGCCAGCCGCATCAGGCGCAGCCCCTTGTCCAGGTCGTGCTCCCACACCGTGCTGTCCCACTCGAAGAGCTGCTCGCCGCCCCAGATGTCGTTGACCAGGATGTGCAGGCGCCCCTCCTCGGAGTCGATCCGCCCGACCAGCGCCTCGACCTGCCCCGGCTCCAGATGGTCGGCGACCACGGATACGCCCCGGCCGCCCGCCGCCGTGACCAGCTCGGCGGTCTCCTCGATGGTCTCCGGCCGGTCGTACTCCGAGCGCCGGCCGCGGGTGCTGCGCCCCGTCACGTACACGGTCGCGCCCTGCGCGCCGAGCTGGACCGCGATGCCCCGCCCGGCCCCCCGCGTGGCCCCCGCCACGAGGGCTACCTTGCCGGCGAGGGACAGCCGGGCAGCGGGTGCCTGCCGAGTCGTCTCCGGTGCCTGCTCTGCTCGCGGTGTCCGCCGTCCGTCCGACATGGCCCGACTCTACGCCGCGGGCGCGGTGGAGCGCCGGTGTCGGGCCGCCCCGCCGGAACCTGTTGGACGTGCTCCTGGCAGCCGGTGTGGTCACGCACGCGGGCGGCCGGCCCGTTCCGCGGCCCGGCGCGCCATGGTCTCCAGGTAGTTCTCGGTGATGCCGTCCTCGGTACCGGCGCCGGCCCGGCCCGTGGCCAGCTCTGCGCGCTTGCGCAGCTCCACCACCCCGTCCGTGAGCAGTTCCCGCAGATCGGACGGGCGCGGCAGATCCTGTGCCCGGTCGGCGGCCGGCCCGGTGGCGGGCCCGTCCGCGGCCGGCTGCTCCGGCAGGGCCTGCTCCGGCAGGGGCCGTTCCGGCAGGGGCTGCTCCTGCTCAAGCCGTTCTCGTTCAGGCCGTTCTTGATCGGTCTGGGACATGCTCGGTGCTCCTGAGGCTTCAATGGCGTCATGCCGGCACGGAGTCATGCCGTCACGGCGTCACGGCGTCGGAAAGGGCGGCCGCCGGATCGCTCCGGCTGCCGCCCTGCTCGTTTCCGGCCCAGTGAACGACCGTCCGCCCCGCGCGGGGCGCCGTTCAGGTGACTTCTCCCTCGCACGGGTACCGAGATTCCCACGGGAGGGTGACATCACCGTATGAAGTGATCGTCAGCTCCCTCGTGGTGTTACATCAGCCGGAGGCGGCCGCCGAGGGCAGGAACGCGGCGGTCCCGGCGGCCAGTGCGTACGGATCCCCGGTCGGCTCCTCCCGGTGCCGCGTGGTCCGCCGCGCCCACTCCTCCTCGAAGGCGTACCAGTCGATCGCCCGCGGCGCGGTCGCACCCACCAGTGCCTCTTCCAGCGAAGTGAAGTAGGC
Organism: Streptomyces sp. NPDC003034; assembly: GCF_053591375.1. Classification (NCBI taxonomy): domain Bacteria; kingdom Bacillati; phylum Actinomycetota; class Actinomycetes; order Kitasatosporales; family Streptomycetaceae; genus Streptomyces; species Streptomyces sp. NPDC003034. Next base: position 117,267 of record NZ_JBSFTS010000007.1, read on the forward strand.
GTTCCACCGCCGGCCGTACAACTCCGCGACCAGCCCGCCCCATTCGCGGTTCGCGTAGTCGTGCAGGAAACCGCCCTCGCTCGTGCTGCGCCGGCCCCACACGCTCAGGATCGAGCGGGCGTCGTACTCGTACCGGTCCCGCTCGGCCTCGTCGGCGCCCCAGGACCGGGCCGCGCCCAGCCACTTGCCCAGCAGGAAGTTCGGATCGGAGCTGGTGAGCGCTTCCAAGTGCCCTTGCGCACGCCGCCATTCGGCGGTCAGCTCGCGGAAGTGGGCGAGGTCCTTCGCCTCGTACGCCGCCTTGATCTTGGGCAGCAGGACCCGCGCGTGGTTGGCGAGGGCCTGCCGGGCCGTGTCCACCAGGTCGAAGCGGTAGGCACTGGAGCCGCGCAGCGCCGGATCCACCTGGAGCAGGTGGTCCAGGGCCCGGCGCACGGACGCGGCCGGATAGCGCATGGACTTCGGACTCCAGTACGCCGCCCCTGCCGCGGTCAGGCTCGGCCGGGCGGTGAAGAGGCTGTCCTGCGACTCCGACCACAGCCCCGAGGAGGTGCTGTACGGCCCCTTGCGCAGCTCCTCCCAGGCTGCGGCGGCCTGGGCGTCGGGTTTGCCGTAGCGGCGCGCCGCGAAATCGGCGAACCATGTCCGCTGGTCGACCGGCCCGGGCTGCCACGCCAGGTCGGTGAAGAGGTCGAAGGCCGCCGGATTGGTCCCGGTGGCCTCCGGCAGGTAGGCGATGCCCCTCAGCGCGCTGCCGTTCTTGGCGCGCCAGGCCCCGAAGCGGTCGAGCCACACGGAGGTGTTCGCGCCGATCGTGGTGTGCCCGCCGAAGTTGTAGATGGTCCCCATGGCGTACGGGGCGCCGCCCCAGCGGGCCTCGCGGTCGAGCCGGTTGTACCGGTCGGACAGCCCGTCCAGGATCAGCAGCTTCGAGGTGTCCACCCCGGCGAGCAGTTCCTTCGTCGGATCGTCCTGCCAGCCCAGTACGGCCCACAGTGCGCCGGGGTGGGCGGCGTGCAGCGCCTTCTGGATGGCCCCGGCGGCCGAGCTGACGTCGACCGTGCCGGTCTGGCCGCCCTCGTGCAGCGGACTCATCCGGTACATCGTGCTGTCTCCGAACACCGCGCGCTGCTCCGCGTAGTAGGCGGCGGCCAGCTTTCCGAACACCGGTGAGGCCGGGTCCAGCCAGTCCGGCCGCTCAAAGCCCGCCCACTCGCCCTGGGGCACCGTCTTCGCCCCCGGGTTGCGCGCGACGAACTGCGGCGGCACGGTGCCGAAGTAGCCGGGCAGCACCGGGGTCATGCCGAGGCCGCGCAGTTGCTCGGCGATCCGCCCGCCGAGCGCGGCCCGCTCCCGCATCAGCCGCTCGGAGACCGGGCCGCCGAAGCCGCTCAGGTTCTGCAGCAGCCACCAGCTCTGGTGGGCGGGGGCGGGGATCCACTTCCGCAGCTCCTCGGCGGAGTAGCCGAAGCCCTGGAGTGCGCGGTAGTACGGGTACTCGGCCCCGACCTGCACGAACACCTCGTTGACCCCGTGCAGGGCGAGCAGGTCGATCTGCCGCTGGTGCTCCTCGAAGGAGCGGTAGGGGCCGGAGTATCCGTCGTCGGTGTCGTTCAGCGCGTACCGGTGCGGGACCAGCGCGCTGCGGGTGACCGGGGCCGGGACGCCCGGCAGCTCGTCCGGGAGCATCCCGATGCTGTCGCCGGGCCAGCCGATGTCGGCCCCGGCGATGTGCTGGAGGTACCAGCCGACGCCCGTGAGCAGGGTGGCGCCGGTGCTCCCGCGCACGGTGATGGCGCCCGCCGTACCGGAGACGGTGAAGGTGTCGGCTGCGGCGGCCGCATCGGCCACGAGGGTGAACTGCCCGGCGTGCACGGGCAGCAACCGCTTCAGGGAGGCCCGCGCGGGCGCGGTGTCGAAGGTGCGGGTGCGGGCCGCGGCTGCCCGTACGTGCTGCGGTTGTGCGCGGTCCGGTTGTGCGCCTTGTGCGCCTTGTGCGTCGTCCGGTCGTGCGCCGTCCTGCCGCACGTCGGTGTGGCGTACGTCGGCCCGCGCGGGGGAGCCCGACGCCGGGGCGGTCGCGCCGGGCGCGGAACCGGCGCAGACCAGGGTCAGCAGTGCGGCGGGCAGAGCCGCGAGAGCGAGCGGGCGCGGCAGTGGCCGGGGCCGGAATCGGGGGAACGGCCATGGGGGTGTGGGGCGCAGTGCGGGGCGCAGTGGCCGGCGGCTGCCGCTCGGCATCGAGTTCGTCATCCGTTCGCCGTCAGACCGGAAGGGACCAGGCCTGGTCGACCCGGTGGTCGCCGCAGGTGATCAGCCGCAGCCGCTCGGCCGGTGCGTCGGGGGCCGCGGCCGCCGCGGGCGCCGTCAGGCACAGCCCGCTCGCCTTCTCGATCAGGGCGCCGTCGCGCCGGTGTGTCCAGCTCTGCCCCTGCGGTGCGGGCGTGGGTGCGCAGTCCGCCAGCTCCACCCGGCCGTCCCCGCTCGCCGTCAGGCACTGACCGGCCAGGCGCAGGCTCGCGTCCTGGCCGAGGATCCAGCGCTGGTCGGGAGCTCCGGTGCACGGCGACATCACCACCGCGCCGACGCCCGTGGTGTTGGCGCCGTCGGCGCACTGGACGCCGTTACCGGTGATCTGTCCGGTGGGCACGGCTTCGGCGCAGCCCTGCGGGGTGAGCCGCCAGACCGCCGTGTCGTGGGCGGCGAGTCGCCCGGTCAACCGGCTGGAGATGGTGCGCGGTTCGCCGCTCCAGAGGTCTTTCGCGCTGACGGTGCAGGAGGGCAGGCCGATCTCGTCGAGCGGTACGGAGATGTCCCGGGTCCGGTCCGAGCGGTTGAGCACGGCCACCGCCCGGTCGCCGTTGGCGAGCGGCCGGGCCAGGATCTCGAAGGTGGCGTTGGAGGAGACCACCGCGCCCTGACGGCCCAACGGGTCCTGGTCCAGCTCGATCAGATCGGTGTTGCCGAGGGCGTCGAGCCCGGCCGGGGTGAGCGCGGACACCTCGGAGGAGAGGATGAACGGAGCCGCCATCATGGCCCACAGGGCGACCTGGCTGCGGCTCTCGGCGGCGGTCAGCCCCGGGGCGCCCGCGATGAGGAAGTCGGGGTCGTTCCAGTTGCCGGGCCCCGCGTACCGGCCGAGCCAGCGGTTGTAGCCGTAGTTGCCCATCACCGAGCCCCAGCGCGAGGTGGCGGGCGCGGCCGGTTGGTAGACCTTGATGTCCCGGCCCTCGCGCCACAGCTGTCCGGTCTCGCCGACCCAGCCGAGCACCTTGTGCCAGTCCGGGCTGCCCCACTCGCCGTACTGGAAGTAGGCCGGCGCCGAGGCGGACAGCACCATGTCACGCCCGCTCTCGCGCAGCGCCCTGGCGACGGCGGTGTACGCGTCCCGGTACGCCTGCTCCTTCGTCTTGCCCTCCGGCACCCACAGGTTGCAGCCGTCCATCTTGACGTAGTCGACCTTCCAGGAGGCGAACTGCCGCGCGTCCTGGGCGTAGTGGTCCGGGCCGCCGCCTTCGGGGGCGCCGCTGCCGGGGTAGCGCTCGCAGGTGAGATGGCCGGCGTCCTGGTAGATGCCGAACTTCAGACCCTTGGCGTGCAGGTATTCCCCGAGCCAGGCCATGCCGTGGGGGAACTTCTCCGTGTCGACCACCAGGGCGCCCTGCGCGTCGCGGCTCCTGGTCATCCAGCAGTCGTCCACGGTCACCGTGTCGTAGCCCTTGGCGGCGAGCCCGGTGGAGACGAGCGCGTCGGCGTTCGCGACGACCTTGGCCTCGTCGATGTCGCACATGAAGTGCGCCCAGTTGTTCCAGCCCATGGGCGGGGTGAGCGCGAGCGGTGTGTCCGAGGTCGCGGTGGGATCCGCCGCCGCCGGCGCGGCGGGGGAGAGCGAGAGGGCGAGCAAGGCGGCCGCGGTCAGGCAGGGGAGCGACGCACGCAGGCGAAGCGGCACGGAGTCTCCTTGACGTGGGGGCGGGCATACCGGAGGGATCGTGCCCCAGTGCAGCGAGGTGACTACACGCTGTCAACGCAAGTCGCCGGTTGTCACCCAATGACCAGCAGGATGGCCGCAGTCGGGTCACACGAAAGAGGTCATCCGCCGTACGTGCGACATGTGATACGCCGTATGATACGGTGTATCACATGCCCCGAAGATCAGCCGCGCTCAACCGCGCGACGCCCGAGGCGATCGCCGTCGCCGCCCTGCGGATCCTTGACGACGAGGGGCCCGGCGCGCTCAGCTTCCGCGCCCTCGCCGAACGGCTCGACGTCTCCCACGCGACCGTCCAGCGCCGCTGCCACGATCTCGCCGGCCTGCTGGACCTGTGCACCGAGCACCTGGCCGCGCAACTGCCCGAGATACCCGCCGGGACCGACTGGGCCGAGGCCACCGAGCGGCGGTTCACCTCTCTCTACCGGGTGCTCACCGCCCACCCCGGGCTGCTGATCCTGCGCGGCGGCCGGCCCTGGCTCGGCCGGCAGCTGCTCGCCCGGCTCGTGGAGCCCGCGCTCGCCGACAGCGTTGCCGCGGGGATGACCGCCGCCGAGGCCATGACCGCCTACCGCCGGATGTACCTGCTCACCCTCGGCAGCGCCGCCTTCGTCGACCACCGCGATCCGGCCGGGGCCACCGCCGCCTCGCGGGCGGCCCTGGCCGCGCTCGATCCGGAGCGCTTTCCCGTGCTCGGCGGCGCACTGGCCGACGTACTGCCCGCCCTGACCGACCACGAGGTGTACTACGGGGCCCTGCGCCAGCTGATCGAGGCCGCCCGGCCCGCCGTCTGAAAGGCAGTCCCACCATGGAACAGCAACTCGACCAGGCCGCGGTGCGCGCGGCCGCCGACCGGATCGCCGGCGCGATACGGCCCGTCACCCTGGCGCCCGCCGCCGAGGGCGTCTGGTACGCGCTGGAATACCTCCAGCACACCGGCTCCTTCAAGGCGCGCGGCGCCCGCAACTTCCTCGCCGCGCACCACGAGGCGGGCACCCTCCCGGCCGCCGGTGTCACCATCGCCTCCGGTGGCAACGCCGGGCTCGCCTGCGCCTGGGCGGCCCGCGCGCAGTCCGTGCTGGCGACCGTGTTCCTGCCCGCCACCGCCCCGCGCGTGAAGGTGGAACGACTGAGGGGATACGGGGCCGAGGTGCGGCTCGTCGGCGAGCGCTACGCCGAAGCCCTGGCCGCCTGCGAGGAGTTCGCGGCCGGCAGCGGGGCCCTCAGCAGCCACGCCTACGACCATCCGCTCATCGCCGCGGGTGCGGGGACCCTGCTGGAGGAGATCCGGGCCGCGCTGCCCGGGCTGGACGCCGTGATCGTCGCCGTCGGCGGCGGCGGGCTGTTCGCCGGGATCGCCACCGCCGCACGGGAGTACGGCGTATCGGTGATCGCCGCCGAGCCGGAGCACTGCCGCGCCTTGAACGCGGCCCTGGAGGCCGGGCGTCCCGTGGACGTCACCGTGGACTCGGTCGCCGCCGATTCGCTCGGGGCCACCCGGGTCTCGGCCGACGCGCTGGCCGCCGCGCGGGAGAAGCACGTGCGCTCCGTCCTCGTCCCCGACGCGGCGATCACGGCAGCCCGCCGCGCCCTGTGGGAGGAGCACCGGATCGTGGTCGAGCCGGGCGCCGCCACCGCCCTGGCCGCGCTGCGCAGTGCGGCCGAGCCGCTGGGAGCGCGGGTCGCCGTCGTCCTCTGCGGGGCCAACACGGACCCCGCTGACCTGATGACGCCCCGGACCTGAGGACCCTCGACCGGGACCGGGCCCAGGCTCGACCGGCGCCGACGAGGTCCTCGCCCGCACACGCGAGGACCCCACCGGCGACACGTTCCGGCCTCGTCACCGGCATCCTCCGGATGCGGAGCCACGGCGGCTGGCGCCCCGGCGGGTGATGCGACGAGGTGGCGGGTCGGGACCGGGGCGGTGTATCAGCCCTTGTCGACCTTGATGACGACGGTGCTGCACACCTTGTCGGCGAAGGTCTGCTTCTTCTCGTCCCACAGCGGCCACAGCCAGCCGATGTAGCACGGCAGACCGTCGAGGACGTGGGCGAGCTTGCGCACCAGCGCCATGCCGAAGCCGAGCGGGCTGCCGTCGGCCTCCCGGCGCAGGCTGATGCCGACGACCTTCTTGCCGGTGGACTGGCCGGTCTTGCCCTCCTTGTAGAGCTGGAAGAAGCCCATCGCGAAGGCGTACACCACGCCGATGACGAAGAGGAACCCGGGCTCTTCCGGATTGTCGCTGGTGGCGAGGTCGATGAGGCCCAGCGCGTACATCGGACCGACGATGATCAGGGCGTCCAGCAGGTACGCGCCCACGCGGTGGCCCCAGTGGGCCAGTGGCGGCATGCCGGCACCGGGCATACCGGGCATGCCCGGTATGCCGGCCGGCGGGTACGCGCCGTACGGCGGCGGGGCCTGCTGCGGGTAGCCGTACTGCGGGGGCACGCCCTGCGGCGCCTGCTGCGGGTAGCCGGGCTGGCCCTGCGGGGGCTGCTGGCTGTACGGGTTGTTCGGATCGCCGAAGCTCATGGCGAAATCTCTCCAGGGATGAACCGGGGACGAAGCGGGACGACGCGGAGTGGAGGCGCATGGCTCTGAGCGGTCGGCCTCCGTGCTGCCGCGATCTTGCAAGTCATCATCGTGTTCGCAACGTCGGCCGCTGTCCAATTCGCTCGGTCGGGCGCCGGCCCGGACCCTCGCGCGAACCGGTCCAATGATCTTGAATGGCCGTCGCCGACCGGGGCGGCTGCCGCGTGGCGGAGAGCCAAGGGCAAGAGGTTCGACGCCATTTGGCGAGACATCCGGTAAAGCGCATTAGTGCGGGTCTTCGCCCACCGTCGATAAGAAGTCAATCCCCTGACGCCGGACCGGCTTCGTTGTTGAATCGATACCACCGGCGACCGGCTTTCTACTAAAGCGCATCAGTCCAGCTCAGTTGGGGGAGTGCGAGGCCATCTATGCCAGTCGGCAGCCCAATTGCGGCATTCGGGACCGATGCCCCACCAGCCAATGGGAACTTCGGCTCATTGACGTGATCTGCCTCACGGGCGACCGTGGTCACCGCCCTCCGGCAATGAGGCCGGACTTCTGCAGAGGCGGCCACGATGACTCGTTGGAACCTGACCCGTATTGCCGTCACCGCGCTGGCGGCCGGCACCGTCCTGTCCGTCTCGGCCTGCGGGATGAGCGGCGGTGCCGGGGATGTGGAGGAGGCGGAGAGGACGGGCCGCGTGACCGGAGACATCACCTTTCGCACGCTTCAGCTGAAGCCCACCTTCACGGCTTATGTGCAGGGGGTCATCGACGCCTTCGAGCAGAAGTATCCGGAAGTCAAGGTGAAATGGGAGGACATTCCGGGCGACGGCTACAACGAGAAACTCGTCGCCGACGCCCAGGCGGGCGCCCTCCCCGACGTCGTCAACCTCTCCACCGACTCCTTCCAGCTTCTCGGCGACCGGGGCATGCTCGCCGACGTGGCCAAGCTGGACGGGGCCGTGGCCAAGGAGTACGTGCCCGGCGCCTGGGAGCAGTTCAGGCTCCCGGGCAAGGGCGACGGCGTGTACGCGTATCCCTGGTACGTGACCCCGGAGATCCTCACCTACAACAAGGATCTCTTCGAGAAGGCCGGTCTGGATCCGGCCAAGCCGCCGACGAGCGTCGAGCAGTTCTTCGACTACGCCGAGCAGATAGCCGCCACGTCCGGCGGCCAGTACTCGGCCTTCATGGCCGACCCCAAGGGCAGACTGCCCGGGGACTGGCAGAAGATGGGCATCCCGATCCTGAACGAGAAACGGGACCGGTTCACCTTCGACACCGACCAGGCAGTCGAGTGGGTCGAGCGGATGAAGAGCTTGTACGCCAAGGGCGCCATGCCCAAGGAGTCCCTCCTCAAGTCCGACGACATCAACCAGCTCTACGGCGGCAGCAAGCTCGTCTTCGGCCCCGGTTCCCCGGGCTTCGTCAAGGACATCAAGCAGAACGCGCCGCAGGTCTACGCCCGCACCCAGGTCGCGGGAGCCGTCACCGGGAAGCTGGGCCACATCGGCATCTACGCGCAGTCGCTCGGCATCAGGAAGGACACCAAGCACCTGGACGCGGCGGCGGAGTTCGCCAAGTGGGTCACCAACGGGCCCAACCAGGTCGCGTTCTCCAAGAAGGCCACCATCTATCCGTCCAACGCCGTCGGCCTCGCCGACCCGTACTTCGCGGACCGGGGCGACGGGAAGGACGCGGAGACCGTCGCCCGCGCGGTCGGCGCCGAGCAGCTGAGGACCGCCGCACTCGACGCCAACACTCCCGTCCAGTGGACCAACCAGGTGGGCGACGCCGTCGTACGGGAGATGCAGAAGGCCATCAAGGGTGAACAGGATCCCCGGACGGCGGTGCGGAAGGCCGAGGAGGAGGCCAACAAGCTGCTCGCCCACGCGGTCCAGAAGTGACCGCCGACGGCTTGAGGGAGGCGCGGGAGGAGGGGGCGCGGCAGGCCGACCACCGGGCCGGCCGGGCACGGCGCGCTGAGTGGGCCGGGCGGGCGCAGCGCCCGAAGTGGGCGGAGCGGCCGAAGTGGGCCGGGCGGGCGGGGCCGGGCGAGCAGGTCAGGGGTGCGAGGCCGGCCAGGCGGGCCAGGCGGGCGAAGCGGGCCATGGAGGCCGATACGGGACTGCGCCACCGCACGTGGTGGACCCCCTACCTGTTCCTCGCCCCCGGCCTGGTGATGGTCGTGCTGTTCAGCCTCTGGCCCTTCGTCAACACCGTGGTCCTCTCCTTCACCGACTCCCGGATCCTGCGCGGCGGCTCGTTCGTCGGCTTCGACAACTACCGCCGCGCCTTCGCGGATTCCGATTTCTGGGTCGCGACCGGCAACAGCGTGCTGTACCTCGTGGTAGTCGTACCGTGCCTGGTCCTCATGCCCCTGGCCCTCGCCGTCCTCGTACAGGCCAAGATCCCCGGCATCGGTTTCTTCCGCTCCGCCTTCTACACCCCGGTGATCGCCTCCGCCGTGGTCGTCGGCCTGATCTGGCAGTGGGTGCTGCGCAGCGACGGCGTCGTCAACACCGTCTTCCAGAAGCTCAGCATCATCTCGGAGCCCATCCCGTTCCTGACGGACAGCACCATGCTGCTGGTCTCCGCGATGATCGTCACCGTGTGGAAGGGCCTTGGCTACTACATGGTCTTCTACCTGGCGGCCCTCGGGAACGTGCCCGCCTCCCTCTACGAGGCGGCCGCGATCGACGGCGCCGGCCCCGCCCGCCGCTTCTTCAGCATCACCGTGCCCCAGGTCAAGCCGATGATGCTGCTCGTCGGCACCCTGTCGGCCATCTCGGCGCTCCGCGTCTTCACCGAGATCTACATCCTCGGCGGCGAGAGCGGCGGCCCGGGCGGCGGCGCGCGCACCCTGCCCTTCCTCATCCGGCAGGCGGGCCTCGGCTTCGCCGGTGAGACCGGTTACGCCTCCGCCATCTCCATCCTGCTGTTCCTCCTGACGCTGGTGTTCAGCCTGCTGGGCCGGCGTCTTTCGAAGGGAGACGAGAGTTGAGTACCCCGTCCTCCCCCGGGAGCACGGCGAGCACGCATGCCGGCGGCGCCCGCACGCGTACCGGCGCCGGCCGCAGGCGCTACCGGATCGGCCTGGCCGCCCGGTACGCCACCCTGGTCCTGATGCTCGTCGTCATGCTGGGCCCGATCGTCTGGCAGTTCCTCACCTCGATCCGGGGCCGTACGGAGAACGTGTACGACGGAGTGCTGCCCTCGCAGCCGACCCTCGACAACTACGTCCGGGTCGCGGAGTCCTTCCCGCTGCTCCAGTACGTCGGCAACACCCTGATCGTGGCGGTGCTCGCGATCACCTCGAACCTGCTGTTCGCGGCCATGGGCGGCTACGCCCTCTCCCGGACCGCCTGGAAGGGCCGCAAGACCGTTTTCACCGTGCTGGTGGCGACCCTGATGTTCCCCTTCGAGTCCGTCATGATCTCGATGTTCCTCACGGTCCGCGAGATGGGGCTGGTCGACACCCTCATCGGGGTCTGGCTCCCCGGAGCGGTCTCCGTCCTCAACATCATGATCATGCGAGCGTCGTTCCTCGCCGTGCCCAAGGAGGTGGAGGAGGCGGCCGTCCTGGACGGCGCGGCCGAGTGGACCCGCTTCACCCGCGTCTTCCTCCCTGCCGCGAAGGGCGCCCTGGCCGTCGTCTGCATCACGAGTTTCATGGGCGCCTGGGACGACTTCCTGTGGCCCCTGCTGGTTCTCACCGACAGCGACAACTACACCCTCCAACTGGGTCTGAAGTCCCTGGCCGGCGCCACCACCGTCAACGACCAGCGGCTCATCGCCGCCGGTGCGATGGCCGCGCTCATCCCGATGGTGCTGCTCTTCTTCGCCCTCCAGCGTTTCTTCTTCAAGGGAGTGGGCGAGGGAGCCGTCAAGACCTGAGCCGCGCCCGCACGCTTACCCCGCCACCTCCGCCTCCTCGCGTACCCCTCTCGACCTCCCCTCTCCTGGAGCAGCCGTCATGCACGATGACCGCAGCATCACCGAACACCGCCTCCGCCGGGTCCTCAAGGAGCGCATCAAGCCCGCCGTCCACTCCCAGTCCGTTCCACTGGCCATCGAGCGGTGGGAGGCCCCGGGAGAGCCCGTCCCCGTCGCGGAGGGACTCGCCGCCGTCTACGAGCCCTGCTCGATCGGCGACGCCTGGGGGCCCGCCTGGGGCACCACCTGGTTCAAGGTCACCGGCGCCGTGCCGGCCGAGTGGGCGGGCCGTACGGTGGAGGCCGTGCTCGACCTCGGCTTCGACCGGATGATGCCCGGCTTCCAGTGCGAGGGCCTCGTCCACCGGGCCGACGGCGGCGCGATCAAGGCGCTGAACCCGTACAACGACTGGGTGCGTGTCGCCGACCGGGCGGAGGGCGGCGAGCGCGTCGAGTGGTATGTCGAGGCCGCGTCGAACCCGGTCCTGGTCGACCACTCGGCCACCTACGAGGGCGATCGGCAGACCAGCGCGGACCAGCCCCTCTACCGGCTCGCCCGGATGGACCTCACCGTCTTCGAGACCGAGGTCTGGGAGCTCGTCCAGGACCTCGAAGTGCTCCACGAGCTGATGATCCAGCTCGACGGGGGCGACGCCCGGCGCTACGACATCCTGCGCGCGGTCGACGCGGCGCTGGACGCGGTGGACCTCGGTGACGTTCCCGGCACGGCGGCCGCCGCCCGCGCCTGCCTCGCCGGGGTGCTCTCCGCCCCAGCGCACGCCTCCGCCCACCGGATCAGCGCGGTCGGGCACGCCCACATCGACTCCGCGTGGCTGTGGCCGCTGCGCGAGACGGTGCGCAAGGTCTCCCGTACGACGTCGAACATGGTCAGCCTCATGGACGAGCACCCGGAGTTCGTCTTCGCCATGTCGCAGGCCCAGCAGCTCGACTGGATCAAGACCTACCGGCCGGAGCTCTTCGAGCGGATCAAGAAGAAGGTGGCCGACGGGCAGTTCGTGCCGGTCGGCGGCATGTGGGTGGAGTCCGACACCAACATGGTGGGCGGCGAGGCGATGGCCCGCCAGTTCCTCTACGGCAAGAAGTTCTTCCTGGACGAGTTCGGCATCGAGACCCGCAACGTCTGGCTGCCCGACTCCTTCGGCTACACCGCCGCGATGCCGCAGATCGTCAAGCTCTCCGGCTCCAAGTGGTTCCTCACCCAGAAGATCTCCTGGTCCCAGGTCAACAAGTTCCCCCACCACACCTTCTGGTGGGAGGGCATCGACGGCACCCGCGTCTTCACGCACTTTCCGCCCGTCGACACCTACAACTCCGATCTCGGCGGCGCCCAGCTGGCCCACGCCGCACGCAACTACCGTGAGAAGGGCCGGGGTTCGCGCTCGCTGGTGCCCTTCGGCTGGGGCGACGGCGGTGGCGGGCCCACGCGCGAACAGCTCGCCCGGGCAGCGCGCCAGCGGGACCTGGAGGGCTCCCCGCGGGTCGAGATCGAGAGGCCGGACGCCTTCTTCGAACAGGCCCACGCCGAGTACGGGGACGCGCCCGTCTGGGCCGGCGAGCTCTACCTGGAGCTGCACCGCGGCACCTACACCTCCCAGGCCAAGACCAAGCAGGGCAACCGGCGCAGTGAGTCGCTGCTGCGCGAGGCGGAGCTGTGGGCGGCCACCGCGGCGGTGCGGGTGCCGGGGTACGCGTACCCGTACGAGGCTCTGGAGCGGATCTGGAAGACGGTGCTGCTGCACCAGTTCCACGACATCCTGCCGGGCTCGTCCATCGCCTGGGTGCACCGCGAGGCGCGTGAGACGTACGGCGCGGTACGCGAGGAGCTGCGGGGGATCACCGCCGCCGCGCAGCGGGCGCTGGCGGGGGAGGGCGCCGAGGAGCTGGTCTTCAACTGCGCCCCGCACACCCGGCGCGGCGTCCCGGCCGGCGGCGCGGGCCGGCCGGCCGCCGCCGGGCCGCCGGTCACGGTGGAGGAGCGGCGCGGCGGCGGGCACGTCCTGGCCAACGGGCGGCTGCGGGTGGCGCTCGACGGCCGTGGGCTGATCGTCTCCGCCTACGACCTGGAGGCGGGGCGGGAGGCCGTCGCACCGGGCGGTGCGGCCAACCTGCTCCAGATCCACCCCGACTTCCCCAACATGTGGGACGCCTGGGACATCGACGCCTTCTACCGCAACAAGGTCACGAACTTGGTGCAGCTGGACGCGATGGAGGTCACCGAGAGCGGCCCGGAGGCCGTGACCGTGCGGGTGACGCGCTCCTTCGGCGGCTCGAAGGCCGTCCAGCACGTCACCCTGCGCGCGGATGCGAAGACGGTGGACATCGTCACGGACGTGGACTGGCACGAGACGGAGAAGTTGCTCAAAGCCGCCTTCCCGCTGGACGTCAAGGCCGAACGGACGGCGTCGGAGACGCAGTTCGGGCACGTCTACCGGGCCACCCACACCAACACCTCGTGGGAGGCCGCCAAGTTCGAGATCTGCGCGCACCGCTGGATCCACGCGGAGGAGCCCGGCTGGGGCGTGGCGCTGCTCAACGACTCCACGTACGGGCACGACGTGACCCGTGACATGCGGGCCGACGGCGGGCAGACCACCACGGTCCGGCTCTCCCTCCTGCGGGCTCCGCGCTACCCGGACCCGGAGACCGATCAGGGCCCGCACACGCTGGGCTTCTCGCTCGCCCCGGGCGCCGGGATCGGGGACGCGGTCCGCGAGGGGCACGGGCTGAACCTGCCCGAGCGCACCCTGCGGGGCGCCGGCCCCGTCGCCCCGCTGGTCACCGTCGACAACGACGCGGTGGTCGTCGAGGCGGTCAAACTCGCCGAAGACCGCAGCGGTGATGTGATCGTCCGCCTCTACGAGTCCCGCGGCGGGCGCGCGACGGCCACCCTGGCGGCGGGCTTCCCGCTTACCGCCGCCGTCGAGAGCGACCTGCTGGAGCGTCCCTTGGAGGGCGCCGCCGTCGCCGCGCCCACCCCGGCGGGCACGGCCGCCCTCACCCTGCGCCCGTTCCAGATCGTCACGGTCCGCCTCCGCCGCGCCTGACGGCCGGACGGGCCGGACAGGGGTCGCCGCGTCACGGGGCCGGGGCCCCTTCCCCAGGGTCACCGTGGCTCCCCGGAGGCCGGCGCCGACCGGCGCGGGGCGTGAAGTCCGCCACAGCGCCGACGGGGTCGGACCGGTGGGGAAGGGCTCCTGGCCCGGCGGGCCGCCCGCCTGATTTTGCACTTAGTTGCAAAACCGGGCAGGCCTCGCTAGAACAGGTTCATCACCCGCGCGCGAGGAGGCCGCCCCCGATGAGTCCGCAGAGCCCGCAGAGTTCCCAGAGCCGGTACCCGCACCTGCTGAGCCCCCTGGACCTCGGCTTCACCACGCTGCCCAACCGCGTGATCATGGGATCGATGCACACCGGCCTCGAAGAGCACGAGGGCGGCTTCGAGCGCCTGGCCGCCTTCTACGCCGAGCGCGCCCGCGGTGGCGCCGGCCTCATCGTCACCGGCGGCATCGCCCCCAACGACCAGGGCCGCCCCTTCGAGGGCGGCTCCCGCCTCACCACCGAGGAGGAGGCCGCCGAGCACCGGGTGATCACGGACGCGGTGCACGCCGAGGGCGGGAAGATCGCGATGCAGATCCTCCACTTCGGCCGCTACGCCTACCACAAGGACCTCGTCGCCCCCAGCGCCCTCCAGGCACCCATCAGCCCCTTCGTCCCGCACGAGCTCACCGACGTCGAGGTCGAGCGCACCATCGAGGACTTCGTCCGCGCCGCCCGCCTCGCCAAGCTGGCCGGTTACGACGGCGTGGAGATCATGGGCTCGGAGGGCTACCTCATCAACGAGTTCATCGCCGCCGCCACCAACCGGCGCACCGACCGCTGGGGCGGCGCGTACGAGAACCGCGTGCGCTTCCCGCTGGAGATCGTCCGGCGCACCCGCGCGGCCGTCGGCGAGGACTTCATCCTCGTCTACCGCCTCTCCATGCTCGACCTGATCCCCGGCGGCTCCACCCTCGACGAGGTCGTCCGCCTCGCCAAGGAGATCGAGGCCGCGGGGGCCACCATCATCAACACCGGCATCGGCTGGCACGAGGCCCGCATCCCCACCATCGCCACCTCCGTCCCGCGTGCGGCGTACACCTGGGTCACCAAGCGGCTGATGGGCGCGGTCTCCGTGCCGCTCGTCACCAGCAACCGCATCAACACCCCCGAGATCGCCGAAGAGCTGCTCGCCGACGGGCGCGCCGACCTCGTATCGCTGGCCCGCCCCTTCCTGGCCGACGCCGACTTCGTCGCCAAGGCCGCGGCCGGCCGCTCCGAGACGATCAACACCTGCATCGGCTGCAACCAGGCCTGCCTCGACCACACCTTCAGCGGCAAGATCACCAGCTGCCTGGTCAACCCGCGCGCCTGCCACGAGACCGAGCTCGTCCTGTCCCCCACGCGCCGCAAGAAGCGCGTCGCCGTCGTCGGCGCCGGCCCCGCCGGACTGGCCTGCGCCGTCTCCGCCGCCGGACGCGGTCACGCCGTCACCCTCTTCGAGGCCTCCGGACACATCGGCGGCCAGCTCGACATCGCCCGCCGCATCCCGGGCAAGGAGGAGTTCCAGGAGACCATCCGCTACTACGGCAACCAGCTCGTGGACAGCGGCGTGGAGGTCCGCCTGAACACCCGCGCCGACGTGGAGATGCTCAGCGGCTACGACGAGGTCGTCGTCGCCACCGGAGTCACCCCCCGCACCCCCGACATCGAGGGCGTGGACCACCCCAAGGTCGTCAGCTACCTCGACGTCCTGCGCGACGGCGCCCCCGTCGGCGAGCGCGTCGCCGTCGTCGGCGCCGGCGGCATCGGATTCGACGTCGCCGAGTTCCTCACCGACAGCGGCGAAGGAGCCTCCCAGGACCCCGCCGTCTACTTCCGCCACTGGGGCGTGGACACCGAGTACGCCGCGCCCGGCGGGCTCACCGCCCCCAGCCGTCCGACGCCGCCGCGCCAGGTCCACCTGCTCCAGCGCAAGACCACCAAGGTCGGCGGCGGCCTCGGCACCACCACCGGCTGGATCCACCGCGCGGAGCTCAAGCACCGCGGTGTCGTCTCCGTCGCCGGGGCCGCGTACGACCGCATCGACGACGAGGGCCTGCACATCACCGTCGACGGTGAGCAGCGGCTCGTGCCCGCCGACACGGTGGTCCTCTGCACGGGCCAGGAGCCCCGCCGCGACCTGTACGAGGCGCTGCGCGCCGCCGGCGTCGAGGCGCACCTGATCGGCGGCGCCGACGTGGCAGCCGAACTCGACGCCAAGCGGGCCATCCGCCAGGGCACCGAACTGGCCGCCGGCCTCTGAAACGGCGAAGATCCCGACGGAGCAAAGGAGTTGTGGCGGCCCGCGCCGGGCCGCCACAATCTCCCCCGTGACGCTCACACCGGCAGACGCAGACAAGATCCTCGCCGCCCACTTCGCCCCCTGGGTGCTCGCCCTCGGCCTGACCGTCCAGGAGACGGGCGAGCGGCACGCCGTGCTGCGGCTGCCCTGGTCCGACGAGCTGGCCCGGGACGGCGGCGGCCTCTGCGGGCAGGCCCTGATGGCGGCCGCCGACACCGCCACCGTCATCGCGGTCTGCGCGGCCCGCGGCGGCTACGGACCGATGACCACCGTCCAGCAGTCGGCGAGCTTCCAGCGGCCGGTGGTGGGCGCGGACGTACTGATCCGCGTACAGGTCACCAAACTGGGCAAGCGCATGGCTTTCGCGGACATCACGATGACGCCCGAGGGCGCGGACGAGCCGGCCGCCACGGCCTCCACCGTCTACGCCCTGCTGGGCTGAGCAGCGGGTGCCGGACCACCGCCCGCTGGGGCGGAACACCAACTTCAACGTCTTCTGGCTCGGCCAGGCGCTGTCCGTCCTCGGCGGGTCCATCTCGCTGCTCGCGCTGCCGCTGCTCGTCCTGGACGCCACCGGGTCCCTCGTCCAGATGGGCCTCGTCACGGTCATCTCGGCGGCCACCGCCACCATCACCGGCATGTTCGCCGGATACGTCGTGGACCGGGTGGACCGCCGCCGCCTCATGATCGTCTGCGATCTGGCGCGGGCCGTGCTCCTCGGGGCCGTACCACTCCTCTGGTGGGCGGGCGGTCCGCGGATCTGGCTGCTGTACGTGCTGACCGCCCTCATCGCCGTCCTGAAGATGCTCTTCGACGTGGCGTACGTGACGGCCGTGCCCCAGCTGGTCCCCGCGAGCGACCTCACCGCCGCCAACGGGCGGCTGATGAGCACCTTCGCCTTCGGGACCCTGCTCGGGCCGGTCGCGGCCGGCGTCATCACGGCCGGGGCGGGCGCGGACTGGGCGCTGGCGGTGGACGGAGCGACCTTCCTGGTCTCCGCCGCCAGCCTCGGCTGGGTGAAGTTCGCCCCGATCGCCCCTGATCCGAACCCGGCGGGGGAACGACCGCCCGGGGCGGGTGGGGGCGGCGGGACGGTGGCCGTGGTGTTCCGGGAGATGTTCGTCGTGGGCTTCCGCTTCCTGTGGCACCACCCGCTGCTGCGCCCGTTGACCGTGCTGCTCACCCTCCTGACCTTCGTCACCACGGGCGCCACCGACCTGCTGATCTACCGGGTCCAGCACGACCTCGGCCGGGACGCCACCACCCTCGGCTACGTGATCGCCGTGAGCGGGGCCGGCGCCGTGATCGCCGCCTTCACCGCCGGGACGCTGCGCCGGATCTTCGGCTTCGGCGCCTGCTGGCTGGTCTCCGTAGGGATGATCGCGGTGGCGGTGGCGGGGACCGGTGTCAGCCGCGACGTGCCGGTGATCGCCGCTCTGGCCGCCGTTTTCATGTTCGCGGTCACCCTGGCCGGGGTGTGCTCCATGACCCTGCGCCAGGAGGTGACTCCGACCACCTGCTCGGCCGGGTCACCTCCGCCTTCTGGACCGTGCACAACGCGTCGGGCCCCGTGGGCGCGGCCGCGCTGACAGTCCTGGCCGCCCGGCACGGCGTACCGGAGGTCAGCGTGGCCGCCGGGGCCTTCTGCCTCCTGATCGTCGGGGCGGAACTGCTGAGCCCGCTGCGGGCGGCCGGAGCCGCAGCCGCAGCCGGGGCGCCCGGCCGGACCGGGCCCCGGAGCCCTGAGACCGGCGACCCGGCGGGCAGCGCGGACGAGATGCCGCTGAGCCGGTAGGGGATCGGAGCCCCCTTCGCGCCGACGGCACGGCCGGGGCACCGCCCGTGATGACGCGGACGGTGCCCCGGGGACGAAGCGGTGCGCGGAAAGCGCAGGCTGTGGTGGGGCGGCGCGGACGCCGGGTCAGAACCGCCCGGGTCCGGCCGGGAACGGCAGCGGCTGCGACGGGGTCAGCGACTCGCGGCGTTCCGCACCCGGGGCCGGCGTCTGGCAGGTCACGTCCTCGTCCGGCAGCCGGCCCGTGGTCAGGTAGGCGTTGACGGGCGCGTTGGCGCAGGAGGCGGGGTCGATCAGGTACACGCCGTGGCCCTCACCGCCGGCCGCCACCACCATCCGCGAGCCCTTGAGCGCGCGGTGCAGGCCCTGGCCGCTGACGAGCGGGGTCTGCGAGTCCCACTCGTTCTGCACGGTCAGGACATCGGCCCGGGTCTTCATCGGAGTGGCCGCCTCGACCGGGCGCTGCCAGAACGCGCACGGCTTCACGTTGGACGCGAAGTCGCCGTACAGCGGGTACTTGGCCTTGTCCTTCACCGCGTCCCGCTCGTACTGCTCGGTGTAGCGGGGCCAGACGCCCGTGTCCCCGCAGACCACCGACCAGAAAGCGGCGGTGCCGTTGTCCGAGGCGGGGTCGGCGGCGGGGCCGGCGCGGCGTACGGCGCCCGGGCCGTCGGCCCGCACGTCGGCCAGCAGCTTCTTCACGTCCGGTACGGCGGAACCGGCGGGCTGCGGCTTGCCCTCGGCCGCGGCCTTGAGCGCCACGATGACCGGCGCGGCCTGCGCGGGGTAGAAGAACAGCGCCCGCGCGGTCCGGATGTCATCGCCCGTGAATTTCTGGCCCTCGAACTCGATGGGCTCCCGGTCGGCGCGCGCCACCAGCGCCCAGAAGGTGTCCGACACCGCCTTCGGCGTCTCACCCAGCTGGAACTCCCCCGACCGCTCGGCCGTCCACTGCGTCCACCGGGCGAAGGCGGGCTCGGCCTCGGTCGCCCACACCTGGAACATGCCCCGCCAGATCCGCTGCGGGTCCACACCGCTGTCGAGCACGAAGCGGTCGGTCCGGGCGGGGAACATCTGCGAGTACACCGCGCCGAGGTAAGTCCCGTACGAGTAGCCCACGTACGAGATTTTCCGCTCGCCGAGCACCGCACGGATGACGTCCATATCGCGCGCCGTATTGCGGGTGGTGATGTGCGGCAGCACCGCACCGGACTTCTCGCGGCACTTGTCCGCGACGGTGCGCGCCCAGGCCACGTCGGACGGGAAGGTCTCCGGCCGGTACGGCCGCTCGGTGAGCTGTTCGGCGTCGGTCAGTCCGCAGGTGACCGGGGTGCTCGCGCCGACGCCGCGCGGGTCGAAGCCGATCAGGTCGTACTGCTCGCGTACGTCCTTGGGCATCAACTGGTTCATCATCAACGGCAGATCGAGTCCGGAGCCGCCGGGACCGCCCGGGTTGAGCAGCATGGCGCCGTGCCGTTTCGCCGGGTTCTCGCTCTTCATCCGGGATATGGCGAGGTCGATCGTGCGGCTCTCGGGACGCCGGTAGTCGAGCGGGACCTTGATGGTGGCGCACTCGTACGAGGCCGGCTGGTCGGGACTGCAACGCTGCCAGGAGGGCTTCTGCTTGAGGTACTCCGCCGCCGGGGCGGCGGAGGCCTGTGTCGCGGACAGCAGGGGCACGGTGGTCGCGAGGAGGCCGGCGGCGGCGAGCAGGGGTGCGAAGGGTTTCATGCGCACGAAGAGGCCGTTCCTTTCGGAGGATTCGTCTACGCGACCACCCTGTTACACGCGCAGGCGAGGCGAATCATCCCGAAGGGCAGGTCCTTGTGCTCCTCACGAAGGAGCTCAAATCCGGACAACTGGCCGACACGCCGCAGGGTTTGCGGGGCGGCAGGCATGACAGAGGCCCCGCGCCCTTTCGGAAAGGTGCGGGGCCCGGGGGCTTCAGCCGGCGGTGGGCCGGTTCCGTCATCCGGTCAACCAGTCAACTGGTCATCATGTGCGGTGCGAGGTCGCCCTGTCAGTGGCCGTCAGGTGTAGCCGTCGGGCGACTGGTCGAGGGTGAACAGGCCCCCTCGGGGTCCCGTACGGTCACCTGCTGCCGGGCGCCCCATTCGTTGGCCAGGACCGCCCCGTAGAAGCGCTCGGCGGCCCGTAGGTCACTTGCCATCGGGCTGAGCCAGCCCGGCGCACCGAGCACGTCCGCCGCGACGAGCACCACGGTCGTCTCCTTCCTCGGCCGGTCCCTCGTCCGGTCGTCCGGTCCCTCAGCCGGTCGACTGCCGCGGCTGCCCGTCCGCGAAGTCCGGGGCCGCCCTCGCGGCGGCTCGTTTCGCCCGCCGGGCCGCCTGCTCCAGGAGCCGCCCCATCTGTTCCCGTACCTCCTCGAAGTCGTGCCAGGGGTCCGACGGGGCCCTGCCGTCGCTGCGTCGCGGGGGCGAGATCTCGCCCCGGTCGGGGCGTACCGGCGTGTTCACGGCGCCTCCCACGTGCCTTGTGCTGCTCAGCTGGCGGCCGTGCCCACGGGGGGAGGACGGCCGGCTGCTGTCCTTGCGGGTGCGTCTTCCCGCAGATGGCGCGGCCATGCATCCGGTGACGCCCGCACCTGGGGCTCCTCTACGTCCCGTGCGGCTGCCTCGGCGCCTGCGCGTGGCCTGCCTCCCCGTCATCGACCGGGCTCGGCGGCTCGGCGTGCCGGATCAGGCGGCGGAAGGCGACGCTTTTGGGGTGGGGGAGGTCCCGGGGGCCGGCTTCTTGCATTCCGGGACGGCCGGCACGTCCTGCGTGCGCGTCGCCGAGAGCCAGCCGTAAGCGGTCTTCCCGCCGCTCACGCCCGTCCCGCCCGTCCCGCCGTTCTCCGAGACCCTGACCCGGTACCAGTTCGCCGAGCTGACGCCGTTCTCGTCCGCGACGCGGGTGGCACCGTACGCCACGCAGTCGGCGACCAGGGCGTCGCCGTGCCAGACGCGCTGGGCCACCACGTTGTCCGGGACGTAGGGCTGCCAGGGATCACGGGCCAGCCCCAGGCGGCAGTTGGCGGGCCGTTCGGTGTTGCCGAGGCAGCCCTTCTCCACGTTGAACACGTGGATGACGACGCCCGGGGAAGCGGTGGGCTTCGAGGGGGGCGGCCACAAGAAGGCGTAACCGAGTGCCCCGGCGGCCGCGGTGACCACGCCCGCCGAGGCGAGGAGCACGCGCCTGCGGCGCCACCTCGGGGTGCGGGCACCCCGGTCCCCGGCGGCCGCCGCCCTGATCCGCGGGAGCAGGGTGTGCACGGTGTGGCGGGCCCTGCGCGCCGGTTCCACGGTGAGGCAGTCCGAGACGACCGGGCGCCACTCGTCCGGGAGTTCCGGGCTGAGCCGCAGCTCCGCGCGGCCGGCGCCGTACTCGTACAGCGCGGCGGCGCGCGCCGCGGCCGTGGCCCCCGGGAACGGCAGCCGTCCACCGGTGAGCACCTGGTGGGCGGTCACCCCCAGGGCCCAGACGTCCAGGCTCGGCCGGATGGTGATGCCGCGCTCGCTGAGCGGCTCCGTGCTGCGCTCGGGCGGCAGGTAGTCGGGGGAGCCCATCGGCGGCGCGTAGCCGTGGGTCCCGTCGAGCCGGGTGGCGAGCCCGAAGTCCGCGAGGCGCACCGACCCGTCGGACATCAGCAGGACGTTGCCCGGCTTGAGGTCGCCGTGCACCCAGCCGGAGGCGTGCAGATGGGCCAGGGCCTCGCACACCTGCGTGAGCAGGGTGCCCGCGTCGGGCATGGGACCGGCCGTCGGTTCTCCGGCGTCGTGCAGGAGGTCGAGCAGGCTGCGCTCGGCCCGCTCCATGACCAGGACGACAGCGCCGTCGAGTCCGGGATGCGCGCCGTCCCGGACTTCCATCGTCTCGTACACGCGGATCAGATGCGGGTGCGAGGCCTCCCGGCTGAACTCGACCTCGCGCCGCGCCGTCTCGGCCAGCTGCCGCGCCTGGCGCGGTGCGAGCCCCGCCGTGGAGAGGAACTTCAGGGCGGCCTCGGCGGGCCGTCCCGCCCCGGCCGGCCCGAGGCGGCGGGCCGCGTACACGCTGCCCCAGCTGCCCTCCGCTATCGGTTCGGTGACCTCCCAGTCGCCCACCCGGTAGCCGACGGGTACCTCCGTCGGACCTGCCGGCCTCATGGCGTGCCCGGACCGGCGACGGCCGAACGGGGCGGCAGCAGGGCCAGGTGCTCCTCGCGTACGAGCCCGAAGCGCAGCGCGAGCGACACCAGCGCCTCGCGCCGTCCTTCGAGCCGCCGCCCGGGGTCGTCCTCCTTGCTCTTGACCCGCAGCTTGTTCCGCGCCAGGTAGTCGATGTGGAAGCTCACGGCCTGTTCGGTCAGTTCCCGGCAAGCGGGGTGCGGGCGCAGCCTCGCGGTGATCTGCGGCGTGGTGGGGACGGCAGCGGCCGGCAGATCGCGCAGCCGGGGCTCGCACAGGGCCACCAGGACCAGGAAGTACGTGGCGGACTCGTCCAGCGAGTACGCCACGAGGGTGGCCGCCCCACCGAGCCGGGCGAGGTCGGCGGCCTCGCCGTAACTGTGGGAGGGCGCGAACACCTGGAAGGACAGTCCCTGCGGGGAGCGCGTCGGCAGGACGACCCGGGAGAACTCGAACGGCACCGGGGCGCCGAGCCGCCGGGCCGCGACGCGCACGTACTCGCCCGCGCCCTCCGGGTTCTCGACCAGATAGCTGCGCGTGGCGCTGAAGTTGCTCAGCTGCCAGTGGTCCTCGCTCGCACGGATCTCGCCGGCCAGCCGGGGCACCGCCGGGTCGTCGAGCACGACACCCACGGGTGTCCCGGGCGCCCCGCGCCCAAAGCGCACCGCCTCCCCTGGTCCCAGTTCGAGACTGACCGGCTCGGCTCCCACGCCCGCCGGCACATGCACAACGACCGTCATGCCGTTCCCCCATGGCCCGTTTACGGGGCGCACGGTAGCACTTGTCGGCACTGCGTCAACATGGGGAAACGCGCCAGTGGCGCACCGGGGTCGCGCGCCGGTGCGCCACTGGACGGGTGGAGCGGTGGAGCGGTGCACTGGTGGAGTGGCGCGTGGGCGTTCTTGCCGGGCGCGCGCTGTCCCACCGGGCGCGTGGTGCTGCTACCAGGTGCCGTTCCCGCAGGAGTACACCCACCGGTGCGAGGCGGAGTTGTCGTGGACCCGCTCGCCCAGGCCCCGCGTGTCGCCGTTGCGGGTCCAGTTGAACGTGTGCGAGTTGGTGCGCAGGTTCCACGCGGTGCCGTAGCCGATGCACGCGTAGGCGCCGGTGTTGTTGTCACCCCAGTAGATGTTGACGTCGTCACGGCCGCCGGAGGAACCGTTGTTGTGGACCCAGTCCACCTTGTTCTTGACCTGGGACGGCCACGAAGAGGAGTTGCCGGCGTTCTGGTAGAGGTAGTTGTGGTCGTCCGAGTAGGCGCAGAAGTTCGTGTAGCCGCAGCCGCCGTCGGCCTGCGCCGCGGTCGGAACCGCCACGACCGCCGCACCGGCGATCGCGAGGCCCGCGAGGACGGTCCTGAGCTTGTTCATTTCTTTCCCTCCCAGTGTGCTGTGCGTGGTTCACCGCCGGACGGCGGTACGCGACGTCAGTTCCCGTCAGTGCCGGGCGACCACATCGCGAGCTGTGGGCAGGGCCGCCAGCTGCATCCGCCGCATGGCGTCGAAGGCGGCCCGGTTCTCGGCGCGGACACGGTCCGAATGGCGCCGGTGCAGGTCCTGCGCGGTGTCGGCGAGGCCGGTGGAGCGGGCGCATTCGGCCTCGGCGGTGGCCATCGGCACGTCCTGGGCCTCGGCGGCCGCGCCGGTCCGCCGCAGCTGCTCCTCGCGCTGCCGCAGCGGATGGCCGGCCGCCGGGAAGCCGCGCCGGCCGACGCACTCGTTCCACGCGGCCAGCGCCGACCGGAAAGCGGGGTCCTGGCCGACCCGGCTCGTGCGGACCGCCGCGAGCTGGTTCACCGTCTCGCTGGCCCGGTACCAGAGCCGTGCGTCACCGTAGAGCCGCCGCCACGATTCGGCGACGCAGCCGCGGTCGCTGTGGCTCAGCGTGCCGCCGAGAGGGCTCTCGACCTCCAGCCCCTTCGGTTCGGGCCCCAGCAGGGCCACCCCCATGGCCTCCCGGCGCTCCGGGGAGAGCCCGCTTTCGTACTGGCCGCGCGGGCCGGATCGTGCCTCCTCGTCGAGCTGCCGCTCGATCTGGCGCCCGTACCCGTGGCTGCGCGCCCAGGCCACGTCGTCCACCCCGTACGGAAACTCCCGGAAGTCGGGATGCGGCAGGCGCGGCAGGGGCCAGTACGAGAACCCCTGCGCGCGCATGCAGTCCTGTACGAGCAACTGCCCGGCGCTGTGGAGCAGATCCAGCTCGGCGGCGTCGGGTGCGCGCACCGGGGCCTGCCGGTCGGCGCCGTCCGCCGGCAGCCCGGTCCAGGCGGCCACGGCCAGCAGCGCGCCGCAGGCGGCGAGGGAGGCGGAGATCCACGCCCGCCGGGCGGTGATCAGCATGGCGTGGTGACGACCCCCGTGGCGCCACCCCGCCGACTGTCCGCCGGCCCCGCAGACCGCCGCGGAACCCCCGGGCCGCAGCGCGCCGGCGGCGTCACCCCCGTACCGGGACCCGTGACACGTCGGCCCGTCCCGGCACGGTCGCCGCCCCCTGTCCCGGCACGGGCACCGGCCACGCTGCTCCGGCCAGCGGCGGGCGCGTTCAGCACCACCCGCCGCCGGGCCGCACCTCCCTCCCGCACCGCCGCGTTCGCGTACGCGTACGCGGCCACAGCGGGTTCTTCGACCATCCCCGTGCGGGCGGCCATGACGACGGCCTGCCGTCTCCTCCGCATGGCAGGACCCCTTCCCGAAGGCGTTTCACCGACGGGGACGAGGAAACCGTGTCCGTGGCCCTTCGAGAACCTGTGAGTTGATAGGTAGCCCCGGCCCGCCGGCTCGGCTAGGTCCTGTCCCGGCCCCCATCGGCTGGGCAGCCGCTCCGTTCATGTCCCGTACCGGCGGGCGGGATCGGAATCCCGCCAGGTGCGGCGGCGGTCACCTCGGCTCGCCAGGCGTCATGTGTAACGTTCGACGTGCGGGGGGACCGTGACGCGGGGGCGAGGAGGAGGGGGCAGTGAGCGGGGTAGTGATCCATCTGCCGCAGGGCACGGGGGACGGCGGAGGGGGACCGTGCGGCGAGGCCGTGACATTGCGGCTCGGCCCGGGGGAAGTGGCCCGTTTCGGGCGGGGTTCCGCGACCACCCCCGTCGAACTGCGCCTCGTCGATGCGGCGATCTCCCGGCTGGCCGGGGAGATCCGGGTGACGGACGACCACTGGCAGCTCAGCAACCACAGCGCGACCCAGAGCTACCTGGTGGAGAACCCGGAAGGAGCGGGGGAGTACCTGAGGGTGCCGCCGCGACGAGCCGGCGCGCCCATTCCGTTCGAGTTCTCCCGGGTCGTGCTGCCCACCCGCGGCACCACCACCGTCGCCTTCCAGGTGTTCGCGCCCGACCACGTCTACCTCGACCCGGAGGGCCTCGGCGGGCCGTGGGGAAGCCGCACGGTCACCGCGTACTCCATGGACGAGACGGCCCTCTACTTCCTGGTACTGGTCGCGCTGTGCGAACCGAGGCTGCGTGACGAGTCGTCGGTCGCGGTGCCGACCACCCCGCAGATAGTCGAGCGGCTCAGGGGCCACGCCGCCTGCGGCCGGCTGACGGCCCGGGCGGTCAGCTCGCACATCGACTACCTGGCAGAAGAGAAGATGCGGATCAGCGTTCCGGTCGAGAGCGGGGCCCGGAGGGAAGCCCGCCGCAACGGCAAGCGGGAGACGCTCGTGGGGCTCGTGCTGCGGTTCGGGCTCGTCCGGGAGGAGCACCTCGCCCTGCTGCCGCCCCGGGCGGCGGCGGGCACACGGGAGCGGACGGCGGGATGAGTCACACGCCGAGGGAAAGCAGCCGCACGCGGCGGTACGGCCGGCGGACCGCAGGAGGACACGGTGCACGGCGCGGCCGACACATCCGGAAATGATCTGACCGAACCGCTCCCGCGCGGCTACCGCGTCGGCGGCTGGCAGGTCACCGAACCCATCGGGGCCGGAGGCTGGGCGACGGTCTACGGGGCACACCCGGTCGGCTGCCCGGCGGTCGGGGCGGCGGTGGGGGCGGCAGACGGTGCGGTGGTCGGGGCGGTGGTCGGGGCGGCGGGGCCGGAAGAGGTCGCGCTGAAGATCCTGCCCACCGCCGGTCTCGCACCGCGCCAGGCCCGCAAGGTGGCGGAAACCGCCCGCCGCGAGGTGGAGCTCGGCCGCCGGGCCGGCCATCCCAGGCTCATCCGCCTGCTGGACTCCCTCATGCTGAGGGAACCGGATCACCCGTTCCTGGACGGCGCGATCGTGCTGGTCATGGAGCGGGCCGCGGGCAGTCTGCGGGATCTGCTCGACACCGCGGTGACCGAAACCGAAGCCGCCCGGCTGTTCGCCGAGATCTGCGAGGGCCTGGTACACCTGCACCGCAGCGGCTGGGTGCACGGCGACCTCAAGCCGGACAACGTCCTGCTCATGGCCGACGGTTCGGTGAAGCTCTCCGACTTCGGACTCGCCACGGAGATGACCGGCACCCACGGCACCCACGGGTACGGGCCTCCGATGGGCACCTTGGACTACCTGCCGCCCGAGCGCTGGAAGGCCCCGCTCGGCGAGCACGGCGTGCAGGTCCGGCCGAGCGCCGACATCTGGGCCCTCGGCATCATGATCCACGAGGTGTTCGCCTCCGGCGCCTCACCCTTTCCCGGCGCCACGCCGGGGGCGCGCGGTGCGGCGACCCAGGAGTACGCCGACGGGCGCGCGCTGCTCCGCATGGACAACGCGGTCCCGCCGTTCTGGCGTGCGCTGGCCGCCGACTGCCTGGCCCCGACGCACGCGGCGCGCGCCGCGCACACGGCGGACAGCCTGCTGACGCGCATCACCACCAGGCAGACGGCGGACACGGCCACGGACACGACCACGGCCGCGGAAACGGACAGGGACACGGAAACGGAGCCCACGGGCGAGGCCGCCGAGACCGTGGCCGGCCGTCCGTCGGGCCGCCCGTACGAGCAGGCCTCCGGTTTTCAGGCCTCCGGGCAGGCGTCCGGGCGCGCCTCGGCACGTCGGCGCAAGACAACCCGCACCGCCCTCGCGGCCGTCGCCGCGTGCACGGCGGCCGCGGCGATCTGGGCGTACGCCGTCCGCGACGGCGCCTCCGGCACGCCCGCCGCCGCGGGATCGGCCGGCGCGGTGCCCGATCCCGCCGGCCGCATCCAGGTGTTCAACGCCGAACAGCGGTGCAGGGACCGTACCGACCGGGATCCCCAGTGCAGTCTCGGTCTGGCGATCGACCCCTTGAAGCTCTACACCAGTGACAACGTCGTACCCACCCGGGTGTGGCACGGCGACGTCCTCGCCGTCGACTGCCGGCTCCCCCTGGGCATTCCCATCATCGACGAGGCGGACGCGCAGTCCGCCGACTGGTTCCGCGTCCGCCTCCCGGCGGACTCGGACCGGCCGACCGCCTGGCTGCCCGCCGTGCGGACGAAGGACCGCCCCGAGGTCCCCGACTGCCCGCGTCCCACTCCCGTACGGTGAGGCGGCGCCGGGCCGTGGCCCCGCCGGCCTGACCCCGCTCGTCACCGCGGACCGCCCCCGGCCGGTGCTCCCGCCGGTCCGCGAGTGGCGGGAGGCCAAGACCCCCGAAGTTTCGCCGGATCGCCGAGCGCTGTCACTCCGGATCGTTCCGGATGCCCCGGGCCGGCGTCCCACGACTACCTTGCAGACCGTCCGTCCACGGACCGCACTGGTGACCCCTCCGTACCGGGGGGGGGCGAAGCGCGTCGGGGGGCCCGCCGCTCGATCCCCGTATTGGGGCCGGGGCCGGGGCGGGGACCCGGGCGGGGCCTCCCCTCCGGTCATCCCCTTCCGGCGAATCCATTGACCGGCAGGCTAGTTGACGATGCGAAGGAGTTGGCAGGTGCACGGCTTAGCCGCACGACGCACGAGCTTCAGAACGGCGGTCCTGCTCCTCATGACCGCCGTGTCCGTTCTGGGACGCCCGGCGTGGGCGCAGGCCGCGGACGACGTGCCCGGCCCCCTGCGAAACGCGGCTCCGGCCGAGGCGTACTGCCATGTCCCTCCGGAACGGGACATCGCGGTGACGCGCAAGGTCTACGAGGTGGGCCAGCGGCGGGCCGTGTCCGACAAGGTCATGCTGGCCGGCTTCGAGACCGGCTGGGTCGAGTCCCGGATGAACAACCTCGATTGCGGGGACCGGGATTCGCTCGGCGTCTTCCAGCAGCGGCCCTCGCAGGGCTGGGGCACACCCGAGCAGGTCCTCGACGTCGACTACGCGGCCGACAAGTTCTTCGAAGTGGCCCAGCAGATGGAGCCCGACATGGAGGGCAGCACCCCCGGGCAGCTCGCCCAGGCCGTGCAGCGCTCCGCCTACCCGGAGCGGTACGACCAGGCGGAGAACATCGCTCGGGCCCAGCGGGACGAGGCCTTCCGGCCGTACGGCGCGATCGGGGCCAAGTACGACGCCATGGGCGGTCCCGGTGGGGCGCTCGGCTGGCCGGTCCGCGCCGAGGAGGACGCGTCGCTGGGCGGGCGTTTCCAGCTGTTCCAGAACGGGATCGTCATCTGGCGTCCGGATGTCGCGCATGCGATCCACGGGGACATCCTGTCGGCGTTCTGGGCGTCGGACTCGGAGCGTCGGTGGGGTTTCCCGACGATGGACGAGGCGGAGGGGGCGCAGGCTCCGGACGGGACGCGGGGCCGGTACCAGTTCTTCGAGCGGGGGCTGTTCCTGTGGTCGCCGCAGACGGGCGCGCATGTGGTGCACGGGGCGATCTACGACGCCTTCCATGCGGCGGGTCACGAGGGGGCGCTGGGCTATCCGGTGACCGATGAGATGGACGAGGCGGGCGGCAAGGCCCAGAAGTTCCAGAAGGCCACCATCCACTGGAACCGGTCCAAGGGCACCTGGATCACCAACAACTGACCAGGGCCGCTCACCACTTCCACCCACCGCCCCTACGAACGACCACTTACCACCCACCACCCATTACTTACCGACCAGGAGGCCGTTGTGAGCGAGCACCACCCCACCCGCAGGAGTGTCCTGAGGACCGTCGCCGGAGCCTCCGCGGCGATGGCACTCGGCGGCGCGGGCGTCGTCGCGGCGGCATCGGCGGCCCACGCGGTCGGCGACAGCCCCGACCTGCGCATCGTGGACCGCATGGAGAGCGACCACCGCATGTGGTACTACCGGTTCCAGACCAATGCCATCGGCTGGAACCCCGCCGTCAACGTCCTGCTTCCCGACGGCTACCACACCAGCGGACGCCACTACCCGGTCCTGTACCTGTTCCACGGCGGCGGCACCGACCAGGACTTCATCAGCTTCGACCGTCCTCCCCTGGACATCCGCGCCTGGACCGCCGGCAAGCCGATCATCGTCGTGATGCCCGACGGCGGCCATGCGGGCTGGTACTCCAACCCGGTCAGCTCCAACACCGGGCCCCGCAACTGGGAGACCTTCCACATCGCCCAGCTGATCCCCTGGGTCGAGGCCAACTTCCGGACGTACGCCGAGTACGACGGCCGGGCCGTCTCCGGGTTCTCGATGGGCGGCTTCGGCGCGCTGAAGTACGCGGCCAAGTACTACGGCCACTTCGCCTCGGTGAGCACCCACTCCGGCCCGGCCAGCCTGCGCCGCGACAACGACGCGGTCATCCACTGGGCCAACGTGACGTCCGCGGCCCTGGACCTCGGCGGCGGCACGGTCTACGGCGCGCCCTTCTGGGACCAGGCCAGGATCAGCGCCGACAACCCGGTCGAGCGCATCGAGAGCTACCGGCACAAGCGGGTCTTCATGGTCGCCGGTACGAGCCCCAACCCGGTCAACTGGTTCGACACGATCAACGAGCATCATGTCCTCGCCGGGCAGCGGGAGTTCCGGGCCCGCCTCGGCGAGGCCGGGATCCACCACGAGTGGTACGAGGAGCCCGGTGGACACTTCGTCCGCCCGGAGCTGTTCAAGCGCGACCTCGACGGCATCATCGACCGCCTCCGCAAAGCCTAGACGGCCCCGAACCCCGGGGCGGCGCCCCGCTCCGAGCCCGGTCCCCCTCACTCATCCCGGACCGGTCTCGGAGCGGCGGCTTGCACGGGTGGCTTCCAGGCGGTCATGGTGCCGCGTCGGCTCCGGGATGGCCCCGCCCGGCCCGGCCGAGCGCTCAGCGGCCGTCGATCAGTGCCTCGGCCAGCTGCGGGGAGAACGTGCCGGCCTGCGGGGAGCCCGCCGGGCACTGGGCGGAGTTGCCGTCCGAGTCACCCAGGTTCTTGATCCACAGCTGGTACTCCGCCCCGCCGGCGCTGCCGGCGCGGGAGCTCACACCGAGCTAGCGCAGGGGCGGGTTGCAGAATCCGACGTGCCCGCTGCCCGGCGAGCCGGGCACGACATAGCCGCCGTTGCCGTTGCGGGATGTGTCGACCACCCAACGCGTGGTACACCGTCGTCTCCGACGGCTACGCCAAGCGGCTGACCGCGCAGCTCAAGACGGACTTCGGTCGGACGGGCGGTGGAGGTCAGGAGAGCGGCGGCCAGTACGGAGGCGGCGGCCGCCCGGCCAAAGGGGTGCTGTGACGCGTGCCATAACGCGCGGCGGCCACCCGCTGGGAGCGCGGTGGTGGAATCGGGGTGGTGGTCGATCGCGGACCGAGCCTGTCCGCAAGGGGTGTCAGGGTGGCTCCATGGACGTGAACGCGAGCCCTTGCCCCGAGGCCCGTGGCCGCCCCCGGTGCCGCACATCCACCCTGAACTGATCCACCACCGGTCCGATGTCTGCCTGCCGCGGCCTCTGCCCGCGCACATGAACCGCTACGAACGGAGCAACCGATGAGCCGCCACATCCAGGTCACCTTCGACGCCCATGACCCGCGGGCGCTGTCGTCCTTCTGGCGGGACGTGCTGGGCTACGTCCATCCCGGGCCGCCGGGAGTCGACCTTCCCGAGGGCGCCGACCCGCTGGCCGCGTGGGACGACTTCCTCGCGCGGGTCGGCGTACCGGTGGAGCGGCGCAACGCGAAGTCGGCCATCGAGGACCCGGACGGGCACGGCCCACGGCTGTTCTTCCAGCAGGTGCCGGAGGACAAGATCGCCAAGAACCGCGTCCACCTCGACGTCCGTGCGGCCCCGGGACTGCACGGAGAGGAGCGGATGGCGGCGCTGGAGGCCGAGTGCGACCGGCTCGTCGCGCTGGGAGCGGCGCGGGTGCGCCGCTTCGAGCCCGAGCCCCCGATGAGCGCCGGCTACCTCGTGATGACCGACCCCGAGGGCAACGAATTCTGCCTGGACTGACGCGGCGCGTTCTTCCGTCCCCGTGCCGATCCGTGCCGATCCGGGCCGATCCGGGCCGATCCGTGCCCCGGATATCGCGTCGCGTGGCCGACGTGGGGCCGGACGTGCGGGCGGACGTGCGGGCGGACGGACGGACCATGTCGCAGTGCCGTCGAGGCAGACTCGGCGGCCGATCCGGGTAGGTGAAGGTCAGGATTCCCGTCAGTCGCAGCGTTCCCGCGGGAAGGGAGGCCGACGGTGAATGAGACGTTCACGCTGGGGCGGATAGCCGGCGTGCGGGTGTCGGTGAACTGGAGCGTCCTCGTCATCTTCGTCCTGGTGGCGCTTTCTCTGGCCCAGGGCCGGCTGCCCCACGCGTACCCAGCTCACCCCCAGGTCGTCTACTGGGCTTGGGGGCTCGTGGCGGCCGTGGTGTTCTTCGCGTCGGTGCTGGCGCACGAGGTCGCCCACGCGGTGGTGGCCAAGCGCCACGGTGTCGAGGTCGAGGGCATGACCTTGTGGATGCTCGGTGGCGTCGCGCGGCTGAAGGGTGAGGCTCCCACTCCGAAGGCGGAGGTACGCATCGCCGGCGTGGGTCCGTTGACCAGCGCCGTGCTCGGCATCCTGTTCGTGGTCCTGGCGGCCGTGGCCGCCGCGCTCACGGGCCCGAGTCTGCTGGTGGAGGTGCTCGCCTGGCTGGCCGGGATCAACATCATGCTCGCGCTGTTCAACAGCATCCCCGCAGCGCCCCTCGACGGCGGCAGGCTGCTGCGGGCCTTCGTGTGGAAGCGTACGGGGGATCCGATGCGGGCTGCCGTGGTGGCCGCGGCGGCCGGCCGCGGCTTCGGCTGGCTGCTCGTCCTCTACGGCTTCCTCTCCATGCTGCTCACCGGCAGCCTGGCAGGGCTGTGGACGGCGCTGATCGGCGGATTCATGATCGCCGCCGCCACCGTGGAGGGCCAGCAGGCGCAACTGCGGGCCACCCTCGCGGGAGTGTCCGTGGGCCGCATCATGACCCCGGATCCGGTGACCGTGCACACCGGGACGACGATCGACGAGTTCCTCGCGGCCGCCCCCTTCGGACACCACCGCCACACGGCGTTCCCGGTGGTGGCCGAGGAGGGGACACCGGTGGGTCTGGTGACGGCGGCGAGAATAGAGGGGACGCCGCCACGCGAACGACACGACGTCACGCTCGACCAGGTGATGTGCCCGCTCGACCGGGTGGCCACCGCCTCTCCTGACGAGTCCGTCAGCGATGTGCTGCCGAGGCTGGAATCCGCCGCCGAACGCCGGGTCCTGGTCCTGGACCCCGCCACGCGAGCCCTGGTCGGCATCGTTTCCGACTCCGACATCAACCGCGCCGTCACCTGGCTCGCCACCACGCGCTCTCGATCCTGACGGCCAGGCCATCCGCCGCTTTTGTGTCGGTTTATAGCTTGGTGCCGGTTTATCCGGTGGCGGGGCGGACAGTCGCCTGTCACCGGGAGCGGAGCGGGTCGCCGACCGGTCCCTGTTCCGCTTCCTGTCGTGGACGACATGGAGGTGTTGATCATGGTGTTGCCCATTCGGCGCGGCGGGGCCTTGCCCGAGCGGCTGCGGCCGGCGTGGGGATCGTGGGACCCGTTCCGTGATTTCGAGAACATGTGGGGCGAAATGGGCCGCATGCTGGAGCAGGCGGCGATGCCCGGAGAGAGCGGCCAGAACTGGCTGCCCATGGCGGAAGAAGAGGAGACCGACGACTCGTACGTCGTCCGGATGGAGCTGCCGGGTGTGCCCGCCGAGAACGTCGACATCGAGGTGGACGGGAACGAGCTGAGCATCTCCGGCGAGGTCTCGGAGGAGCACCGCGGGAAGGTCCTCTCCCGCAGGACGGGCAAGTTCTTCTACCGCACCAGCCTGCCGGGCACGGTGAACGCGGACCAGTGCGACGCGGACCTCAGTGAGGGCATGCTCACCATCCGCATTCCGAAGGCGGCGGAGGGCACGCGTCACAAGATCGAGCTTCGGGGCAAGGGCTCCAAGAGCATCGAAGGCGCCCAGGCCGGCGGCGGCGTGGAGGGCATGGGGGGAACCGAGGGCATGCAGGACATGCAGGGGACCGAAGGCAGGCGGGGCGGCGCAGGCATGGAGGGGACCCAGCCGGCAGCTGGGGACATGGACGACATGAAGGACACACAGGGCAGGCGGAGCACTCCGGGGATGCGGGACACCCAGGGTACCCAGGGGACGCAGGGCATGACGGGCGACGTGGCGTAGTCCCGCGCGTCCACCCGGACCGGAGCGGCGGACTGACCGGCAGGTGATGCAACTGCCGGTCAGTCCCCCGCCACTGGGCCTTGACGGCTTTCCCGTCCCTCGCTGGGAGATTCCGCCTCATCTTCAGCGGGTGACGATCACAACATGGAGCCGTCTTGGGCCGTGCACGCCTTCGACGCGGTCCAGTTCGATGTCGCTGGTGGCGGAGGGGCCGGAGATCCAGGTCTGGGGGCGGGTTGGGTCGAGGCGTGGCAGGGCCTGGGGAATGGAGGCGACGACTTGGTCCTTGGCGCGTACGACGCAGACGTGTAGGTCGGGGACGAGAGTGAGGGCGCGGCGGCCCTGGCCGGGGCCGCCGTCCAGGACGATCGTGCCGGTCTCGGCGATGGCGAGGGCGCAGCTGGTGACCACGGCGTCTGTGGTGTCCAGCTCGTGCGGCGTGAGGGTGGCGTCCGCGTCGTGGTACTGCTCGGCCGTCGTCGCGGACAGCCATGCGGCGGGCAATCCGGGTGGTACGGCGACGGTGTGGGCGTCGTGCCGGTGGAGGAGTTCTGCCACCAGGGCGGGGAGCTCGGTTTCCGTGGTGCGATGGACGATCGCGCGGTAGTCGGCGAGGTTCTCCTGGAGGAGGTCCAGGATGGTGACGGGGGCGTCGGGGGTGTGGGTGGTGAGGTAGTCGCGTGCCGGTTCCGGGGTGAGTGGCGTGTCGGCGAGTGCCTGGCGGATGCGGTCCAGGACGCGTTCGCGGGAGTTCTGATTCACGTGCGGTTCTTCTTCCACCAGTCACGGAACGGCTCGGCGGGCATCTCGGGCAGGTCGCGGCTCTCCGACCACGGGCCGACGCCCGGCCCGGGCAGCTTCCTCGGGTGCAGCGCGCGCGTCCTCGACGCGACGCGCTCGCCAGCGGCGAGAACGCCGGGGTGGTCGAGGATCCAGCCGGCGGCCTTCATCGCCGCCCTCTCCAGCCGGTGTCCCTTCCCGCCCTGCCCGGCGACCTTCTCGCGGAGGTGGACGAGGACCTCGGGGATGTCGATGGCGACCGGGCACACGTCGTAGCAGGCCCCGCAGAGGGAGGAGGCGTACGGGAGGGAAGCGTCGATCTCGCTCTGTGTGCCCCGAAGTTGGGGGGTGAGGATGGCGCCGATCGGGCCGGGGTAGACGGAGCCGTACGCGTGGCCGCCGGCCCGCTCGTACACGGGGCAGACGTTGAGGCAGGCGGAGCAGCGGATGCAGCGCAGGGCCTGGCGGCCGACCTCGTCGGCGAGGGTGTCGGTCCGGCCGTTGTCGAGGAGGACGAGGTGGAAGGTCTTCGGCCGGTCCGCGTCGGTGGTTCCGGTCCACATGCTCGTGTACGGGTTCATCCGCTCGGCCGTCGAGGAGCGGGGGAGCGTCTGGAGGAAGACCTCCAGGTCCCGCCAGGTGGGGACGACCTTCTCGATGCCGACGACGGAGATGAGGGTCTCGGGGAGGGTGAGGCACATGCGGCCGTTGCCCTCGGACTCGACGACGACGAGGGTGCCTGTCTCGGCGACCATGAAGTTCGCCCCGGAGATCCCGACCTTCGCGCGCAGGAACTTCTCCCGCAGGTGCAGCCGGGCCGCCTCCGCCAGCTCGGCCGGGCTGTCGGTGAGGTTGTCAGGTGCCTCTCGGCCCCACTTGCCCATCTCGGTGCGGAAGATGTCGCGGATCTCGCCGCGGTTGCGGTGGATCGCGGGGACGAGGATGTGGGAGGGCCGGTCGTTGCCGAGCTGGACGATCAGCTCGGCGAGGTCGGTCTCGTAGGCCCGGATCCCTTCGGCCTCCAGCGCCTCGTTGAGGCTGATCTCCTGCGTGGCCATCGACTTGACCTTGACGACCTCCCTTTCGCCGGTCGCCTTGACGAGGTCCGCGACGATCCGGTTGGCCTCGGCCGCGTCCGCCGCCCAGTGCACGGTGCCGCCGGCCGCGGTGACTGCTTCCTCCAGCTGGAGCAGGTAGTGGTCGAGTCTGCTGAGGGTGAGGTTCTTGATCTGCTTGCCGGCCTCGCGGAGCTCGGCCCAGTCCCCGAGCTCGGAGACTGCCATGGCTCGCTTGTCGCGGATGGTGTGGGTGGCGTGGCGCAGGTTTGCCCGCAGGGTGTCGTTGCGTACGGCGTCGTGCGCGGCCTTGGGGAAGGCCGGCATGCCGATGAAGGTCCCGCTCATGCCAGTGGCTCCTCTTCCGTGCTCGCGAGGATCTCCGCGAGGTGCAGGGCGCGTTGCGGGGCTCCTTGGCGGCGCAGCATGCCGTCGATGTGCATCAGGCAGGAGTTGTCGGCGCCGCACAGCACCCCGGCGCCGGTGGACAGGGAGTTGCGGATCTTGTCGGCGCCCATGGCCGCCGACACGTCCGGGTTCTTCACCGCGAAGGTGCCGCCGAAGCCGCAGCACTCCTCCGCCCCGGGCAGCTCCCGCAGTTCGAGCCCCTTCACTGCCTGAAGGAGCCGGCGGGGGCGTCCTCCCAGACCGAGCATGCGCAGGCCGTGGCAGGAGGGGTGGTAGGTCACCTTGTGGGGGAAGTACGCCCCCACGTCCGTCACGCCGAGGACGTCGACGAGGAACTCCGTCAGTTCGTACGTCCTCGGGACGACGGAGTCGGAGGCCTCTGCCAGCGTGCCGCCGCGGCCTTCGGCGCGGGCCTTCCGGGCGATCCTCGGGTAGTTGTCGCGGACCATGGCGACGCAGGAGCCGGACGGGGTGACCACGTAGTCGTAGCCCTCGAAGGTGCGGGCCATGCGGTGGACCAGGGGTTCGGTCTCGCGGCGGTAGCCGGTGTTGTACTGGGGCTGGCCGCAGCAGGTCTGGGCGGCGGGGAAGTCCACCGTGACGCCGAGGCGTTCGAGGAGTCTGACGGTGGCGATGGCCGTGGAGGGGTAGATCGCGTCGTTGACGCAGGTGACGAAGAGGGCGACGCGCATCAGGGGTTCCTCGGGACGGGGTCGAGTCGGGCGGCGGCCGCGTTCCATGCGGCGGTGTCACCCTGGGGGGTGTAGTGCCGCAGGTGCTGTGTGGAGGCGGTCAGGCGGCGCATGTCGGCGAGGTCGCCGGTCAGGCCTGTGGCGCGGGCCTGGACGAGGATGTTGCCCAGTGCGGTGGCTTCAGTCGGGCCGGCGATGACCGGCAAGCCGGTGGCGTCGGCGGTGAGCTGGCAGAGGAGTTCGTTGCCGGAGCCGCCGCCGACGAGGTGGATCCGGGTGATGTCGCGGTCGGCGAGCTCGGCGGCCTGGCGCAGGGTGTGGCGGTGGGCGAGCGCCAGGCTTTCCAGGATGCAGCGGACGACTGCGCCTTGGCTACCGGGAACGCGCTGCCCGGTGCGGGCGCAGTAGTCCCGGATGCGGGCCGGCATGTCGCCGGGGGCGAGGAACTCCGGGGCGTCCGGGTCGAGGAGGGAAGCGAAGGGTTCGGCCCGGGCCGCGTCGGCGAGGAGCGCGGGGATGCGGGTGGGCAGGTTCTCCCTCTCCCAGGTGCGCCGGCACTCTTCAAGCAGCCACATGCCCATGATGTTGCGCAGGTAGCGCACGGTGCCGTCGATGCCGCGTTCGTTGGTGAAGTTCGCCGCCCGGGAGGCTTCGCTGAGGACCGGGGTGTCGAGTTCGAGGCCGGCGAGCGACCAGGTGCCGCACGAGACGTAGGCGAAGCCGGGTTCGGTCGCGGGCACGGCGACGACCGCGGAGGCGGTGTCGTGCGAGGCGACCGTCGTCACCGGCGTCCGGGGATCGAGCCCGGTGTACGTGGCGACGTGGGGCAGCAGGGTGCCGGCCGGGTCGCCGGGCGCGCGCAACGGTGGGAAGAGGCCGGGATCGAGAGAGAGCCGGTTCAGGAGGTCCTTGGACCAGGTGCCGGTGCGGGCGTCGAAGAGGCCGGTGGTGGAGGCGTTGGTCTCCTCGGCTCCGATGGACCCGGTCAGCCAGTGGATCAGCAGGTCCGGGATGAGCAGCAGCGTGCGGGCGGCCTGCCACTGGGCGGTTCCTTCGGCGGAGGCGAGCTGGAAGACCGTGTTGAACGGGAGGTGCTGGAGGCCCGTGATGCCGTACAGCTCCTCGGGGCCGACCTTGGCCCAGACACGGGCGGCCGCGCCGTCGGTCCGGTCGTCGCGGTAGTGGAACGGGTGGCCGAGCAGGGCTCCGTCTGTGTCGAGGAGGCCGTAGTCCACGGCCCAGGTGTCGACGCCGACGGAAGCGACGCCGCCGGAGCGGGCGGCCTCGCGCAGTCCGTCGAGGACGCCCTGGAACAGGGCGAGGGTGTCCCAGCGCAGCCCGTCCGGCAGGCGCACGGGTGTGTTGGGGAAGCGGTGGACCTCGGTGAGGTCGAGGTTGTCCGGACCTGCCCGGCCGACGATCACCCGTCCGCTGGTGGCGCCGAGATCGACTGCGGCGAACGCGGACGCGAAGGCGGACGACGGGGGAGTGGTGGTCATGTGGATACCTCTGCGGTGCGGGCGGCTCGTCGAGGAACAACGAGGGAAGAAGGGGCGGACCGGCGGCGCCCGGCGGGCACCGTGTCAGGGCCGGTTCCCGTACGGCAACGCGCCGCCGGTCCGCGGAGGCACCTGGGGCGAGTGCGTCAGTGGAGGCACCTGGGGCGAGTGCGTCAGCCACCCGCCCCAGGGCGATCAGAGGGCCCTCAGCGAAGGAAGGCCGCGGCGACGCCGGCGTCGACGGGGACGTGCAGGCCGGTGGTGTGGGTGAGGTCGCCGCCGGTGAGGGCGAAGACCGCGTTCGCGACGTGCTCGGGCAGGACCTCGCGCTTGAGGAGGGTGCGCTGGGCATAGAACGTGCCGAGCTCCTCCTCCTCGATGCCATAGGTGGCGGCGCGCTGGGCGCCCCAGCCTGCGGCGAAGATGCCGGAGCCGCGCACGACCCCGTCGGGGTTGACGCCGTTCACCCGGATGCCGTGCTCCCCGAGTTCGGCGGCGAGGAGCCGCACCTGGTGGGCCTGGTCGGCCTTGGTGGCGGAGTAGGCGATGTTGTTCGGGCCGGCGAAGACGGCGTTCTTGGAGGCGATGTAGACGATGTCGCCGCCGAGGCCCTGCTCGATCATGACGCTCGCGGCCTCGCGGGAGACCAGGAAGGAGCCCCGGGCCATGATGTCGTGCTGGAAGTCCCAGTCCTTCGCGGTCGTCTCCAGCAGCGGCTTGGAGATCGAGATGCCGGCGTTGTTGACGACCAGGTCGACACCGCCGAAGGCGAGGACAGCCTTGCGGAACACGGCGCTGATCTGCTCCTCGGACGTGACGTCCACGGTGACCGCCACGGCCTTGTCCGGGCCGCCCAGCTCCTCGGCCACGGCGGCGGCGTTCTCGCCGTTCAGGTCGGCGACCACGACACAGGCGCCCTCGGCGACCAGCCGGTGCGCGATCGCCTTGCCGATGCCCGAGCCCGCGCCCGTCACCAGAGCGACCCGGGTCGCGAGGGGCTTCGGCTTCGGCATTCGCCGCAGCTTGGCCTCCTCCAGCTCCCAGTACTCGATCCGGAACTTCTCCGCCTCCTCGATCGGCGCGTACGCCGACACCGCCTCGGCACCGCGCATGACGTTGATCGCGTTGACGTAGAACTCGCCCGCCACACGTGCGGTCTGCTTGTCCTTGCCGAACGAGAACATGCCGACGCCGGGAACGAGGACGATCGCCGGGTCGGCGCCGCGCATCGCGGGCGAGTCGGGACCGGCGTGCCGCTCGTAGTAGGCGGCGTACTCCTCCCGGTACTCCGCGTGCAGCTCCCTCAGCCGGGCCACGGCCTCGGCCAGCGGAGCCGTGGGAGGCAGGTCCAGGACCAGCGGGCGCACCTTCGTCCGCAGGAAGTGGTCGGGGCAGGACGTGCCCAGGGCCGCCAGGCGAGGGTGCTGGTCGTGGGCGAGGAAGTCGAGGACGACCTCCGAGTCGGTGAAGTGCCCCACCTGCGGGCGGTCCTGGGAGGCCAGAGCGCGGATCACGGGCGCGAGCAAGGCGGCCCGTTCCCGGCGCTTCTCCTCACCCAGCGGCGCGTGGCTTTCCAGGGGCGAGCCGAACGGCTGCTTCCCGCCCCGCTCGGTGAGGAAGGCATCCGCCGTGCGGATCATCCACACGGCATTCGCCTCGCACTCCTCGGAGGTGGTGCCCCAGGCGGTGATCCCGTGCCCTCCGAGGACGACGCCGACGGTCTCCGGGCTGGCCTCCTTGATCGCCGCGATGTCCAGACCGAGCTGGAAGCCGGGCCGGCGCCACGGCACCCAGGCCACCTTTCCGCCGTAGCACTCCGCCGTCAGCTTCTCGCCGTCGGCGGCGCAGGCGAGGGCGATGCCGGAGTCGGGGTGAAGGTGGTCGACATGCGGGGCGTCCACCAGGCCGTGCATGGCGGTGTCGATCGACGGGGCGGCGCCGCCCTTGCCGTGCAGGCAGTAGTCGAAGGCAGCGACCATCTCGTCCTCGCGCTCGACACCGGGGTACACGTCCTTCAGCGCCCGCAGCCGGTCGAGGCGCAGCACGGCCAGGCCGTCCTCGGTGAGCGTGCCGAGGTCGCCGCCGGACCCCTTCACCCACATCAGCTCCGTGTCGGAGCCGGTGACGGGATCGGTGACAGTGCCCTTGGCGGAGACGTTGCCGCCGGCGTGGTTGGTGTTGCGGGGGTCGGAGCCCAGCCGGTGCGCGCGGCCGAGGAGCGCGGCGACTTCGGGGTGGGTGGCCATGTGTGATCGGTCCTTCAGAGTCGAAGTGTGCGGGAAGGGGAAGGAAGGCGTCCCTGAGGGGGCGGGCATCATCCGGTCCTGCGGACCGAGCGGTGGGAAGCCGCGTGGTCAGGCTCCCCAGCCGGCCTGCTGGCCGCCGACACGATCGATGGCGATCCGCTCCTGCCACCCGGAGGCGGCGTACGCGGAGACGGGGTCCGGTGCGAGCCCCTGTTCCTCGCGGACTTCGCGCAGCGACGGGCGCACGTCGGTGTTGTACGCGTCCATCAGCACCGCGTTCGCGGCGAGGACGTCACCGTCGCGCTGGGCGGTGGCGAGCGCGTCGAGGTCGACGAGGAGGGCCTTGGCGGTGGCCTCCTGGACGTTCATCACGGAGCGGATGACGGCCGGGATCTTCGCCTCGATGTTGTGGCACTGGTCGAGCATGAAGGCGACGTTCGCGGCCGGGGCGAGGCCGCCGTTCTTCGCGACCTCGTGCATGATCCGGAACAGCTGGAAGGGATCGGACGAGCCGACCATCAGGTCGTCGTCGGCGTAGAAGCGGGAGTTGAAGTCGAAGCCGCCGAGCTTCCCCTCGCGCAGGAGGAAGGCCACGATGAACTCGATGTTGGTGCCCGGCGCGTGGTGGCCGGTGTCCACGACAACCTGGGCCTTGGGCCCGAGCTTGAGACAGTGGGCGTAGGACGTACCCCAGTCCGGGACGTCGGTGGTGTAGAAGGCCGGCTCGAAGAACTTGTATTCCAGGAGCAGGCGCTGCTCGTCACCGAGCCGCTCGTACACCTCGGCAAGAGCAGCGGCGAGACGGTCCTGGCGAGCCACGATGTCGTCCTGGCCGGGGTAGTTGGTTCCGTCGGCGAACCACAGCTTCAGGTCCGACGAGCCGGTCGCGTCCATGATGTCGACGCACTCCAGCAGGTGGTCGACGGCCTTGCGGCGCACCTTCACGTCCGGGTGGCAGACGCTGCCGAGCCGGTAGTCATCGTTCTGGAAGGTGTTGGAGTTGATCGCCCCCAGTTCCAGGCCGCGCTCCTTCGCATACGCGGCGAGCCCGGCGTAGTCGTCGACACGATCCCAGGGGATGTGGAGGGAGACTTTCGGGGCGATGCCGGTGAACTCGTGCACCTTCGCGGCGTCGTCGAGCTTCTCCCACGGCGTCCTGGGGACACCGGGCTGGGCGAACACCCTGAAGCGGGTGCCTGAGTTCCCGTAGCACCAGGAGGGCGTCTCGATGGTCTGGGCCTTGAGCGCGGCCTTCACGGCGTCCCGCACGACAGTCATTGGGCAACCTCGGAACCAGGGCCGCGCTGTACCGCGTCGGCGTAGTGAATCGTTTCATCGTTACGGAAGCATGTATCCGTGGAGTGGTCAAGAGAGTGCGAGTGATCTGTCGTGAAAGGATTCACCGAGGATGGTGTGGTGGCGACCTAGGATGGCGAGCACACGGATTCGAGGCGAACGGACGGTCGGCAATGGTGGGCATCAAGGACGTGGCGCGCCAGGCGGGCGTCTCCGTGGGGACGGTCTCCAACGTCCTGAACAGGCCCGAGCGTGTCTCCAGTGAGGTCCGAGCCCGTGTCCACGCGGCGATCGACCTGCTGGGGTACGTCCGCAGCGAGTCGGCGCGGCAACTGCGTGCCGGCCGGAGCCGCATGCTCGGGCTGCTGGTCATGGACACCGGGAACCCCTTCTTCGCCGTCCTCGCCCAGGGCACCGAGCGGGTGGCCGTCGAAGCCGGCCTCGGAGTGATGGTGTGCAACAGCGCCGAGAGCGCTTCGGCCGAGCAGGCCTATCTGTCGCTCTTCGTCGAGCAGCGCCTGCGTGGTGTCCTGTTCGCACCGGTCGCGTCTGACGGTGAACCATGGGAGGCGCTGCGACGCGCGAACATCCCGTTCGTCATCGTCGACCGGGCGGTCGACGCGCGGACCGCCTGTTCAGTGGCCGCTGACGACGTCCTGGGAGGCAAGCTCGCGGGCCGGCACCTGCTCGCCGCCGGCCATCGGCGTATCGCCTACGTGCGTGGCTCCGGTGATCTGCAGCAGGTCCGGGATCGGCGTGAGGGCCTTGTCCGCGCGGTGGAGGAGTCGGGGCTCGGCGCCGACGCGATCGTCGACATCCCAGCCGAGAAGCTGGACGTCGGCGCCGGCCGGGACGCCGGGGCCCGGCTCATCGGCCTCTCGCCCCGACCGACGGCCGTCTTCTGCGCGAAC
Organism: Streptomyces sp. NPDC003034; assembly: GCF_053591375.1. Taxonomy (NCBI): domain Bacteria; kingdom Bacillati; phylum Actinomycetota; class Actinomycetes; order Kitasatosporales; family Streptomycetaceae; genus Streptomyces; species Streptomyces sp. NPDC003034. The sequence continues at coordinate 159,432 of NZ_JBSFTS010000007.1, forward strand.
GACCTCCTGGCCCTGGGCGTCATGCAGACGGCCTTCGATGCGGGCGTGCGTGTCCCGGACGACCTTGCCGTCGTCGGCTACGACGACATCGAGTTCGCAGAGGCGAGCCTTATCCCGTTGACCTCGGTGCGCCATCCGGCCGCGGAGATCGGCCGTCTCGCAGCACGGCTCCTGCTGCAGAAGCTAGAGCCGTCGGACCCGGAGCACGACCATCAGCACACCGGCATCGTGCTCCAGCCGGAGCTCGTCGTGCGCAGGTCGAGCATGCCGCGGTCCTGACCTGAGTCCGCCCCCGTGGTCCCGCCGCGCAGCGTCAGGATTGCCGCCGGCGCGGACGGGCTTGAGCCTTGCGGTCCTCTTGCTCCATTCGCGACAGGTAACGCAGGTCTGCCCATGCCGTTCGAGGCGGACGAGGGGCCGTGACGCTCGCCGCCGTGGCGAACCCGCGAACGTCGGTGAGTGAGAGGCCGGTCCCTCACGCGGCCCGCCAACTACGCCTGCAGCAGCGGTTTTATGTGAATCCGGTCACTGTATTGACAGTGGCTGGAGCGCGGCCCTACGTTCACGCCCAGTCGATTGAAACGATCCAGAGCGTCTTTGAGGCCCACTCCCGGACTGCGCAGTCACGGGGCTGAGAAGGGTGTACACATGCTCAGATTGGGTTTGAGCGAACGATCACACAGCGGATTCCTGCGGTCGCGAGGTTCGGCCGCGGTGCGCCTGACCGCAACCACGGCAGCCCTGGCGTTGAGCCTGACCGCCTGCGGTTCCGGCGGGGACGATTCGTCGTCCGAGGGTACCGTGACCATCACCCTGGAAGGCCCGAACCAGTGGAGCGAGAGCGGTTCGTCGTTCGGTGAGCCGTGGGAGGACCTCGTCGCATCCTTCCAGAAGGAGGAGCCGAACATCGAGGTCAAGACCGTCGTCCTGCCGCTGAACAGCTTCGCGCAGACGATCTCCACGCACCTTGCCGCCGGTACCGCACCAGAGTTGGTGTTCAGTCAGGTACCCCACAAGCCGCACATGGTGCACGCCCTCGACGAGTACCTCGCGAAACCCAACCCCTACATCAGGTCCGGACTGGGCAGCGAGAAGTGGGCCGACGCCTTCCGCAAGCGCTACTACGGCCCGGAGAATCCGGCGCTCCGCAACGCTGAGGGCAAGCTTGAATTCGTGCCCTTCAACCTGGCCGGGACCGGGTTGTTCTACAACAAGGAGGCGTTCGACAAGGCGGGGCTGGCGGGGCCGTTCAAGACCTTCGAGGACTTCATCGATGGGTGCGCCAAGCTGAAGGGGGCCGGCTACACACCGCTCGCGATGGACCGGTCCGACCTGGGCCCCGATTGGACGATGACCGCGATCAGCGGGATGTTGCTCGACAAGCACGTCGATCGGCTCAACGTCTACACGGCGGACGGCACACCCGGAAAGGCGACGTCGGCGACGGGCGAACCCGTCGTTACCAACAAGTCGCTCGCCAAGGCCGTGCTCTCCGGCGATCTGACGCCGAAGACCCCCGAGGCCGTCGAGTCCCTCCAGCTCCTCAAGAAGGTGTGGGACTCCTGCGTCGACAAGCAGTGGTCGGGCAACACCGAGGGGCTCAACGGTGCCGTGGTCGGACTGCGTGACTTCGCGGCCGGCAAGGCCGGCATGGCGTGGGGCGTCAATTTCGGTGTCACCTCCTTGCAGGACGTGAAGTTCGACTTCGGCAGCATGCCGTTCCCACAGATCACCGAGGAGTCCACGCCGCTCGCCAATGGCGCTCCGGCGCGGTTCGGGGCCGGTGTCGGCGGCACCAACTACATGATTCCGTCGACCGTCAAGGGCAAGAAGCTCGAAGCCGCCGTGAAGTTCCTGCAGTTCGTCAGTGCGCCGGAGAACGTGCAGCCCTGGCTGAACGCCACCGGTGGCATCCCCGCGGTCGAGGGCGCTTCCGGCGCCGACGAGACGAAGATGTTCGCCGAGGGCAGCTGGGGCGACCAGGTCCCCCTGGTCATGCCCATCGGGCCGCCGGGCGTGACCAGGCTCAGCCTCGTCGACGGATGGCTGCTGGGCACGAAGTCACTCCCGGAGCAGCAGCGTTACCTCCAGGACCTGTGGATCGATGGGCAACGCCAGGCCGTCAAGGACGGCAAGTGGGGGAACGAGCCTTGGGCGAAGTAGAGGCCGGCGGAAACAGCGGGCGGGCGACTCGCCCGGTACAGGACGAGGCGCGACGCCCGGAAGGAGGAGTGATGGCGAGGGGCTGGAAACGCTTTCCCTGGTTTGCCTATCTGGCCCTCATGCCACTCTTCACGACGCTGGCCGCGTTCGCCTACTACCCGGCGGCAAGCGGGATCTGGCACTCGTTCTACGAATGGCGGCCGGGCTTCGACTCGCCCTTCGTCGGACTGGACAACTACAGGGCCATGCTGGACGACGGCCTGTGGTGGCGGTCGTTCCGCAATCTCGGTGCCATCTTCGTCTTCGGTATCACCGTGGCGTGGGCGATTCCGCTGCTCGCGGCCGAGCTCATCATCAGCCTGAAGAGCAAGCGCGCGCAGTTCTTCTTCCGCACCGCCCTGATCGCGCCCATGGCGTTTCCCGGAGTCGTCACGGTCCTGCTCTGGGCAGCGATGTACGAACCCAACAACGGCGTCATCAATCGCGTACTGCGAGCCGTCGGACTTGACGCTCTGGCGCAGAACTGGGTGGGCGATCCGCAGTTCGCGCTCCTGTCGCTGCTGTTCATCGGTTTCCCGTTCGTCGCCGGACTTCCGTTCCTGGTGTTTCTCACCACCCTGCAGAACGTCCCGGCCGAGGTTTTCGAGGCGGCCGCCCTCGACGGCTGCGGCCGGCTGCGGCGGCTCTTCGCGATCGACCTTCCGCTGATGGTTAGCCAGCTCAAACTGCTGGTGTTCCTGGCGACGATCAACGTCCTGCAATACGGCTTCGCGGCGTACCTGCTCACCGGAGGCGGACCCGACAACGCGACCGAGGTGCCGGTGCTCCGCATGCTCGGAGTGGCGTTCCAGGGCAGCGAGTGGGGCTATGCCGCCGCGCTGTCCACCACGCTGTTCGTCATGACGATCCTCCTGAGCGTCATCATCGTGTTCGTCAGAAGAGAGGACCGGGCCGATGTCCGTCGACTCTGAGCTCCAGCTCCGCCGGCCCAGCGCCCCGGACCGGAGCGAACCGGGGCGAACCGGGGCGGGGCCGGCCACGTCGGGCGGACGTCGGCGCGGCAACCAGCTCGCGATCAAGGGCGTGCTCAGTGTCATCGCGTTCGTCGGGCTCTTCCCGTTCCTCTTCATGCTCATGACGTCGCTGAAGACCAACCAGCAGTACTACGAGTCGTGGTGGATGCCCAGCCTGCCGTTCCACTTCGACAACTACGCCAGGGCCTGGGAGCAGATCCAGCCGTACCTGGTCACCTCAGTGGTCGTGGCGATCGCCTCCGGTGTCGGAGCGCTCGCGCTGTGCATGGTGGCGGCGTTCGTCTTCGCCCGTTACGAATTCTTCGGAAGGAACGTGCTCTTCGGGCTGGTCGCGGTGCTGCTCATGGTGCCGGGCATCTCCAGTCTGATCCCGATGTTCGTGCTCATGCGCGACATGGGGCTGCTCAACACCCGCATCGTCCTCGTCATCCCGCACCTCGTAGGCGGCGCGGTGCTCGGAACCCTGCTGATGAAGACGTTTGTCGAGCAGCTGCCGCAGGAGCTCTTCGACGCCGCGCGTGTGGACGGCGCCGGCGGGCTGCGGATGTTCGTCTCCATCATGGTTCCGTTGTCGCTCCCCGTGGTCGGAACCGTCGCGTTGGTGACCGTGATCGGCGTGTGGAACGACTTCTTCTGGCCCTTGCTCACCGCCACGGAGAACGATCTGCGCACCGTGTCGGCGGGTCTGCAGTTCTTCCAGACTCAGCACGCGACGGAATACGGTCCGCTGTTCGCGGGATACGCCATCGCGAGCATCCCGCTGCTGCTGCTCTTCGTGTTCCTGTCCAAACATTTCCTCGCCGGAATGCAGGGCGGGCTTGCGGGCGGCGGCACCGGCAAGTAGAACCCGGCCGCGGCTGATCAGACAGCCGAATGGGCTGCGGAACTGTCCGCGACGCCCGGCTCGATGGGCCGCTCGTCCAGTCGGCCGGAGCCGCGGAGACGATCCGATGGAAGCCCGAACGGCCACCTCCGCCGGCCTCGCGGCCAAGACAGCTCCAGCCAGCCTGAAACGAAAGGACCGCACCATGGGCACCAACGGCATCGGACGAAGGCAATTCCTACAGTACGGCGCTATCGGCACGGTCGCCGTGCTCGGCAGCGGTTTCTTCCGGGTCACACCGGCCGGTGCCGCGGAGCGCGCTGACACCGCGCCCTGGGAGTTCGATTCGGCTCGGGGCTTGTTCATCCAGCCGATCACCACCACCGGCACAGCCGTGGGGTGGGAATTCAACAAGGACGGCGACGCCGAAGGATGGACGGCGGCGAAAGGCCTGGCGCCGTTCGTCGTGCGCGGCGGCACACTCAGCACCAGCGTCACCGGCTCCGACCCCTACATGATGGCGCCGCCGTTGCACCTCAACGGCATCCGCGACCGCATCCTCCGGTTCCGGATGCGGGCGACCGCCGGTGAGAGCATCTCGGTCTACTTCGCCACCGACAAGTCCCCGACGCTCGGCGTGGACAAGCTGATCGAGATACCGATCAAGGCCGACGGAGCGTTCCACGAATACACGGTGGACCTCGCGGCGAAGAACGCGCTGTGGCAGCAGGGAACGGTGCAGGTGTTCCGCCTGGACCGGGAGCCGCCGGGCGCCGACGGCGCCCAGATCGAGTTCGACTACATCCGCATCGAGCAACTCGGGGCCAGAATCGCGGTCGCGCCACTGATCGTACGGCCGGGCTCCGTACGCCCCGGCGAAGAGGTCACCCTGGCCGTCCAGCTGTCCAACGTCGGCGGCGAACCGTCCACGGCCTTCCCCGCGAAGATCGCGCTCCCGAGCGGGGTGACCCTCGTCACCGGTGGCGCGACTCAGCACGCCCCCGTCATAGCACCCGACGGCAAGACTCAACTGCTGTGGACGGCGCGCCCGACGGTCGACGTACCCGGCGTGGCCACGTTCGACATGGAGGTACCCGGCAGCCGCCAGCAGTTCGGCGCGATCCTGCCCATCGTCCCGGTGCCGCCCCCGTCCGCGCACTGGTGGCCCAGCGGTGTGCATGTCTTCCAGGACCAAGCAGGGCATGTGCACCTGCAGAACAAGAACGTCCGGGCGATCGTCGTTCGCGGATCCGGCGGCTATACACAGCTCCTCCTCGACGTCAGGACGGGCCAGGAGTGGAAGCGGATGGCGACGTCGCAGCCGCTCAGCTACCTCGTCGGTCCGGCAGCCGACGGCGTCCGGCTGATGCCGATCGTTCCGGACACCGCTCAAGTGGCCGCTGACCATGTCGTTTTGACGGGGCAGGTGACGGACGCCGACGGCGTGCGATGGTCCTCGCAACTGCGGCTCGCCGTCAGGCCCGTTTCCGACGACGCCGGGTCAGCCGCACGCGCCGTCCAGGCCACGTACTCGATCACGCCCGATCGTCAGGCGAGACTGCTCGCCTTCGGCGGCCCCTCGCTCACCGCCGGCGAGGGCAGCTTCGGCAAGCCCAAACACATGGGGCTCTTCCCCGGGCTGGAATGGCTCGTCGCGGGAGAGAGATCGTCGAGCACCCTCGATGTCTGGCCACCGGACAACCTCCGTATCGCACCGCATCCGTTGAGGATCACGGTCCCGGTGATGGCGATCTCCGGCGGCGGGTCGACCGTGTCGGTCGCCTGGGACACGAACCAGCAGTGGGACGGCCAGAACCGGTACCCCAGCGCACGGTTCGCCTCACCGAACTGGCTCGCCGGGCAGGCCAACCATCTGCTCTCACTGTTCGTCCCGGCCGTTCCCAACCCGGTCCCGGAGAACGCGCCATGGGCGACGACACCCTATTCCGCCGCGGCCGGCCGGCCGCTGTCCGTCAAGGCCGATTTCATCGTCAACCCCTCCGACGACGTGCTCACCGCCGTCGAGGACTGGTACTCGCTGCATGGCGTCCCCGAGCCCGGCACGATGCCATTCAGCTGGCAGGACGAGCTCGCGCTCGTCCGGCACGCCTACCTCAAGTCCTTCTGGGATCCGGCGGTCAAGGGGTGGGCGGCGTGGTCCGGTCAAAAGGCATTGCAATACGTGCCGTACGGGGTGAACCTGCATATCGCCGGACTGTTGACCACGGACGCCAACGAGCGCACGGCCGTGTTCAACCGGGTGCACGAATTCGTCGTCAGCGTCCTCACCAACAACGGTCGCAGCGCGCTCGGCAACACGGACGGCACGTACAGCGGCTGGTTCCACGCGCCGTTCTACCTCGGCAACCTCGAAGGCGCCATCACCGAGTTCGAGAAGAACAGGGACGCCAGAATCCGCACGCAACGACCGTCCGGCGGCTGGGCCTTCAACCCCAAGGAGGCGGAAGACGAGATCCTGGGTGAACGCGGAACCGAGATCATGGGCGTCTCGACCGTCCACGCTCAGGGCCTCCTGCGCTATGCCCGGCTCACCGGAGACACCGTCGCCCATCAGGCGGGTATGCGGGCTCTCGACTTCATCGAACAGTTCAACGTGCCACGCGGCGTGGGTGTCTGGGAAATGCCCATCCACACGCCGACGCTGCTGGGCTCCGCGTACGGCATCGGTGCCTACACCGAGGCGTACCGGCTCACCGGCGAGACCCGGTACCTGAACCGGGCCGTCTACTGGGCGCGGACCGGACTGCCGTTCCTGTACGCGTGGTCGGCACCCGACCGGCCGTACATGCCGTACGCGTCCATCTCCGACTACGGCGCGACGATGTTCACCATCCCGTGGTTCGGCCGACCGGTGCAGTGGGTGGGCCTGGTGTACGCCTACTTCCTGCTCAGTCTCCTCGACGCCTCCGCCGACCCGAGCTGCACCAAGCCGTTCCACCTGCCGGCCGACATCGGCGGGTTCCCTTGGCGCCGGATAGCCGAGGCCATCGTGATCAGCGCGCTGCACCAGCAGCGGACCACCGAGCCGTACAAGGGTGGCTACCCGGACAGCTGGCTCCTGGTCCCGAACACGCCGGTGAAGGACTTCGACCTCAACCCCGACGACATCCTCAAACCCATGGTCATGCTTCTCGGTCGCCCCGTCGACGTGCAGACCGCGCTGATGCATCCGAACACCCGGATCTCCACCGCCGCCGACGTGCTCGGCGCCGAGCGCACATCATCGAGGCTGACCGCCAGGCTGGGGTTCTTCCCGGGGCAGGTGTCGCAGCTTCTCATCACCGGAATACCCACCCCGCGTTCGGTCCAGGTCGACGGCCGCAGCCTCGGCCCGGTCACCGACCTCGACGCCGCGCCGGAAGGGTTCAAGCATGTCGCGAACGGCACCACGTTCATCAAGATGCGCCACGCCCAGCAGTCGACGCTGACCATCGACTACTAGGTCCTGTCCGGGCGGTCTTCGTGGATCAGGTCGCGTTGTCTGGTGCGGTGCATCGCAAGGCGGAGGGGCGCAGCTCGTACTCGGCCGTACTTGCGCGCTCCGACAACGCAGGGAGGTGCCGTGCCAGGCAGCGCGGGCCCGCGGAGATCGCCCGGACAGGGCCTAGAGCGGGCGAACGAGACCCGAGCGTGCCGGAGGTGAACGCGTCCCGACGGCACGCTCGCTCTCACCAGGCGGCACCGCCGTTCTCCCCAGGCGACCGCCGTCTGGGACGCCCTACCCTTCCGGCCTTGCGGACCGGACGCGAAGGACCGAACCCTGTGGGTCACCGTACGAGGAGGAGCACTGTGCCGAGCAGCAAGTTGGAGCTGGATCTGGTCCCCATCCCGCCGGGAACCGCGCAGACCGGGACGCTGAGCACGCAGGTCGAGGCTTTGGCCGAGCGTTTCGCAGTGCACCCGTCCTGGTTCGACGGCGAACTGCCCGCCGCCCGGGTCGAGCTGCCCGCGTACGACATCGGCCGCACGCCCGTCACCAACGAGCAGTGGGCGTTCTTCGTCGCCGACGGCGGCGGCGCGGCACCCGACTGGTGGCAAGGCCCCACCCCGCCGGAGGACTCGGCCGACCACCCCGTCACGCACGTCAACTTGCACGACGCCCAGGCCTTCGCCACCTGGGCCGGTGTGCGCCTGCCGTCGGCGGCGGAATGGGAGCGCGCCGCGCGGGCCGACGAACACCGCGTCTTTCCTTGGGGTGACGAGATGGAGCCGTCGCACGCCCACTACGACGCCGATCGGACCGCCCCGGTGGGATCGCTGCCGGCCGGAGCCAGCCCGTTCGGCGTCCTGGACCTGTCCGGCAACGTCGCCGAGTGGACCGCCGACCAACCCGACCCCGCGACCGCGGTCGTCAAGGGCGGCAGCTGGGTGACGACGTTGCCGGCCAACCTGCGGGTGGCCGCGGTCGGGCAGTCGGGCTGGGCGCTGAACCGCACGGACTACATCGGCTTCCGCGTCGCGCGAAACCGCTGAGGAGTGAAACGATGAAGTTCGAGCCCATCGCGGGGACCATGAGCGCCTGGCTGAGCGAGGTACCCGCCTTTCCCGGTGCCCGCTTCTCGCTCGCTTTTCCGGAGGCCATCGGCGACGCCGCATCCGCCGTCTGGTACACGACGCTGGTGCCGCAGTGGCAGCGGCAGGAGGCCCGTATGTGGCGGGCCACCGGACGCCGACCCGGCGAGCTGGCCTACGAGATGAGGGTCGACCTGTCCTTGGACGACGCCGTCGTGGTGTCGTACACCCTCGAGAACGAGAGCGACCGCCACTGGGAGAACGCACTGGCCTTCAACTGCCTGTCCTGCGGCGGCGCCCGGGACGTCAGGGACCACGACTGCGAACGGCACTTCACCGGCATCGCCGGCGAACCCGTGCCCCTGCTCTCCGTGCCGCGCCGGCACAGCACCCGGCCCACCGTGCAGTTCTACTCGACCGCCGGCGCGCCCCCCGCGACGGACCTGCCGTTCGTCTCCGCCTTCCACGCCACGCCCGATGTCGTCCTCGACCCGTGGGTGGCGGTGTGCAGCCGCGACGGCAGCCGGACCGTCGCCACCGTCGGCCGTCCGGCGGCGTTCCTGTTCCACAACAGGGAGTACTCCTGCATCCACGCGGCCAGCGGCTTCGGGGCCATCGCGCCGGGAGGGTCCGCCACCGCGGGCAACGACATGTTCTTCCTCGACGCGCCGCTGGCCGACGCGCTGACCCGCATTCGCTCCTCGATGGAGGTGGGGGTATGAGACTCCCGGTGACGGGCCGCGGCGCCACCCCGGGGCGGCGGCCGTGACGCGCCCCGAGCTCGACGTCGACGGGTCGCTCCTGCTGCTCAGTACCGCAGGCGTGGTGCACGCGGTCGACATCGCCGGTACGGCGCGGCAGGTCGCGTTCGGCCCGGGCCACCGGCTCGGCGCCGAGGAACTCAAGCAGCTGCGCGGCGGTCGGCTCGGCGCCGAGGTCGAGCTGCAACTGGCCGGGGACGACCGCCCGCTCCCTCAGCACGGCACCCGGTGGACGGGCTGCGGCAGCACAGAGAGCACCACGGTCCAAAGCCACCGGGCCGAACGGCTGGGGGACGGTGGCCTGCACGTGGTGCTCAGCTCCTCGGGCGACCAGGGTCTGGAGATGGACCTGCACTTCCTGGCGAGGCCGGGTTCCTCCTGCCTGACCCGCTGGACAAGCGTCCGCGCGACCGAGGTGCCGCTGACCGTCGACCACGTCAGCAGCGGAATGCTGCGCGGCCTGGCGGCGCACGGCGACTTCGACGCCCTGTGGCTGCACACCTACGACGGTGGCTGGTGCTGGGAGGGGACCCTGCGGTCGCGGCCGGTGACGGACATCGGGCTGTACCCGGAGTCCTGTATCAACGCCTGGTCGGTGGAGACGACCGGTTCCTGGTCGTCGAAGCACGTGCTGCCGTTCTACATGCTGGAGGACCGCGCGGCGGGCATCTCGTACGGCATGCAGGTCGACGCCGCCGCCAGCTGGCGCATGGAGGTCGGCGCCGACTCCGGCACCGTCTACACGCAGGCCGGCGGCCCCGACTACGCCGGTGGGCACTGGCGCCATGTGCTGGGCACGGGGAAGCAGTTGGACACGGTGCCGGTCGTGGTCGGTGCCGTGGAGGGTGACCGCGCGGAGGTGGTCGACGCCTTTCACCGGCACCGCTGGCTGCACCAGGCACCGCGGGAACCGCGGCGCGGTGTCGTCTACAACGAGTACCACGCGACGATGAACACCCTCGACGCCTCCACCGTCGCGTCCCAGGCGGCCGCGCTGACCGGCACGGGCGTCGAGACCTTCGTCCTGGACGCCGGGTGGTACTCACCGCAGACGCCCGAGGGGGAGATCGCCACCTGGTGGACCCTGGCGGGGGACTGGACGCACGACGAGAGCCGTTTCCCCGCGGGCATGAAAGCCCTGGCGGGAGACCTGAGCGACGCCGGGCTCGTACCGGGCATCTGGCTCGAACCCGAGGTCGCCGGGGTCGCCTCGCGCCTCGTGGCCGAGCACCCGGACTGGCTGCTGCAGCGCGACGGCCGGCCGCTGCTCGACGCGGGCCGGGCGTTCCTCGATCTGCGGCAGCCACAGGTCCGCGACCACCTGGCCGGGGTGCTGGACGGGCTCGTCGAGCACGGCTACGCGTACTTCAAGTTCGACTACAACACCGAGGTCGTACCGGGACCGGATGCGCCGCCGCACGGACCGGGGCAAGGCGCGCTGGAGCTTGCCGCGGGCTGGCAGGCGGTGCTCGACGGGCTGCGCGCCCGGCATCCGCACGTCGTACTGGAGAACTGCGCGAGCGGCGGTGGGCGTACGAGCTACGGCCTGCTGTCGCGCACGCATCTCGGCAGCGTCAGCGATCACGGCCACTGGATCGGTGGCTGGCGCAGCTTCCCCAACGTGTTGCGTGCGGTGCTGGACGTACTGCACCCCTCGCAGGCCGTCAGCTGGGCCGTGCTCCAGCCGGACCTGAGCCTCGCCGAGACGCGATACCGACTGGTCGCAGGGCTGCTCGGGCGCATGACCCTGAGTGGGCCCGTGGACCGCCTCGGCGAGGACCAACGGGCGCTGATGGTCGAGGCGGTGGCCTTCGCGAACGCCTCGGCCGACCTGCTCGCGAAGGCGTCGGTGCGCCGGCACGGCCCCCAGCAGCCGCCGCATCGCACCGAGGCGCTGACGGCTCTGGAGGTCTTCTCCCCGGCCGGCTGCCTGCTCGGGGTGTGGCGGCAGGACACCGAGGACGACCGGTTGCGGGTGCGCCCGCACGGGCTGCGCGAAGGACAGCGCTACCACGTCCGGACCTTCCCGGCGGGAGCGGCACCGCGGGAACTGGTGGGAGGCAGTGAGCTCACGCTCCACCTACCCGACCGGTTCGACGCCGTCGCCGTCGCCGTGCGGCCTGTCGACACGAACTGCCGGGAGGCGACATGACGCACCTGTGGACCAATGGCGCGCCTGAGATCGACGCGCACGTCGGCATCCGCGCGGTGGTCGACCTGCCGGAGCAGCGCCCTCTCGTCGTGCGCTTCTCCGCTTCGTGGTGGGCGGTGCTGCACGTCGACGGCGAGCCCGTCGCCGAAGGACCGCCACGCGCCCCCGCCGACCGCCCGGAGCACGTGGAGATGGCGCTCCACCTCGCTCCCGGTCCGCACGTGTTGGCGTTCCACATCGTGCACCCGGGCGTGCCGACCGAACAGGCAGCGGTCGTGGCGCCGCACCTGTGGGTCGAGGTCGAGGGACACCCAGGCCTCGACTGGCGGGCAGCGCCGCTGCGGGCGTTCCGGCCGGGGGTCCGCCGCGTCAACGACAACCTCGGTTTCGTCGAGTGGTGCGACATGCGCGAGCTGCCGGCGTGGACAGGCCCCGCCGCCGTCGACACGTGGGCGCCCGCCGTAACGGTGCCCGGCCTGCCGGTCCCCGCTCCCGACACGGGCCCAGCGGTGTCCCTCACGCCCCTCACCGCCGTACGGGTGGCGCAGGGGGAGTGTGCCGAGCGCCTGCTGCTTCCCGAGGACGACCCGGCCGCCATGGTGTTCGCCCGGCAGTTGGCGCCGGACGGGCAGGTGCCCGCGCAGGGGGTGTGGGCGCGCTTCGACCTCGGCCGCGTCCGGCTCGGGCGCCCGAGTGTCGAGATCAGCGCGCCCCCGGGCGCCACCGTCGATCTGCTCTACAGCGAGGACCTCGTCGATGGCCGGGTCACGCCCTGGATCTCGATGAGCAACGGCCTGTCGGCGAACCTCGACCATTACGTCGCCGCCGGCGGGCAGCAGCGGCTGGGGCCGGTGACTCCCCGCGCCGGGCGCTGGGTCGAGGTGCACGTGCTGGCCGAGGCCTCGCCGGTCCATATCGGGGCGTTGCGCTTCGACGAGCGCAGCAGCGCCCCCGCCGACCCGGTCGGCAGCCTGGCGACCGGCTCTCCCCGGCTCGATCGCATCTGGCAGGTCGGCGTCGACACGCTGCGGGCCTGCTCCGAGGACGCCCTGGTCGACTGCCCGGTCCGCGAGCGCGGCCAGTGGCTGGGCGATGCCGTGGTCGGCATGGAGATCGCCGCCGTCTCGCACGGGGATCTGCGGATCGTGGAGCGCTCGCTGCGGATGGCGGCCGGCTGCGCCGATGACGACGGGTTCGTGGCCGGTCAGGGGCCCGGCGCCGTCCGGCACCTCGCGTCGTACTCCGCGCTGTGGCCGGGGGCGGTGCTGCGGCATGCCGCGCTCGCCGGCAGCCGCAAGCTGCTCAGCGAGCTGGCACCGGCCGCGGCATGCAACGCCGCGGCGTTCTGCGCCCGCCTCGGCCCCAAGGGGATCGAGGGGCCTCTGCCGTGGCCGTTCGTGGACTGGGGCGCCGCCGACGACGGCCTGTCGATCTCGCTGCTGGCCCTCGACGGACTGGACGCCTCAGTCCGCTGGCTGCGCGAGGTGGGACACAGCGCCACCGCGGCCGTCGACGAGGCCGCCGCGGCGCTGCGCGAGACGCTGACCCGTCGTACGTCCGCCGAACCGCTCGGCTACCACGCGGCGTCCCTGGCGCTGCGCGCCGGAGTCCTGCCGTCGAGCGCCGAGCCGGCCGCCGTGCAGCTGGTGCTCGACCACCTCGACTCCTGCTTCCCCCTCGACGCCACCGGACCACGGCTGTCCAGCCACCTCGCCACGGGCGAGCGCTTCGTGACGCCGTACTTCCTGCACTTCTCGCTCATCGAGCTGGCCCGTCGTGGCCGGGCGCATGAGGTGCTCGAACGGATCGAGGAGCTCTACGGCTGGCTGCTCGACCAGGGAGCCACGACATGGTGGGAGAACTTCGACCCCCGGTGGAGCCGGTGCCACCAGTGGTCCGGGACCCCGACGTGGCTGCTGTCGCGGATGCTGCTCGGACTCTGGGTGGAGCCCGACGGCGGGCTGCGCCTTGAGTTGCTCGCCGGCGAGCGGACGGGGGCGTCCGGTCGGCTGCCGCTTCCCGGCGGGGGAACGGTGGAGGTGTCGTGGCGGCGGGACGACAAGGCGATACGCTGGTCGGCTCGTCCCACCGGACATGTGGAGCTGCGCCAGGGCGATCTCGTGCACACGCTGGAGCCCGGCGCGCAGCTGAACCTCGTCCTGCCGATGTGACGCTCCGTCTCACAAGTCCGCGGCTCCGTGCGCGTGGGCGATGACATCGGAGGCACGGGTGCCGGACCGTCCGCTCATGGTCAGTGGGGCGCCGTTGCCGGTCGTGAGCCAGGCGAACATGTACCAGTTCCAGCCCGGCCGGCGGCTGCGGCACGCGCGGGTCGAGTCACGCATGGTCCTCCTGTGCCGTAGAGGAGGCGGCCAGGTCTGGGTCAACGGACAGCGACATGTGATGAGGGCCGGAGTGCTTCTCATCCTGCCGTGGGGGCGGTCGATCCGGTATGCCGCCGACGTGCTGGACCCGTTCCTGCTCGTCGGCGTGCATCTCATCCCCGAGCACGATCCCGGGCACCGGGTGGTGGCCGATGTTCCGCACGACCGCGACCACCCGCTCACGGGATGCGGGTGGCGGCGCGACGGCACTGTCCTTTCCGGCGGCTCGGTCGTGGTCTCCTCCGCCGAGGAACGCCCGCGGTTGGTGGATGTCTCCTTGTACGCGGTCGAGGTGTTCCGGCGGGGCGTGCCGGACGAGGGGCTGATGGGGGCGCTCGGGACGCTGGTCCTCCATGAGCTGTCGGAGCCGCTCGGAGCGGCCGGGCCCTTGTACGGGGCGCTCGTCCCCGACGATCTGCGCCGCGTGCTGCAGTACGTCGACCAGGAGCTGCACCATCAGCTCACGATCGGCGAGCTGGCCGGCGTGGCGGGCTGTGGCGTCGCGACGCTCACGCGCCGGTTCCGCAGGCACCTCGACACCTCGCCGATGGGCTGGGTCGCCGCACGGCGGATCGCCCGGGCACAGGAGCTGCTGCGCACGACCGGCCTCACGGTCGGCCAGGTCGCCCGGCGGTGCGGCGTGGCCGACCCGTACTACTTCTCCCGCTTGTTCAGGCAGCACGTCGGTCAGTCACCACGGGAGTGGCGAAGCGCCCAGCACGTCCTGTGACCGGCTGCGGACTCCGGAGCCTTCCACCACCCACGGCCGAGCCCGCGGCCGAGACGCAATGCGCGACGGCGCAGGCTCGGTCGAGGTCGTGTCGGTCCAGTGGGCCGGCGGCAGGGCCGGTGACCGGGAGGGCACGGATGCTTCAGCGGGCAAAGCGCGGGAAGGGGGGCGCCTCAACAGGACGGCGCTTCACGGTCATTCGGACGGGGACCCCGCAGCGGCCGATGTCAGCGGAGGGAACAGGTCGCCGTCGAGGCGGTCGCCGGGCAGGAGGCCGACGCCGTCCGTGACCGGGTGCGGACGGCCGTCGTAGACCGTGTCCGCGTCCATATAGATCACGACGTGCGCGAGCCGTGCCGCGTCCGTTCGGTTGGGCAGGGCCATGTGCCCGGTGTAGCTGTTGTGGAAGGTGATGTCCCCCGCGCGCAGCGGGACGGTGACCCGCTCGCTCCACCGCAGTTCGGGGTCGATCTCGAACAAGTCGCCCTCCTTGTGCAGGTCCTGGGGCCGCAGCCCCGTGTGGGTGTGGGAGCCGGGCAGGAAGGTCATGCAGCCGCGCTCGGCCGGTACGTCGACCAGCGCGACCCAGGCGGACAGCGCGTGCCGGCAGGTCCGGTGCGGCCAGTACGGGTGGTCCTGGTGGAACTCGGTCGCGGTCTCGTGGTGCGGCGGCTTGACGAGCACCTGGTCGTGCCACAGACGCAGGGGCACACCGGCCAGCTGATGCGCCAGCGCCGAGAGCTTCGGGTGCAGGGTGAGCGCGCGCAACGCCGCGCTTGTGCGCCAGACGTTGACGTACTGCCTGAAGGCCCGCATCTCCGGGCCGGTCGACGATGCACCGGGCAGTTCGGCGGCGGCGCGGGCGTAGCCGGCGGCCTCGGCCGCCGAGAGGACTCCGGGCACGCGCACGAAACCGTGCCGCCGGTAGTGCGCCACGCCCTCTTCGGAAAGCTCCATCGTGCTCCTCAACCTCATCGGCCCCAGCAGGGTCTCAGCGATACCCCTCATGCTGGTCGCCCCGGTGGAAGCGGGGCTAGCCAACGACTCGCACGAGGTAGCACGATACTGATGTGCCGTACCAAGTCACCCTGTTCGACGGCCTGTTGCATGGCACGGGCCTGTTCCCCGCCCGGGTTCCGGTGCACACTGGCCGGCACCGGCTGACCGGCAGCGTGCCCGGACACAGCCACGACTTCTTGGAGATCGCCCTCGTCGTCTCCGGGCGGGGGCGGCATCTGACCGCGGCCGGGGGCCGGCCGCTCGCCGCAGGGGACGTCATCGTGCTCCGGCCGGGGCCTTGGCACAGCTACGTGGACTGTACCGGTCTCACTGTGGTCAACTGCTGCTTCGCGGCCGAGCTGCTCCGCGCCGACCTCGCCTGGATCCGCACCGAACCTGCCGTCAACCACCTGCTGTGGGGCGGGCCGAGCGCGCCGGGCAACGCCGGGGTCTTCGGCTTCCGGCTCGATGCGGAACACCACACGCGGTGCCTGTCGCTCCTCGGCGAACTGGCCGCGGCGGCCGGGCACGACGGCCCGGTCCACAGAATCGGTGTCCTCGGCCGCCTCGCGGTCTTCCTCGACGCTCTCGCCGCGGCGGCACCACAGGCACCCGCCGCGACCGCCCGGGCGGACGCACCCTCGGCCCACCCGCTCGTACTCGGCGCCGTACGGCTGCTGGAGTCCGATCTCGCACGGGCCTGGACCCCGGCCCGGCTCGCCGCCGAACTGGCGGTCAGCACGGGCCATCTCACCCGGATGTTCACCAGCCACATCGGGCTCCCGCCTATGGCCTACCTCGCCCGCGCGCGGGCGGAGAGCGCGGCGGCGCTGCTGCGGGGCACCACACGGCCCGTGGCGCGCGTCGGTGCCGCGGTCGGCTGGCCCGACCCGAACTACTTCTCCCGCCGGTTCCGGACGCACTACGGACTCAGCCCGACCGCCTACCGCGCGGCGGGAGATGACGCGGGATGACGGGATGAGACGCGCGCTACGGTGCCGGGGCCGTCGCGACGCTCACCGAGCGAGTTGTCCGGTACTGAACAGGTGACGGCCCGACCCGGCGGCGAAGACCGCGCAGCCGTCGTCCATCCGCAGGAACTCGGTGTCGCCGGCACTGACATCCGCGGCGACACGGGCGGGGACCCACACCTCGGCGGCGGTGCCCACCGGCAGGCCGAGACGGAGAGTGAAGCCGCCGCCGCCCGACTCCCAGCGGGTGGTGACCGGGCCGTAGAGCGCGTCGAAGCGGGCGCGCGCCGCCGTCACCGCACCGCCGGGGCGGGGGCGGACGACCAGGCGCCGGAAGCCGGGCGCGGTGGGCGCGATGCCGGCGATGGTGGCGTACATCCACGCGCCGACCGCGCCGTAGGCGTAGTGGTTGAAGGAGTTCATCCCCGCGTCCTGGAAGCCGCCGTCCTCCCTTACGGAGTCCCAGTGCTCCCACATGGTGGTGGCGCCGCGGGCGATCTGGTAGCCCCAGCCGGGGAACGACTCCTGGAGCAGCACCCGGTACGCCACCTCCGTGCGCCCCGCGGCAGTGAGGGCCCCGAGCAACCGCGGCGTGCCGAGGAAGCCCGTCGACAGGTGCCCGTCCCGCGCCTCGATCAGCTCCACCAGGCGGTCCGCGGCCCGGCCACGGTCCGGCTCCGGCAACAGATCCATGGACAGGGCGAGTACGTACGCGGTCTGGGTGTCGCCCGTGATACGGGCGCCGTCCTGTGAGACATAGGCCGCGCAAAAGGCGCCGCGGACGGCGGCGGAGAGCTTCTCGTAGGGGACTGGGTCGTCACCGAGAGCCCGCGCCATGCGGGCAACGAGGTGGGCGCTGTGGGCGAAGAAGGCGGTGGCGAGGACGTCCTTGGGCGTCTCGTCGCGAAGGTTGAGCCAGTCACCGTAGCCCGTGGCGGGACGCAGGTAGCCGTCGCTGTGCTGGTGCAGGTAGTCCAGCCAGCGCTTGGCCGGCTCCCATGCCTCCTTGAGGACCCGGGTGTCCCCGTACGCCTGGTACAGCGCCCACGGCACGGAGACGCCGGCATCGCCCCAGCCCGCCGTGCCCGCGCCCGACATGCCGATCTGCGGCGCCACATCGGGGAACGCGCCGTCCGCCCGCTGGGCGTCGTACAGGTCCCGCAGCCACTTGGTGAGGAAGCGCGCCGACCCCATGACGTAGGCCGCGGTGGGGGCGAAGACGCCGATGTCCCCGGACCAGCCGAGCCGCTCGTCGCGGGCCGGGGTGTCGGTGGGGACGGACAGGAAGTTTCCGCGCTGTCCCCAGGTGATGTTGGAGTGCAGCTGGTTGAGCATCGGTACGTCGGTCTCGAAGTCCATGGTGAACGGGGCCGAAGTGTGCATGACCCGGCCGGTCACCGCGTCCAGGGGCGGCACCCCGGGGTAGCCGGTCACCTCTACGTAGCGGAAGCCGTGGAACGTGAAGCGCGGCTGGTAGACCTCCACCGAGCCGCCTTTGAGGGTGTAGGTGTCGGTGGCCCGGGCCGACCGCAGGTTGGCGGTGTGGAGCGTGCCGTCCGGGTTGAGTGCCTCCGCGTGGCGCAGCCGCACCACCGTGCCCGCCGCGCCGGAGACCTTCAACCGCACCGAACCGACCATGTTCTGGCCCAGATCGAAGACGAAGACCCCTGGGGCGACTTCGGTGACCTGCCGGGCGGGGAGCTCGCCCGCCACCCGGACCGGGGCATCGGCCTGGGCCACGATCGCGGGTGGTGTGGTGACCGCCGCAGATTCCACCGGCTGCCATCCGGAGTCGTCGAAGCCGGGCTGTGTCCAGCCGTCCGTCTCCCGCCGGGCGTCGTAGTCCTCGCCCCCGATCAGGTCGGCGGAGACCAGCGGGCCCGCCGCCGCCCGCCACGCCTGGTCCGACACGATCCGCTCGGTTGAGCCGTCGGTATACGTCACATCCAACTGCGCGAGCAACGAAGGGCGTTCGCCGTAGTGGCGCCGGCCGAAGGAGGCGATGGTCCCCGCGTACCAGCCGTCCGCCAGGTGGAAGCCGAGCGTGTTGGCCGCGCCCCCGCGCAGCAAGTCGGCGACGTCGTAGGTCTGGTACTGCACCCGCTTGCGGTAGTCGGTCCAGCCCGGGGCCAGCTCGTCGGCGCCGACGCGGCGGCCGTTGAGGTGCGCCTCGTACAGGCCGAGGGCGGTGGCATACAGACGCGCGCGGGCGATCTGTTTCGCGGGGAGGCGGAACTCGCGTCGCAGCTGGAAGGCGGGGGATGCGGCGGGGGCCACCGCCCCTCGCGGGGCCTTGCCCCAGGGGGCCCACTCGTCGGCGGCCGCCCAGGCGCTGTCGTCGAAGTCGGGGCCTGACCAGTCACCCGCAGGTTCGCTACCGATGGTCTTCCACGTACGGCATGTCCGCACGTGGCGTACTGCGTCGGCGGTGGTGAACTGCAGCACTCCGAGGAGGCCCGCCTCCCCGGATCCGGTGCTGCTCGTGTCGACGCGGACTGCTACGGCGGTGCGTCCCGGCCGCAGCTGGGCGGTGACCTCGGCCACGGCTGGACGGCGCCAGTTCTCCGCGGTGGGATCGGCGACCGTGTGCAGGACCTGGGTGCCGCCGACGTAGGCGGTCAGGCCGCCGTCGGCGGCCAGCACCAGACAGGCCCGGCGGACACCTGCCGGCACCTCGACGACGACGCGGAACCAGCGGATCGCGGCTGAGGCCCCGGTCTGTGCCAGGCCCCGCGCGCTGCCGTCCGCCAGGCGTAGCCACTGGGCCCCTCCCAGGGGCGGCACCCCCGGCAGCGGGGCCGCTGCTGCCGCGTTCACGAGGGCCGCTGGGGCGCCGATCCAGCGGCCGGTCCAGTCCGAGCCGTCCATGAGTCCGGTCTCCCACCAGGAGGGCTCGCTCCATTCGCTTGCCACGCCGTCCGTGTCCCAGACCCGCACCGACCAGTGGTATCGGGTGCGGGGGACAAGCGCGGGACCGGCGTAGGGAACCAGCACCGACTGGTCGGATCGCACCCGAGAACTGTCCCAGATGTCAGGGGCGTTGACCTTGTCGGCGCTGGTCGCGACGTGTATCTGGTAGGCGCCCTGCGCCTGATCCGGTCGGTCGGAGAGCAGCTGCCAGCTCAGCCGCGGCCGTTCCGTATCGAGCCCGAGAGGGCATTTGGCATACTCGACGGTGGGCTTGACGACGTGCAGAACCCCCACGGGAGTGCCCCTCTCGGACGACATCGCCGACAGCACGGATGATGAATCGTTTCAGGCACGCTAGGAGGGCCCGCTGCGACGCGTCAACCCCGGCGGGCCCCGAAGTCCTCAAGCGGAGGCGTGTCCAGAAAGCCGTCACGGCAACGGAGTTGTCGCGACCGGAGCCTCCTCGGTCGGAGCCGGCAGGTGTTGCGGTGAAGCGAGGCTGAGGACGCCTGTGACCTTCGGAGCTGCGGCCTACCGACCGGCGCGTCACGCTCGGGGCGGCCGGTGAGCTGTGGCGCGGCCCAGAGTCGAGAGCGCTGATCAGATCGTCCATGAACGGAGCGTTTTCCACATGGCGCGGCGAGAAGGCGAGTTCCTAGCCTGGGCGCCATGAGTGAAACCATGCCTTCGGTTCTGGTGAAGGTCCAAGCCGCTGATCTGACGCCATTCGAGGAATCCACCGAACTTCGCGACTACCCCCACGAGTTGCGAGCCCGAGCCGAGCGCGACGGGTATCTGTTCTTCCGTGGACTGCTCGATCCGGAGCCGATTCTGCAGTTACGCTCCAAAGTCCTCGACATACTGTCGGAGCATGGTCTACGGGCACCGGATGCCGATCCGCGCGACGGGAAACTGGATCTCGCCCGGCTTGACCAGCTGCCCGCCGACCAGATGCGGGTCGATATCGGCGTCACCGCGGAGCTCTATGCCGCCATGCAGAGGCTGCCCGAGCTGCATCGGCTGCCGCACCAGCCGGCGCTCCTGGACCTCTATCGCAAGCTCTTCGGCACCGACGACGTGTTCGTCCATCCGCGTCACATCATGCGCGCCATGACGGCGCACCCGTCGACGGGCGCGACGCCACCCCATCAGGACTTCCCGCTCGTTCAGGGCAGTACCGAAACGTGGACCTGCTGGTTTCCCGTCGGGGACTGCGGTCTTGCGAGCGGTCCGCTCGTCATCCTGCGTGATTCCCACCGGCAGGGCCGCCTGCCGGTGGGAACCGGGGACGGTGACGGCTACTGGACCAACTGGGGTGCGCAGCTGTGCGCGCATGAGACCAACTGGGTCGGCGGCGATTTCGCCGTGGGCGACGTGGTGACATTTCCCAGCCTCACGGTCCATCAGTCGTTGCCCGCAGTGGTCCGCGACGAGGTCCGCATCTCCATGGACGTCCGCTACCAGCGCGCCGACGACGTGATCGAAGCCCGCTCCCTGACGAACCATGCGGAGCGTTCCTGGGACGAGATCTACCAGGGGTGGTCAAGCGAGAACGCGGACTTGATGCACTACTGGAACCCGGATCGGCTTTCGTACGTCCCGTGGGACGAATCGCTCCTGGAGCCGGGCACCCGCAGAATTTGCTGACCAACGGCTCTGGTCGAAGGGTTGGTTGGCCGCTCCGTCCGGCTGTTGCCCGGAGTCGCTCCCCGCGCCTTCGCGGTTGCCCGAGCCGGTGCTGGAGGTGCAGGGGCCGGAGGGCTGGGACGCGGGAAGCCCTCCGCCTCGTACGCGGGCCGCCATCCGCCGACGCAGAGGCCGCTCAACAGGCCGGTCCTCGCGGGGACATCATCGAGTTGCCGTGATCTCACCGGTCACGCTCGGCAGAGAGGGACCGCCATGTGCTGCGACGACGAGCTGCCCCCCGCGGCCGGCGAGGCGCTGGCGCGCTACCGCGCGCTGCTGGCCGCATCTCCGCTGGACTGGGGGGCCGAGGCGCCCGACGTCATGCTGGACGTCCTTGATCTGGCCCGCCGCTGGGGTGTGCCGGCGCTCGGCCCGGTCCTCGCCGCCATGGGGGAGGACCGGCGCGTCGACCGCGCCGCCGCTCTCCGGCTGCTGGTGACCGCGGACGCGCCGCTGCCTCCCGGTGCCGTCGCCGTCGACGTCCTGACCGGGACCGTGCGGTACGGCGAACCGCTGCACGTGCTTGACGGCTCCCGCGGCCCCGCGACCTGGTGCCCCGGAGGTGTGCTGGTGGTCGTCGTGAACGACACGCCCCATGCGGTCGATGTCAGGGGCGCGGCCGGTGCGTGGACGGTGGCAGCCGGTGCGGTCGGCCGGATGGAGCTGGAGCCGGGGCTCGCGTCGCTGCGCGCCGGTACGGTGACGGTCGACCTGTCGCCCGCCGTGCGCCGCGTGCCTCCGGCCGTGCTGGAGCTCTCGGCCACCACGCCCGTCCGATGGAGCGTCGTCGACGCGGCGGGGCAGCCGTGGGCGCCCACCGGAGGCCGGCTGAAGTACGACGTCCACGACCGGCCGTTCTTCCACGCGCAGGAAGCGACGCTCGAGGTGCCGGCCGGCGTGGTGCGGATTACGGCGGCGCGGGGTGCGCAGTACACCTCGGTCTCGGAGCGGGCCGAGCTGCACGCCGGCGGCACGACACGGCTGCACCTGGAGCCGGAGCGCTGGTGGGACGGCGACGGCGGCGGCTGGACCGGCGCGGACCTGCACGTGCACGCGAACTACTCGGGTGACCAGGTGGTCTCGCTGCATGACGCGGTCCTCATGCAGCAGGGCGAGGGGCTGGACCTGATGGGACTGGTCGCCGGCAACTGGCACGGCGACGAGATCTACGACCAGGCGCTCGTGGAGAGCCGGCTGGGCCGTCCGCTGCGGCACGAGCACGGCACGACAGCCTTCGGGGTCGAGTTCCGCAACGACCTGCTGGGCCACTTCCACGCCACGGGCGGGCACACCTCACCCGCTCGCTGGGCGACGGGGCACGAGGGCAGCTCGCACCCCTGGGACTGGCCCGCGAACGCGGAGACGGCGGCCGAGCTGCGGGCGGGAGGCGCGGCCATCGGCTACTGCCACCCCGTGGTCCGCCCGTTCCCCCCGGATGCCGAGTCGGCGCCGGATCACCTCTTCGACTGGGTGATCCGGTCGGTGGAGGCGCGGGAGCTGGTGGTGGACGCCGCGCTTGGCCTGGTCGACAGCATCGACCTGCTGTTCTCGGTCGACCCATCCGGCCCGGCCGAGCTCTGGTACCGCCTACTGGGCTGCGGGCTGCGGCTCGCGCCGACGGCCGGGACCGACGCCTTCCTGTCCTTCAGCCGGGCCGGTGCCTTCTCCGGCCCGCCGGGCTCCGGGCGGGTCTACGCATGGACCGGGGGCGACCACGACCCGGAGGCGTTCAGCCGCGCTCTGCGCAGCGGTCCCGTCGTCGTCACGAACGGTCCTTGGGTCCGGCTGCGGGTGGACGGACAGGACGAGGGCAGCCGGATCGACGGCGCGGCCGGGCGGAGCGTTCACCTGTCGGCAGCCGCGTACGGACCCCAGGCACGCCTGCTTGAAGTGGTCGCGGCAGGCGGGCGTGTGCTCGGCTGCGCCGAAGGCGACGGGCCGCTCGCGGTGTCGCTCGACCTGGAGGTGCGGGAGCCGACCTGGGTGGCGGCGCGCTGTACGGGCGGAGCGCACCCCGACGTGCTGGCCGAGCGGGCGTGGTCGCACACCGGTGCCACGTGGCTGGACGTGGACGCAGCCGGCGTACGCCGCCAGCCAGACCTGGCCTTCTGCCGCCGGTGGCTCGACCTGCTGGCGGACTTCGTGCAGAAGCACGGCCGGTTCCACGACGACCAGCAGCGGATCGACTTGCTCGCCGCTGTCGACGCCGCCCGCCCCTTCTACGCCGCCGGTCCCGAGGTCGCGAGCCAGGTGACCGCTGCGCCGATCGACCTGCGCGACTGGCCTTGACCTCAGCATTCGGCGAAGAGGGAGGCCGTGCCCCCGGAAATGTTCAGAAGGGCCCCGAAGGCCCCTCTGAACTGCTTCTCACCGTCGGGACCACATGATTTGAACCTGCGCCCCCTTGACCCCCCAGCCAAGTGCGCTACCAAGCTGCGCCACGTCCCGATGCGCGGGATTTCCGGCGCTCACGTCCCGGTCGGCGGCTTGAGAAAGCACGGCTTGGCTACCGGCGATCCGTCTCACCACGAGACGCCGCCGTGACAGCCATCACGGCGAGCCTTCGCGGTGCGTTGCGTAGGCTGGCGACGTCGTCGCGGTAGGGGAGTGGATGGGGCGGCCCAGCCCTCCCGATCCGATCTGACGATGTGTCAGAGAAGTCGGCGAGTGGTCAGCATGAGTTTCCCGAGAACCTGGGGAACGCTGACCGGGCATGCGACTCGTTGTAAGGTAGGGAAACCGCCCTTGACCTGCAAAAACGCAGGCAGGGAGCCTATGTCCAGGAGTACCTCGATGATGCGTACCATGTTCAAGTCCAAGATCCATCGGGCCACGGTGACCCAGGCTGACCTGCACTACGTCGGCTCCGTGACCGTTGACGCCGATCTGCTCGACGCGGCGGATCTGCTGCCCGGGGAACTCGTTCACATCGTGGACATCACCAACGGTGCCCGCCTGGAGACGTACGTCATCGAGGGTGAGCGCGGGTCCGGGGTGATCGGGATCAACGGGGCCGCCGCGCACCTCGTGCACCCCGGCGATCTGGTGATCCTCATCAGCTACGCGCAGATCGAGGACGCCGAGGCCCGGGGGTTCAAGCCCCGAGTCGTGCATGTCGACGCGGCTAACCGGATCGTCGAACTGGGGGCGGATCCGTCCGCCCCGGTGCCGGGAACCGACCAGGAGCGCAGCCCCCACGCCGTGGCCCGCTGAGGGCGAGCCGGGGCCCCGGGCCGCCGTGCGCCGAGGGGCGTGCGGGCCGGTACGCGGCGGGTGTGTACCGGCCCGCATGGCGGGAAGGCGACGCGTATGGTGCGAAACGTTGTACGCAAGTCGGAGCAGACGCAGCCCCCGGTCCCCGAGCCCGACCCGGTGCCTCCGCCGCCCGGTCCCGGGCCGTTTCCGGATCCCGAGCCCATTCCGCGGCCGGTGCCCCCGCCCGTGCCCGGGCCGGTCCCCGAGCCCGACCCGGTGCCCCCGCCGCCCGGGCCCGCGCCGATTCCGCAGCCCGGACCCCTGACCTGAGCCGCTGACGCCGCCACGCCACCTGCTGGGCCGAGCCGCCCGGCAGGTCAGCGGTGGGCCAGCGGAGTCGGGCGTCAGTTCGCGGGGACCTCGGAGCGGTCGCCGCTCCAGAGGGTGTGGAAGGAGCCCTCGCGGTCGGTGCGCCGGTAGGTGTGCGCGCCGAAGAAGTCGCGCTGGCCCTGGGTCAGAGCCGCGGGCAGCCGCTCCGCCCGCAGTGCGTCGTAGTACGCCAGCGAGGCCGCGAAGGCGGGCACCGGGATGCCCTGGCGGACGGCCGCCACCAGTACGGCCCGCCAGCCGTCCTGAGCGGCCCCGATCTCCTCGGCGAAGCGCGCGTCGGCCAGCAGGCTCGGCAAGCCGGGCTGCGCGTCGTAGGCGGCGCGGATCCGGTCCAGGAACGCCGCCCGGATGATGCAGCCGCCGCGCCACAGCGAGGCCACCGCGCCCAGGTCCACACCCCAGCCGTACTCCTCGCTGCCGGCCTGGATCTGGTGGAAGCCCTGCGTGTACGAGACGATCTTCGAGGCGTACAGCGCCTCCTCCACCTGGGCCGCGAAGGCGTCCGCCTCCTGCGGCGAGAGTGCCGCGGCCGACGGCCCCGCAAGCCCGCGGGCGGCCGCGCGCAGCTCGCCGTGGCCCGAGACCGCGCGGGCGAAGACGGCCTCCGCGATCCCCGACACCGGCACCCCGAGGTCCAGCGCGATCTGGACGGTCCAGCGGCCGGTGCCCTTCTGCTCCGCGGCGTCGGCGACGACGTCGACGTACGGGCGGCCGGTCGCGGCGTCCGTGTGCGCGAGCACCTCCGCGGTGATCTCGATCAGGTACGAGTCCAGGCGCCCCCGGTTCCAGGCCCGGAAGGTCTCCGCGATCTTCGCGGGGGAGTAGCCGGCCACCTCGCGCAGCAGGTGATAGGCCTCGGCGATGAGCTGCATATCGGCGTACTCGATGCCGTTGTGCACCATCTTGACGAAGTGCCCGGCGCCGTCAGGGCCCACGTGCGAGGTGCACGGCGTGCCGTCGGCGGCCTTCGCGGAGATCTTCTCCAGCAGCGGGCCGAGGGACGCGTACGACTCCTCCGAGCCGCCGGGCATGATGCTCGGGCCGAGCAGTGCGCCCTCCTCGCCACCGGAGATGCCGACGCCAACGAAGTGGATGCCCTGCTCGCGCAGTTCCTTCTCGCGACGCCGGGTGTCCTCGAAGTGGGCGTTGCCGCCGTCGATGATGACGTCGCCCTCCTCCAGCAGCGGGGCGAACTCCCTGATCACCGCATCGGTCGCCTCTCCCGCCTTCACCATGATGACGAGTCGGCGCGGGCGCTCCAGCGCGTCGACGAACTCCTTTGCGGAGGTGGCCGCCACGAAGGCGCCCTCGTGCCCGAACTCCTCCACCAGTGCCGTGGTCTTCGCGGCGGTGCGGTTGTGGACGGCCACGGTGAAGCCGTTGCGGGCGAAGTTCCGGGCGAGGTTGCTGCCCATCACCGCGAGCCCGGTGACGCCGATCTGGGCTGTGCTGGTGCTCATGCGTGCGCTCCTGCGTGCTTCGGTGTGCGGGACCGCCGACGCTACCCCGACGCGCTCGCCCATCGGTCGTCCGCCGGTCGAGACAATGTCAATTTCCGGCCGGACGCGCCGCGTTGCGCCCGGGTGCGCCCCTTGTCCCGCCCTGGGCGTGACGTTAGGTTGTGCGGTTCCTGATGTCTTCAACGGGGGCACTCCCATGGGTGTACGGGGCCGGCACCGCCGGTATCAGCCGAGCAGTATCAACCGGGCGTCGCTCGCCGTCACCGCCGGTGGCGCGGGGATCGCGCTGCCTCTCCTCGGTGCCACGGGCGCCCACGCCGCGTCCGTGGACACGTGGAACAAGGTCGCCGCGTGCGAGTCCACCAGCAACTGGCACATCAACACCGGCAACGGCTATTACGGCGGCCTCCAATTCAGCCAGAGCACCTGGCGGGCCTTCGGCGGAACCGCTTACGCGGCCCGCGCGGACCTGGCGACCAGGGACCAGCAGATCGCGGTCGCCGAGAAGGTGCTGAAGGGGCAGGGCCCGCAGGCCTGGCCGAGCTGCAGGAAGCAGTCCGGGCTCAGCCGCGGCGGTGCGGCCCCGGTGGCCGCCCCGGCCGGGGCCGCTCACCAGAAGCAGGCGGGCGCGGCCCAGGTGCAGCCGCAGCAGACGAAGCAGCCCCAAGAGACGAAGCAGCCCCACCAGACACAGCAGCCCCACCAGACACAGCAGCAGACGCACCAGACGCAGCAGCAGCCCCGCACGGCCGGGGCGCCCGCGGCGACCGGGGCCCCGGTCCTGCCGAACCCGTACGTCGTCGCCCCCGGCGATTCCCTCTCGGCGATCGCCACGGACCAGCGCGTCGAGGGCGGCTGGCAGGCGCTGTACGAGACCAATCGCGCCATCGTGGGCCGCGATCCGGACCTGATCTTCCCCGGGCAGCGGCTCACGCTGCGCATCACCGCCGCGCCGCCCGCGCAGGCTCCGGAGAAGGCGCCGCGGACCGCCCCGCAGGCACCTCCCGGCGGCGCCCCGGGGACCGCGAAGCCCGCGAAGCCCGCGGCGGACAAGCCGGCGGATCAGCCCGCGGACAAGCAGGCCGGGAAGCAGACCCAGCAGCCCGCGGAAAAGCCGACTGAGAAACCGGTGCGGAAGCCGGTGCAGGCACCGGCCGAGAAGCCCGCCGCCCAGCCGCCCTCAGCGAAGGACCAGGCGGCCTCGGGCGGATTCTTCGCACCCGTCGACGCCGCCCTCGGCACCGCGTACCGCGTCGCCGGTTCCTCGTGGTCCAGCGGCTACCACACCGGCATCGACTTCCCCGTGGCGACCGGTACCTCCGTCAAGTCCGTCGGTCCCGGCCAGGTCGTCTCCGCCGGCTGGGCCGGTGCGTACGGCTACCAGGTCGTCATCCGGCACACCGACGGGCGCCACTCCCAGTACGCCCACCTGTCGGCGGTCGGCGTCAAGGCCGGACAGCAGGTCGTGGGGGGCCAGCGCATAGGCCGTTCCGGCTCGACCGGCAACAGCTCCGGCCCGCACCTGCACTTCGAGATGCGCACCGGACCCGGCTACGGCTCCGACATCGACCCCCTGAAGTACCTCCGGAGCCACGGAGTGCGCATCTGACCCCCGTACGTGCGGCGGCACGGCCGTGAGCAGGATCAGACCGGCCGCCGCCAGCGCGGCGCTCGCCGGGGCCCCGTCGTGCCCGCGGCCGTACGAAGACGGCCGCCATCGGCAAGGCGAAGACGATGGTGAGCGCGCCCAGCGGCTGCACGAGGCTCAGTGGTCGGTAGCCAGCGCGACCACGTGCAGCAGCGCACCGATGCCGTTTGCCTCACCCGCCTGCGCTATTCCTCCGCCCACAGGTGGTCACGGGCCATACTCCGGGCGTAGTACGGGACCACTCGCCCAGCCGCTTCCCCCGGCAGCGGGATGCGCCGCGCGCGCCGGGGGCAGCAGCGCACCGTGACGGCGGCCTCGCGATCCGTGAGGCGGACCGGATCGGTTTGGTTCCGGGCGCGTGGGATCCGTACAGTTTCCCTTTTGAGGACTTCCAGGACTTCCGCAGCAGGCGGATGCGGACGAACGATCAAGGAACGGCAGCGGCCATGACGGTGACCGAAGACAACCTCTCGTACGGGCCGGGCATCGACCCCGAGCGGCTGGCTCTCTGCCTGAGCGTGCTCGACGAGCTCGACAAGCTCGACGTCGACCACCCGGACGCCGTCACCGTACGCCGTGCCACGGCCGGCCTCTACCGCACGGTCAAGCAGCGCCGCCGCCAGGAGCGCCGCGCGGCCAAGACCGCCAACGACAAGGCCGTCACCGAGGCGACCGCCACCGGCTCCGCCGAGCGCATCGACGACGAGACCCAGGGCAACGCCCTGACCGCCGCCGCCAAGGGCCCGATCGCCGGGATTCTCCAGCGTCCCCGCTCGTGCTACGTCTGCAAGACCCGCTACGTCGAGGTCGACGCCTTCTACCACCAGCTGTGCCAGGACTGCGCCGCCTTCAACCACGCGCGCCGCGACGCCCGCACCGACCTGACCGGCCGCCGCGCCCTGCTCACCGGCGGCCGCGCCAAGATCGGCATGTACATCGCGCTGCGGCTGCTGCGCGACGGTGCGCACACCACCATCACCACGCGTTTCCCCAAGGACGCCATCCGCCGCTTCAAGGCCATGCCCGACAGCTCCGAGTGGCTGCACCGGCTGAAGGTCGTCGGCATCGACCTGCGCGACCCGGCCCAAGTCGTGGCGCTGGCCGACTCGGTGGCGGCCGAGGGCCCGCTCGACATCCTGATCAACAACGCCGCGCAGACCGTACGCCGCTCCCCGGCCGCCTACAGCGAGCTCGTCGCCGCCGAGAGCGCCCCGCTCCCCGCCGGTGAACTGCCCACCGCCGAGGTCATCGGCACCTTCGGCAGCGGCGCCGTCGACCGTGTCGCGGCCCTGCCCACCGGCAAGGGCGAGAAGCTCAGCGCCCAGGACATCACCGAGCTGGCGCTGGTCTCCGGTTCCGCCTCGCTGGAGCGGATCGCGGCCGGCACGGCCATCGACGCGGGCGGCCTGGTCCCGGACCTGCACGACACCAACAGCTGGATCCAGACGGTGTCCGAGGTGGACCCGATCGAGCTCCTCGAAGTGCAGCTGTGCAACTCCACCGCGCCGTTCATCCTGATCAGCAGGCTCCGTCCGGCGATGGCCGCTGCCGCCGCCGAGCGCCGGTACGTGGTCAACGTCTCCGCGATGGAAGGCGTCTTCAGCCGTGGCTACAAGGGTGCGGGCCACCCCCACACCAACATGGCCAAGGCCGCGCTGAACATGCTGACGCGCACCAGCGCGCAGGAGATGTTCCAGAAGGACCAGATCCTGATGACCGCCGTCGACACCGGCTGGATCACCGACGAGCGCCCCCACCCCGACAAGATGCGCCTGGCCGAGGAGGGCTTCCACGCCCCGCTCGACCTGGTGGACGGCGCGGCCCGAGTCTACGACCCGATCGTGCGCGGCGAAGCGGGCGAGGACCTCTACGGCGTCTTCCTGAAGGACTACGCCCCCGCCAACTGGTAAGCCCCACGCCCCGCCCCGGACAGCCTCCGGTCGCCCCCTCCAGTCGCCCCCTCCGGTCACGCCGGAGGGGGCGACTGCGTTCGTACGGCCCGCCCCCTTCCCGCCCCTTCCCCGGCGGCACCCCGCCGTCGCATAGGCCCCGGCGCGCGTCGTCCGTCCGGCCCAAGGCCGGAGCCCCCCCCGCACCAGTCCGGCGCCGCCCGCGCCGTCACCCGGACGGAGCAAGTGACCACGGTCCGGCACCACGCCTCCCACCTGCGGTTCCTTGGCGGAGGGAAGGTCGGTGGCGGCGTGGCGCGGAGGGTCCGGAGACCCTAATGGCGCAGGTCGGCGGCGTGCCCGCCGCGTCCGGGCGTGTCGCGCGCCCCCTCGGCGGGGCGAGGAGCGCTTCCCCCGGCTGCTGGATACGTTTTGATCTCCGGTACCCCGGAACTCGGCGCGGCCGCTCGCTCCGCCGTCCGTACAGCGGTGTCGAGTTGACCGTCCGCCGCGGACACAGGTCCACGACTTCCTGAACTCGCGGTCAAAACCAACAAACGGCGTGGATTTTGCCCAACCATCGAGCGGGGGTGCGCTCATATGTGTACTCTGAGGGGCATCAAGAAGGCCCCTATCCGGGCCACGCTCCACCATGGCGCCACCGCGTCCGGAAACCCTTTCATCCCTGCCCGGCGCGCGGTTCGCCTGCCGGGTTACGCGACACGAAGGAGTGCGCGGTGACAGAAATGACCAAGCCCGAGAAGAAGATCGTGCTGGAGCGTACGGGCTGGCGGGCCAGCCCCCGTAAGGACGAGCTCGGAAACCTTGAGGTCTGGGCCAGGTCCGCCCCCATCCGGCTCGCCGGGTACGAGGACGATCTGGCCGAAGCGCACATCCTGCCCGGAATCGACTAGAGCCGCCGGGTCAGGCCCCGGCCCGAGCCCCGGCCACGGCCCCAGCCTCGCCACGTGCCCTCAGCGCCCACCCGCGCCGGGGGCGCTGGCATGCCAAGAGGGGCTCCGCCGACCGGAGTTCCCGTTCCGCTACGCCCTGAGCGTCATCGCTGTCGGCGATCATGACTACCGCGGTCGTCGCCGCCGGTACAGGCTGATCCGCATGAAGCTACTGATGCTGGGTGGTACCGAATTCGTCGGACGCGCGATCACCGAGGACGCCCTCGCCCGGGGCTGGGAGGTGACCGTCTTCCACCGCGGCCACCACGCGCCCCCGCCGGGCACCTCAGCCCTCCACGGGGACCGGACGGCCCCCGGCGGGCTGGACGCCCTGGCCGAGGGGGAGTGGGATCTCGTCGTGGACACCTGGGGCGGAGCCCCGACCGCCGTGCGCGACAGCGCCCGCCTGCTGCGCGACCGCGTCGGCCGGTACGCGTACATCTCCAGCCGCTCCGTCTACGCCTATCCCGCCCCGGCCGGGCTCGCCGAGGACGGCCCGCTGGTGGAGTCCTCGCCCGACGCCGCATCCGTCGCCTACGCCGAGGACAAGCGGGGCGGCGAGCTCGCCGCCCTCGACGCCTTCGGCGACCGCGCCCTGCTGGTGCGCGCCGGACTCATCCTCGGCCCGTACGAGAACGTGGGCCGGCTGCCCTGGTGGCTGAGCCGCACGGCCCGCGGCGGCCCGGTGCTCGCCCCCGGCCCACGCGAGCTGCCGCTCCAGTACATCGACGTACGGGACCTCGCGCGCTGGACGCTGGACGCGGCCGGCGCCGGGCACGGCGGCGCGTACAACCTGGTCTCCCCGCCCGGGCACGCCACGATGGGCGCTTTCCTCGAAGCCTGCGTCGCGGCCACCGGCGGGGGCGCCGAGCTGCGCTGGACCGACCCGGCCCGCATCGAGGAGGCGGGGGTGCAGCCCTGGACCGAGCTGCCGGTGTGGCTTCCGCAGGGCGAGCTGCACGACTTCATGTACGGCGGGGAGGTCTCCAAGGCTCTGGGCGCGGGCCTGGAATGCCGCCCGGTCGAGGAGACCGTGGCCGACACCTGGGCCTGGCTCCAGGAGCTCGGCGGGGTGGCCCCGCAGCGTCCGGACCGGCCGGGTCCGGGCCTCGACGCCGAGCGGGAAGCGGCCCTACTCGGCCTCTGACAGCGCTGAGTGCGCGAGACGGGTGGGCGGCATGAACTCGCCCAGCAGCGTGCGGTGCCACCAGGCGCCCGTCTCGCGCAACTCCCGCCAGGTGGTGAAGCGGTAGCGGTACAGCCTGGCCCGCACGTAGACCGGCGGGGCGTCCGGGAAGGGGTTGTGGCGCAGCAGGCGCAGGGTGTCCCGGTCGCCGCGCAGCAGCCGTTCCACGAACGGCCCGAACCAGTCCCGGGCGTAGGCGGGGGAGAGCGCCGCGAACCACATCAGCCAGTCGAGCCGCAGGTGGTACGGGGCGAACTGGCGCGGAAGGCGCCTCACATCGCCAGGTTTCCCCTTGAAGCCGTACTCCCGCCACTCGCCGTCCGTGCGCGGCACCCGGTCGGCGGTGCCCTCGACCACCACCTCGTCGCGGATCCGGCCCACCGTGCCGAAGGCCCCGTAGGTGTTGACGAGGTGAAGCGCGTCGAAGGAGCGGTTCATCACCTGGCGGCGCGAGATCATGTTGAGCACCGGCTTGCGGCTCAGCACCAGCACCAGCGCGGTCACTGCGAAGACCAGCACCATGAACCACACCGGTGCCTGGCGGGAGGCGGCGGCCGGAGGCGCGCCCGCCAGGCCGCTGAAGTCGACCGCCGGCAGGGCGAGCGTGATCGTCAGCCAGTTCAGCCAGGCGAAGTTGCCGGACAGCACGAGCCACAACTGCGTGGCGATGATGGCGCCGGCGGCGTACGAGGCCACCGGCTGCGGGGTGAACAGCAGGACCGGCACCACCAGCTGCGTCACGTGGTTGGCGGCGCACTCCACCCGGTGCACGGGTTTCGGCAGATGGTGGAAAAACCAGCTGAGCGGCCCGGGCATCGGCTGTGTCTCGTGGTGGAAGTACAGGCAGGTCAGCTTGCGCCAGCAGGGGTCCCCCCGCATTTTGATCAGCCCCGCCCCGAACTCCACCCGGAAGAGCAGCCAGCGCAGCAGCCACAGCACCAGCACCGGCGGCCCCGTCTGCGCGTTGCCGAGGAAGATGGCGAGGAACCCCGCTTCGAGCAGGAGGGATTCCCAGCCGAAGGAGTACCAGGTCTGGCCCACATTCATGATCGACAGGTACAGCAGCCACAGCAGGACCCACATCGCCATCGCCGCGCCGAGCGGCACCTCGTCGCCGGCGCCCGCGGCCAGCGCCGCCGCCAGGGCTGCCCCGGTCCAGGCGCAGGTGGCGAAGAACCGGTCGGAGTAGTGGAGTTGGAAGAGGCTGGGGGCCCGCCGGAAGGGGACGTACCGGATGTGGTCCGGGACGGGCAGCATGCCGTGGGCCCCGATCAGGGCCCGGAACTGCAGGGCGGCCGCGAGGAAGGCGCAGAGGTAGACGCCGGCGAGGGCCCGCTGGAAGACCAGTCGGCTCAGCCAGTAGTCCGGTGCCGTGAACCAGTCCATCCACTCCAGTATCAGCCCGCGCTCGCCAGCCCGCGCAGGGTGCGGCCGAGCAGGCGCGCGTAAGCCAGCTGGAGGAGGGGGACCACCGGGCCGGCGAGGCGGGTGTACCAGCGGGCCGGGCGGCTGAAGGCGGTCACGGTGAACCACACCGCGCCGTCGGCTTCCATGTCCACGATGAAGGATTCCTCCCCGCACTCCGGGTGACCGTTCAGGGTTCCGTACGCGAAGCCGGTGCGGGCCGTCTCGTACGCCGTCCAGATCACCTGACACGGAGCGGTGATCCGCAGCGGGCCGAAGCCGATCCCGACCTCGACCCGGTCGCCGGGCCGGACGGCGGCGGTGTCGGTCCGTACCCGCATCCCCGAGGCCCGGTGGGCGGCGAAGGTGGTGACCGCCGCTCCGGCGGCCTCGAAGGCGGCCCGCCCGTGGCCGATCCGGGTGCGGTGGCGCAGGTGGTTGTATCCGGCGGGCAGCGGCCGCCCGGCGGTGGCACCCCGGTCCGGGTAGTTGAGGCTGCCGGTGGGGGTGGTGCGGGACTTGCGGCCGGCGCCGGTGAGGCGGGTCACGGGGCGGTCTCCTGTCGGTCTGCCGTCAGTCGTGGGTGTGCCGCCAACGGGCGCTCTGCTGTCGGTCGTCGGTCTGCCGTCAGCCTGCGCCAGGCCAGCACCGAGCACAGGGCGAAGCCGAGTGCGTTGCCGAGGCCGTGCGTGGCCGCCATCCAGGTCAAGGTGGGGTGGGCGACGCCGGTGGCCTCGCCGACCGCCCACCACAGGGCGAGCAGCATGGTGGCCACCAGCACCGCCGCCGAGAGGGCGAGCAGCCCGCGGGTGGTCCGGTCGCGGCCTGCCGGGCGGATCTCCCGCCAGGTCAGCAGCGCCACCGCCCACATCCCGCCGGTCAGCACCACGGCGCCCACCAGCTCGGCCCAGTCGTCGATGAAATAGCCGAGGAGGACCAGCAGGGTCCCCGCCGGCACGCTGTACGCGGCCCAGCGTGCGCAGGGGCCCGGAGCGGCCGCCCGGCATACGAGTCCGGCGACCAGGGCGGCGGTGAAACCGGCGAAGTGGAAGTGGGGCACGGTCAGCGCCAGGATGTCGAGGTCGAAGCCGAAGAGCCGGTACCCGGCGCGCTCGGCGACCAGCGCGGCTCCCGCGACGGAGGGCGAGACGAGGGCGGTGAGGACGGCGACCTCGGGCGGGGCGAGCGAACGGGTGCGCAGCAGCCGTGCGGGGGCCCGGGCCGCGAGGGCCACGGTGGCTGCCGCATAGAGCGCCGCCAGCACCACGGCCGGGGCGCCTCGCGGCAGCCAGAGGCACAGCGCGCCGGGGGCGGCCAGCAGCGGCCAGAAGCGGGCGGTCGAGCGCAGCCCGGCCGGGTCGATCAGGCGCAGGCCGGCGGGCAGGACGTAGAGCATGCCCAGGGTGACGATCACGTTCACCAGTACCGTCACCGCGGACTCCCCCGATCTGTCGCTCGGCGCCCGTGAAGGTCGCAGCGTCCGGAGCCGGAACCGTCCAAATGTTTTGAACGCGTTCAGCTCGCGGTCGTGAGCCTACGCGGCGTCTTGAACATGTTCAAGACGTTCTCCGGTTGCGAGGGTCGCGCGGATGCGGCAGACAAGAGGGAGCAACCGGGGCGAAAAGGGAGATCCACGTGCATGCACCGACACCTCCGACACCTCGTCAGGCGCCGCGTCGTCACGCACCCGTCGGAGCCGCCCTCTTCGCCCTCCTCGGTCTGTTCGCCGCGGCATGCGGCGGCTCCGACGACGCGCGGAGCGAGGCCGGTTCCGAGAGCCGGGAGGTCCACCTCCAGCCCGTGGGCGCCGCCGGCCCCGACCCCTTCACCGCCTCCTCCGCCACCGCCGAGTCCGCTCCCGTGCAGCCCCCGCTGCCCAATCCGACGGGGCGGGGCATCCGTACCGTCAACGCGGCCACCCCCGGCCTGTACGGCGGCACCCAGCGGCTCGGCAGCTGCGACGTGGAGCAGCAGGTCCGCTCCCTCACCACCGACGAGGCCAAGGCCAGCGCCTTCGCCCAGGCCTCCGACATCGAACAGGCGAAGATCCCGGACTTCCTGCGCGGCCTCACCCCCGTGGTGCTCCGCGCCGACACCCGCGTCACCAGCCACGCCTTCCGCGAAGGCCGCGCCGACGTCTTCCAGTCCGTACTCCAGGCGGGCACCGCCGTTCTCGTCGACGGGCACGGCATGCCCCGCGTCCGCTGCGCCTGCGGAAACCCGCTGCTGTCCCCGCGTGCGCCCAAGGGCTCACCGGTGCAGAAGGGAGACCCCTGGAACGGCTACCAGCCGAACCAGGTCATCGTCATCGAACCGACCCCCCACGTGATCGACAACCTGGTGATCGTGAACATCGCGGACAACACCTGGATCGAGCGCAGGACCGGCGACGACGGCGCCCAGGACCGCACCCCGCAGATGCTGCCCCCGTACGACCCGGCCGACGGCATCCCGACCGGCCCGCCGACCCCCACCGGGCCCTCGCCCGACCCCTGCCGGGGCGCCCCAAGCGACGGCCGGCCCCGCACCGCGCCGCCGGGCGGGATCCCGGCCCCGGGCGCGACGGACTGCCCGCCACGCTCGAACGCCCCCTCGGATCCGGTGACACCGCAGCAGCCGCCCTCCGACACCCCCTCCGACGTGCCGCCGCAGATGCCGGGCCACCCCACAGAGCCGGGGGACCCCAACGCCCCGGCCGATCCGAACATGCCGGCCGACCCCAACATGCCGGCCGACCCCAACATGCCGACCGATCCGAACATGCCGGGGGACCCGAGCGACCCGGCGTACCCCATGGAGCCCGACGGTTCGACGCCGCAGCCGACCGACCCGTACGCCCCCTTCGACCCCGAGGACCCGTACGGCGTCCCCGACGAGCAGCAGCCGCCCTCCGACCCGGGTTACTCCTTGGAGAGCGCCTGACCGGGCCGTGTGTCATGGTGGATCGGTGCCGCCCACCGTATCGCTGCCGGACGACTGGCCCGCGCACCCGGACCGGTCGCTCTCCCTGAACCGCATGGGCAGTTTCGACTGGGACCTCGTCACCGGGCTCATGCACATGGACGAAGCGGCCCTCGACGTCTTCGACACCACCCCGGAGGCCTACGACGGGCGGCCCGCGTCCCTGGCGCCCCGCGTCCCGCCCGCCGAAGCGAGCAGGCTCGACGCACTCGTCTCCAGCGCCCTCAAGAGCCGGGGGGACAGCTACGGGGCCTACTTCCGCATCCGCTGCCAGGACGGGCGGCTGCGCTGGACCCACACCCAGGGCCGCGTCATGCGCGCCCCGGACGGACGCCCGTACCGCATCATCGGCATCGTCCGGGACGCGACCGAGGAGCTCAGCCATTCGGCGGAGCGCCTGGGGCTGGACGAGGAACGGCGCCGTCAGACGACGGTGGTGGAGAGCACCACCGCCGCCCTCGCGCACGCCCGCACGGTCAAGGACGTCATCGACGCGCTCGGCGACGCCCACGGCCTGGAGCGGCTGGGCTCGATGGGCATGGTGATGGGCCTGGTCGAGTCCGGCCGGATCCACCTCGTCGCCGAGGGGCCGCAGGGCGGTTTCGTCCCCGGCACCCGCTACACCCGCGTTGACGAGCAGTACCCCATGAGCGAGGTGGTCCGCTCCCTCCAGCCGCGCTTCCTCCACTCGGCGCAGGAGTTCGCCGCGGACTATCCCGCGCTCTGGTCGAAGATCTCCTCCATGAACATCTCGGCGGCGGCCTACCTGCCGCTGATCGCGCAGGCCCGCCCCATCGGCGCCATCGGCCTGCTCTACCAGGACAAGGACGGCTTCACCCAGGACGAGCGGAACCTGCTGGTCGCGCTGGGTAGCAGCATCGCGCAGAGCCTCCAGCGGGCGATGCTGCTGGAGCAGGAGCACGATCTGGCGGAGGGCTTGCAGCAGGCGATGCTGCCGAGGCGGATCCCGTCGGTGCCGGGCGCGGAGATAGCCGTCCGCTACCGCTCCGCCCGCATGGGCCAGGAGATCGGCGGCGACTGGTACGACGTCATCCCGCTGCCAGCGGGCACCTCCCATGCCGGAGGCCATGGGGGAGGCCGCGTCGGCGCGGTCATCGGCGACGTCCAGGGGCACGACACGCACGCCGCGGCCGTGATGGGCCAGCTGCGGATCGTGCTGCGCGCCTACGCCGCCGAGGGGCACGCGCCGGCCACCGTCATGGCCCGAGCCTCCGTCTTCCTGCACGAGCTCGACACCGACCGCTTCGCGACCTGCACGTACGTGGAGGCCGACCTCTCGACGGGCGTGCTCCAGTTCGTCCGGGCCGGACACATCGACCCGCTGCTGCGCACGCGGGACGGGGACTGCCGCAGGATCTGCGTGGGGGGCGGGATGCCGCTCGGCCTCTCGGCGGAGTTCGGCCGCCTCGAATATCCCGTGACCACGGTGGAACTCGACCCGGGAGAAACGCTCCTGCTGTGTACGGACGGCCTGGTGGAACAGCCCGGCGCCGACCTCGACGACGGCATCGACCTGCTGAGGTCGCTGATCCGCAGTGGACCTGCGAACCTGCAGCAGCTCGCGGACCGGCTGTGCGGGGTCCTCGACGAACGCGGCGGGGACGACGACATGGCACTGCTCCTGCTGCGCCGCCGGGTGGAGGACGCACCGCGGGGCGGCGGGCGCCTGCAGCAGCATGTCGCCCCGGGCGACCCCGAGGCGCTGGTGGCGGCCCGCCACATGATCGGCGCGGCGGTCCGCGCGTGGGGCGGGCGGGAACGGGCGGACGAGATCGAACTGGTCGCCGACGAGCTCATCGTGAACGCCCTCATGCACACCGACGGCCCGGCCCTCGTCACCCTGCGCGTCCTGACCGGCCACGAACGGCGCCTGCGGGTGGAGGTCGAGGACCGCTCCAGCGCGCTTCCGAGGCGGCGCGAGGCGGGCGAATCCGGCGTCTCCGGGCGGGGGCTGATGCTGGTGGACCGGCTGGCGGACGTGTGGGGAGTGGAGTCGCGGGGCAGCGGCAAGTCGGTGTGGTGCGAGTTCGTGATGGCGTAGGGCGCGTCCGGCGCAGCCCGCCGCCCGGTCGGCGGCGCCGGGTCGGGCACGCCCCGGCTCCGGAGGGGCGCAGGAGGTAAAAGTACGTTGCGGTGCGGGACCGCGGTCGCGGAGGATCGGCGCGATGACCATCGCCCTTGATGACGTCCGCCGGTTCCTGGAGGCAGGGGACCTGCCCGGAGCGGTACGGTCGCTGCGTCCGCGCGCCGAAGCCCTCTCCCTCCCCGAACTCGCCGAGGCCGCCGAGGCGTTGGCCGAAGCCGCCGACTTCGAGGACCTGGCCGCCGCCGCCCACGCGGCCGGCCGGCGCCCGGATGATCCCCAAGCCCTCTACGACCTCGGCTACGGCTGCGTCGAACGCGGCATCGCCTTCCTCGCCGTCGGGCCCCTGCGGGAGGCACTGCGGCTGCTCCCCGAGTCCCGCCCGCTCCTCGCCGAACTGGTCTCCGCCCTGGAGGACGAACACCGGCACGCCGAGGCCACCGCGCTGCTCGCCGCCCGGGGCGAACGGCTGCCCGCCTGGCCCGAGACGTACCTCCTGGTCCACCACACGCTCCTGGCCGGGGACCTGCCCGGCGCCCGGGCCGCCGCTGCCCGGCTCCCCGACCCCGAGGACGACACCTGGCAGTGGGCGCACGCCCGCCAGCGCCGCATGCTGGCCCGCGCCGAGCTCGCGGCGGCCGCCGGACCGCTGGACCGCACCGATCTGCGCGGCTGGCAGTTCGCCCTCACCGGGGCGCTCCTGGGCACCCTCTCCCCGTACGGCTTCGGCGCCGGTATGACGGGCCGCTACGGGCTCCTCGGCGACGACCACGCCCAGTGCCGCCGCGGCCTCGCCCGCCTGGCCCTCGCCCTGGAGGCCACCGGCCGCCGCCCGACCACCACCGCCGTCTCGCTGCTGCCCGGCCGCTCCGACCGGATCCTCGGGCTCGCGGCCGCGGCGGTGCTCGGGCTGCCCGCCGTACCGTACGAGCCCACCCGCACGGACACCGTCGTCATCGCCTACGACCTCGGGGCGTGCGATCGGCAGCTCGCGCAGAGCCTGCGCGCCCGAGCCGACGGCCAGATCCTGCACGAGCACGCCACGCGCTGGACCGGCCCGCCGCCGGTGAGCCCCGACTCCAGCGCCCTGCTCGCCCAGTACGTCCGCAGTCCCTGGGAGGAGGACGACCGCCCGGAGGAGGAGATCGCCCGGGACATCGCCCGGGCCGACGCCGCTCCCGACCCGGGCGACGGAGAGGGACCGGCCGACCCGGACGACGCCTTTTGCGCCTATGCGGCGGCGGTGGCCCCCGGCTGGCTCACCGGCACCCGCGACCACCTCGGATCACCCGGCCCGGTGCCCAGCTCGCGTTTCGCCTGAGGCGGCGGCAGGCTGGGACCATGCCCGAACTGCCGGAGGTCGAGGCCCTGCGGGAGTACCTCGACGAGCACCTCACCGGGCGGGTGGTCGAGCGCGTCCTCCCCCTGGCCGTGAGCGTGCTCAAGACGTACGACCCGCCGCTGACCGCCCTCGAAGGGCAGCGGGCCGGCCCCACCATGCGCTGCGGCAAGTTCCTGGCCCTGCCGATCGGCGACCTCCACCTCGTCACCCACCTGGCCCGGGCGGGCTGGCTGCGCTGGCACGACACGCTGCCCGCACAGCCGCCGCGCCCCGGAAAGGGGCCGCTGGCCCTGCGCGTCGTCCTGGAGGGCGGCGGCGGCTTCGACCTCACCGAAGCGGGGACCCAGAAGCGCCTGGCGGTCTACGTCGTCCGCGATCCCCGGGAGGTGCCGGGCATCGCCCGCCTCGGCCCCGACCCGCTCGCCGCGGACTTCGACCGGGACGCCTTCGCGGCGCTGCTGGCGGGGGAGCGGCGCCAGATCAAAGGCGTACTGCGCGACCAGAGCGTCATCGCCGGCATCGGCAACGCCTACAGCGACGAGATCCTGCACCGGGCCAAGGTGTCGCCCTTCAAGCTGGCCGCCTCCTTCGACGAGGACCAGACCACCCGGCTCTACACGGCCCTCCAGGACACCCTGCGCGAGGCCGTCGGCCGGGAACAGGGCGTGGCCGCCGGAAAGCTGAAGGCCGAGAAGAAGAGCGGGCTGCGGGTCCACGGCCGGGCCGGGGAGCCCTGCCCGGTGTGCGGGGACACCGTCCGGTCGGTGTCCTTCGCCGACTCCTCGCTCCAGTACTGCGCCACCTGCCAGACCGGCGGCAAGCCGCTCGCCGACCGGCGGCTCTCGCGCCTCCTCAAATGAACACCCTAGGTCCTGTCCGGGCGGTCTTCGTGGATCAGGTCGCGTTGTCTGGTGCGGTGCATCGCATGGCGGAGGGGCGCAGCTCGTACGTGGCCGTACTCGCGCGCTCCGACAACGCGGGGAGGTGCCGTGCCGGGCAGCGCGGGCCCGCGGAGATCGCCCGGACAGGGCCTAGACTCCCGGACCATGGCCGAGCTTGAGCAGCCGCCGCCCCGGCGGGAGGTCGTCACCGGGGTGCCCCGGGGCGCCCGCCGGCGGCCGCCCGCGCACACCCCGGCCCGCTCGGAGATCTCCGAACAGACCACCCTCGGCGCCACCTATGTCCGGGCCCTGATGCGCAGCCAGTTGCGGGCCGGCCTCGGGGCGCTGGCCGCCCTCGCGCTGCTGGTCGGGACCCTGCCGCTGGTGTTCCTGCTGACGCGCGCGGGCTCGGGGCCGCCGGCCTGGGTGGTACTCGGCCTGCTGGCGTATCCGGTGATGTGGCTCATCGCCCGGTGGTACGTGACACGGGCCGAGCGCAACGAGGCCGACTTCACGGGCCTGGTGACCGATCCGGCCGAGGCGCCGGGCCCCGCGCCGCCGCGCATCCGTTAGCCCGATCCGCGACTCAGAACAGGTGCATGGCCAGGTGGCCGAGCGGGAGGCCGAGCTGCCAGGCGGGGGTCCACACCCGCGCGTTCTCGTCCAGCCCCGGCGGGGTCTCGGTGTGGCCGCGGCGCCCGGGGTCGATGTTGGTGGCGAACAGCTCCGTGCGGTCCAGCCAGCGCCAGGCCGCACGGGCCAGTTCCAGGTCGGGTTCCTCGGCGCGGCCGCGCTCCCTGGCCTCCTCGCCCAGCGCGAGGAACCGGGTGTGCACCCAGTCGCGCCAGGGGTGCCCGTACGCCGTCAGCGACAGCCACTCGTCGAGCTGCGAGACCACCCGGATCCCGGACAGTTCACCGGCGGCGTCGGAGAGGTAGATGGTCAGGGCGAGGGTGTCGCGCCCGGCCCGGAACTCCAGGGTGCTGACCGGGATCAACCGGCCCGTGCGCAGCAGTTCGTCCGCGATGTACTCGGCGTAGAGCCATGCCATGGGCACCGCGAGCCCGCCGTCACTGGTGCCGTTCATACCCTCGGGCTGCACCGTTCCACCTTCTCCCGCACGTCGAGCGTCCCGCCGTCAGCCCTGAGCCTGTCCCGGGCGGCGCGCGCGACGGGGGATGTTTACTCAACTTGAACGCTCTGATGCCGAATTGGATACGTTTCTTGTCCGATCCGCATGCATTCGCGGCTTCCTCGCGGCTTCTTGGCGGCTTCCTCGGGGCAGCGTTCAGGCCGCGCGCCAGGAGACGATCAAGCGCCGAGCCCGTACCCGTACCCCTGGAGACCCTTCCTCAGCGCGCGCAGGGCGTAGTGCGTCCGGGACTTGCCGGTTCCGGCCGGGATGCCGAGCTCTGCCGCGGCCTCCGCGACGGAGCGGTCGCGGAAGTAGACCTGCATCAGCACCTCGCGGTGTTCCGGCCCCAGGGAGCCCACGGCCCGGCGGACGTCGATCGCGGTGACCGATCCGGCCACCGCGTCCTCGGGTGCGGGCGCCTGTTCCAGCCCCTCGGGGTCCACCTCCAGCGGCCGTGACATCCGGGCCCGCCGGGCGTCGATCGCGAGCCGCCGGGCCACCGTGAAGAGCCAGGGCCGCATGGAGTCGTGCCCGCTGTCCAGGACCTCCGGGTGCTGCCAGACGCGGACCAGCGTCTCCTGTACGAGGTCCTCCGCACGCTGGGCGTCCCCGGCCGTGAGGCCGAACAGGAAACCGAACAGTGCCCGGCCGTGCTCGCGCTGGAGTTCGGCCAGCGCCTCGGGGTCCGTGCGCTGGAGGGTGGGTGAGAGCGGCACGAGGGGGCTCCTTCCGAGGTGCGTGGGGGTCCGTTGGGGAGGCGGTTCGTTCACCCTCACCCGCACCGGGCCGCCCGGGAACCGTCCGGCGGCGGTATTGCGCCCAAGCCCCCGGGTGATCCGGTGGGCGGCCGCGCCGGGCGGTGAACGGTCGAACGGCGCGGCGAACGGCGCCTGCGCGGGCTCACTGCCGACCGGGCCGCCGTTCGCGGCACGTCCGGGCGGCCTTCGGGCGCCGTCCGGTCGCCGCGGCTTCCGGGCGCCGCGCCGGAGCGGCCGCCATAGGGGTGAGCCGGTGTCCTGCGGGCGAGCCGTTCCTTGACTTGGGGCGCCTACTTCTATGGATTGCAGGGGATCGGTAAGTCGGATAGTCCTACTAACGAGAGCTGCGACAGATGACCAAGCGCACCCGGCACGCCGTCGCCGTCCTGTCGGCCCTCCTGCTGTCCGCGGGCGCTGCCGCCGGCTGCTCCACCACCGGACGCCCCGCACCGGCCCGCCTCGCCGACTCCGGCGGACCGGGTGCCACCAGCGCCGCGGGACCCTCCGCCGCCAAGGGCTTCACCCTCGTCGCCAGCGGGGACGTACTCCCGCACACCTCGATCATCCAGCAGGGCGCGGCCGACGCGGGCGGCGACGGCTACGACTTCCGGCCGATGTTCTCCGGCGTCAAGCCCGTCGTCTCCGCGGCCGACCTGGCCCTGTGCCACATGGAGACCATCTACGGGGAGGAGGGCGGCCCGTACACGGGCTACCCCGCCTTCAAGTCCCCGCCGCAGATCGCCGACGCACTCAAGGACGCCGGATACGACGGCTGCTCCACCGCCTCCAACCACACCCTCGACGACGGAAGCACCGGGCTGCGCCGCACCCTCGACCGCTTCGACAAGGTCGGTCTCAAGCACGCCGGCTCGGCCCGCACGGCGGCCGAGGCGGCCACGGCGACGACGTACACGGCGGGCTCCGCCAAGGTCGCGCACCTCGCGTACACGTACGGCACCAACGGCTACCCCATGCCCGACGGCCAGCCGTGGGCGGTGGCCCTCATGGAGCAGGACGAGATCATCGCGGACGCGCGGGCGGCCCGGAAGGCGGGCGCGGACGTGGTCCTCGTCAGCGTGCACTGGGGCACGGAGTGGCAGACGGAACCGGACGCGACGCAGCTCTCGCTCGGCAGCGCGCTCACGGCCTCGCAGAGCGGCGGACGCCCCGACATCGATCTGCTCCTCGGAACACACGCCCACGTGCCCCAGCCTTATGAAAAGGTCAACGGCACCTGGATCGTCTACGGCATGGGCGACCAGGTGGCGGGCCAGATGTTCAACCACTCCGGCGCGGAGGATCCGCGCGGCGGTTACGGCTCCATCGGACGCTTCACCTTCGCCCCGCCGGCCGCGGAGGGGCGGCGCTGGCAGGTCACCAGAGCCGAGTTCATCCCGCAGTGGATGGACCGGGGCGCGGGCAGGGTGGTCAACCTGTCCGAAGGCCTCGCGCACCACCCCGAGCGGGAGGACTACCGGACCGCCCGGGACGCCGTCAGCGAGGCCGTCCTCAGCCGCGGCGCGGCCAAGGCCGGGCTGACGACGGGCAAGTAGACCTGGGGGCACGCGATGGCGCCGACAGGCTGCCTGGACATCGCCACCGAACGGGGCGGGTGGCCGAGCCGGGGCGGGTGGCTGAGCCGGGCGGGTGATGGGCAGGGCGCGCGTCCGCGCCCCTCGACATCTGTGACGATGTCGTTGATACGTAGGAATCATGACAAATGATGAGCCGACCGTAAGACGACGCGTAGTCCTGCGTACCGCCGTCTTCCTGGGAGTCGCAGGCGCCGCCGGACTGATCAACGCGGGCGG
The DNA here is from genome assembly GCF_053591375.1 of Streptomyces sp. NPDC003034. Classification (NCBI taxonomy): domain Bacteria; kingdom Bacillati; phylum Actinomycetota; class Actinomycetes; order Kitasatosporales; family Streptomycetaceae; genus Streptomyces; species Streptomyces sp. NPDC003034. The sequence goes on from NZ_JBSFTS010000007.1 coordinate 203,695, forward strand.
CGAGGGTGGCGGGGGAGGCGAAAGCGGTGTGGGCGGTACGCCGGGCTCCGGTGGCGCGGTAGGGCCCGGAGCGAATCCGGCGGCCGGAGCGCCCGGGACGCTCGTCCAGGCGCCGCCCGAGAAGTCGTACCGGCTGCGGCCCATGACCGCCGAGGCACCCGCCCGGCCGCCCGCCGCCAAGCCCGCGGTCCGCACCCGGCCCATCCTGGAGCTGCCGACCGGCCCGGCCACGGCGAGCAGCATGGTGCTCACCTTCGACGACGGCCCCGACCCCCGGTACACGCCGGGCATCCTGGACACCCTCGGGCGGTACGGCGTACGCGCGATGTTCTTCGTCTGCGGAGAGATGGCCGCCGAGAACCGGGACCTGCTGCGCCGGATGTCCGCCGAGGGCCACGTCATCGGCAACCACACCTGGACCCATCCGCTCATCCCCAGGCTGAGCCGGCCCGGCCTCGCGTCCGAGATCGGACGCACGAGCGATGTCGTACAGCGGAGCGTCGGGGAGGCGCCGCTGTGGTTCCGGGCGCCCTACGGGGCCTGGAACCGGGCCGCCTTCGAGATCGGCGCCGAGCTGGGCATGGAGCCGCTCGCCTGGACGGTGGACTCGCTGGACTGGAAGGAGCCGGGGACCACCGCGATCGTCTCCCGGGTCCTCAAGGGCGCCGGGCCCGGCGTGATCGTCCTGTCGCACGACGCGGGCGGCAACCGGTCGCAGAGCGTCCACGCGCTGTCCGCGTACCTGCCCCAACTGCTCGCGCGCGGTTACCGGTTCACCCTCCCGGTGGTTCCGGCCCGCTGAGGCCATCCTGCCCGGGGCTCACCCCCGTGCGCTTCGGGCCCGACCGCGCGGCCCCGTACGTACCGCCGGAGTCAGCGGGCCTGCACCATCCGGGCGAAGACGACCACGTTGCCCTCGTAGCCGCGGGCCTTGGAGTAGCCGCCGCCACAGGTGATCACGCGCAGCTCGGGGTACCCGGTGTCCCCGTACACCCGGGCTCCGGGGAAGGACTCCTTCGAGAACACCTCCACGCCGTACACCTCGAAGACCGCCGTGCGCCCGTCGTACCGCTCCACCTCGATGTGGCTGCCCGGCTTGACCGAGCCCAGGCCGAAGAAGACCGCCGGGCCCTGCGCGTTGTCCACGTGGCCCACGATCACCGCTGAGCCCCGCTGGCCCGGCGAGATGCCGTTGAGGTACCAGCCGGCCAGGTTCCGGTCCTGCGGCGGCGGGGCGTCGATCCAGCCCTCCGCGTCCAGCCCGACCGTCATCACCGGCGCGTCCACATTGATCGTGGGAATCCGGATGCGCTGCACCGACGAGTGCTCCAGCACCTCCAGGTCCGCGGGCGCGGCCGGCGGATTCACCGGCAACTGGTCGGCGGTCACCGCGACGGCCGAGGCCGCGGTGGGCTGGGGCGGCCCCTCGTCGATGTTCACGCCGTTTCGCACCATGGCGAGGCCGGTGAGCATGACCATGGCGAGTACGCCCCACGGCGAGCGTTTGCGTGACTGCCCGGTCTCGTCCTCGCCCATCGTTCTCCCTTCCCGACGCGGGGGTCCCGACCCGCGTTCCCGTCCCGCCCCCACTACGCCCTACTTCACGCACGCTAAGGCTGAGTCGGCGGGACGGCGATTGGGGAGGGGGCGAACGGGTGGCGCACTCCGGAAGCGGCCGGACGGGGCCGGAAGGGGTGCGCCCATCCAGGTAATCGTCACATAAATGACTGACGGGCCGTGACCTGCGGATCCGTCAGCCGAGCGGTCCGCGCTTCGGCGTGTCGCTCAACCGTGCGGACCAAAGCCGCACATGCGGAGCTTGCGGGCCGCGCTGAGGGTTCGTCGTGGGAGGCGTTCTCGTCGATCATCCGGGGCCGACGCTCCGGGGCGCTTTCCGCTGGAGGTTCCACCATGCGTGTTTTCCGCGCTCTTACCGTGACGGCGGCGGCCTGCGCCGCGATCGCCCTCAGTGCCCCCATCGCCTCCGCGAACCCACCGCTGGGCGGGGGCGGCGGCCCCAGCAACGTCTCGGTCAACCCGTACTCCGTGCACCAGGGAGCCACGATGCAGGTGAGCGCGTCGGGTTGCGGACACGGCGGTACGGTCACCTCTCCCGGCAACTTTCCGCCGGCCAACCTGTCGGCCGGGTCGATCGGTTTCGCGACCGTCCGCATCTTCAACCACGCCTCGCCGGGCGAACACACGCTGTCCGTCAGGTGCAACGACAGCAGCCTGATCGCCACGCACCGCTTCAGGATCCTCCCGGGCCGCCCCGCCCAGGGCGGTATCGGCGGCTCCATCGGCCCGTCCGCCGCCGAGACCGCCATCGGGGCGAGCCTGGTCGGCGCGGCCGCCCTCGGCGCGGGCGTCCACGTGATGCGCCGTCGCCGTCCGGCGGTCCGGGGCCGGGCCTGACCGGCTGACCTCCCCGGGTCACACCCCCGGGTGGGCGTCTTCCGCGTCTGCCGGGCCCGCGTGTCACCGGTGCCGCTCCGGGACCCTCAGCCGACTCTCCGGCTGAGGGTCCGGCGTTGGCTGAGGGTCCGGCTGCTGTGGATCCGGCTGAGGGTCCGGCTGAGGGTCCGGCTGCCGCTGATGTGGCTGCCGCGGGTCGGCCGCTGCGGTCGGCTTTGCGTCGGCTCCGGTATCCGGCTGCGGGAGGGGCCCTTGGTTCTGGCCGGCCCGCGATGACCGGCCGCCGGCACGGCCCGGAAGACATGGTCCTGGAGGCCAACCGCATCCGCGAGCTGCTCAGCGGCTCCGCGGACTGGTCGCCGCGGGCGATGGCCGGCGTACACGGGGACACC